>JADZEF010000094.1 GCA_020850695.1 Planctomycetaceae bacterium | reverse complement strand
CGGACAAAACCTCGCGCCCGGCCTTGGAAGGCCAGGCTACGAAGCGGAACACCCGCCGGTAATGCGCCATAGCGGGCGGTCGTCACCCCTTCAGTCGAGGTAGACGAACTCGTTGAGGTTGAGGACGGCGAGGCAGAAGGTATTGAGCGCCCGCGCCTCATCAAGGTTGTGCTTGGTGCGGAGCGTCTTCAGCAGGTTCACACCGCGGGCCACCTGCGCCTTGTCGATCGGCCGCTGAAGCGCGAGCCGATAAGCGAGCTCCACCTGCCGAGCAGGCTCGGTCCCCGCTTCCCGACGCAATCGGTCGGCGAGTTCGGCCGAGCGTTCCTGGAAGAACTTGCCGTTCATCAGGCCGAGAGCCTGCGCGGGCTGCGTCGTGGTGAATCGGGCTTCACAAGTGGTGTCGGTGTCGGGGAAGTCGAATGCCGACAGCATCGGCGTGACGAGCGACCGCTTCACATGGATGTAGACCGCACGCCGCGCCGCCTCTTCAGGGGATGACTTGCCCCAGCCCTGCCCGGGGACCGACTGCCCGGCCAGCACCTCGGGCGAAATCTCAGGGAATGTCCCCGGACCGTACATCTTGGGGCTAAGCTTCCCCGTCACCGCATACACCGAGTCGCGAATCTCCTCCGCGCTCAGCCGTCGCATGTCGAACCGCCAGAAGAGGTCGTTCCGCGGATCCTTCGCGAGCCCCTCCGCATTCGCCCTGGACGACATCTGGTACGTCTTCGACAGCATGATCTGGCGGTGCAGCGGTTTCAGCCGCCACGCGATCCTGCGATCGCCGTGGAGACCATCGCGCAGCTGGACCGCGAGCCAGTCCAGCAACTGCGGATGCGTGGCCGGTTCGCCAAGCAGGCCGAAGTTGTTGGGCGAGCGCACAATTCCCCGTCCGAAGTGGAACTGCCAGACGCGATTGGCGAGGACGCGCGGCGTCAGGCGGTTTTCGGGCGACGTGATCCAGCGGGCGAATTCGGTGCGGCGGCCGGCGACCTTCGATTCCTTCGTCAGTTCGGGAAACTTCGGATCGGCCGATTCAAAGAGGCCGGGATAGCCGGGTTGGACCTTCTCGCCGCGGCTGTGCGGGTTGCCGCGTCCAAAGATGAACGTCTCGGGAGGCGGAATGACGTGCCGCGCGACCGTCATGGCCGACTCGCGCGGAGGAAGCGGACGAGCGGCGAGTTCATCCCACGACTTCTTCAGTTCGGCATAGGCTTTCCAGTCCTCTGCGGTCAGGAATTCCTTCAACTTCGCATTGAGAACCTTCTCACGCTCACGTCCTTCGGTCTTCCGCTGGTCCTCGGCCGACATCTTGACGATGCCCCGCTTTTCGATCGGCTCCATGCGGTCGCGAAGCTCTCGCCGGGCCCGATCGACTTCATTGTGTGCGGCGTTGACGGCTTCAGAGGAAATATCAATCTGGCTGTTGGTTCGCTCGTCGCCGCGTGAGGCGTAGCTGGGGACGTCGTGGAAGAAGGCGAGGATCTTGTAATAGTCCGCCTGGAGCATCGGGTCGATCTTGTGATCGTGGCAGCGGGCGCAGTTGACCGTCAGCCCCAGGAAGGCCTGCGAGACCGTCGTCACGACGTCGTCCATCTCGTCGTAATACGACTGCACCGCATCGACCGGCTCGTCCTGCCATACGCCCAGCCGCAGAAAGCCGGCCGCGATGAGCGTCTCGGGGGTGCGGTCGGGAAGTTCGTCTCCCGCGAGTTGCTCGAGCACAAAGCGGTCGTACGGCTTGTCGGCGTTGAACGAACGGATGACGTAATCACGGTATCGCCAGGCATTCGGTTTGACGCCGTCGCGTTCGTAACTGTTCGACTCGGCGAAGCGCACGAGATCGAGCCAGTGGCGCCCCCACCGCTCGCCGTAGTGCTCGGATGCCAGCAGGCGATCGATGAGTTCTTCATAGGCTTGGGACGAATCATTCTTCAGAAACGATTCGACTTCCGCTGGTGACGGGGGAAGGCCTGTCAGATCGTAGGTGGCACGGCGCAGCAGGGCGACGCGATCGGCCGGAGGCGACGGCTTCAGCCCGTTCGCCTGAAGTTTCGAATAGACGAAGGTATCGATGGGATTACGGGACCATTCGGGGTCATCAACCTTTGGCGGTTCGATGCTCTTGAGCGGCGTGAAGGCATAGTGCTCGTCCCACTTCGCTCCCTGGGCGATCCATTTGCGGATGAGTTCGATGTTCTGCGGGGAGACCGGCTTGCCGGACGGCGGCATCCGTTCTCCTTCGTCCGTTGAGAGCAGGCGCCGCAGAAGTTCGCTCTCGTCGGGCTGACCGGCGACGATGGCGTGCTTACCCGAGTCGAGCTTCTCCACCGCGCTTTCGCGGCGGTTGAGCTTCAGTCCCGCTTCCTGATGTCCGGGGCCGTGGCAGCTGAAACATTGCCGCGCGAGGATCGGCTGAATCTGGCGGCTGAAATCGACCGGAGCATCAGAGGATTGGGCGGACGCGTGACTGCTGGCGAGTCCGACAGACATCACCAGCATGATCGAAAATCGACCCCACCCCCTCCGACACGGTTTGGTCATCGAGCTTGAAGGGGAATAGTTCTCCTGACGGGGTGAGATCATCTCAGCCAACTCGATGGAGCCATGGACTGGACGGTGTCGTCGCCAATGTCGCCCTCTGGCCCCGCCGAAGGTCAAGCCATGCCCGCAAGGCCGCGTTGCCGTTCTTCCCGCCCGAGCGTCACGATGGCTCAACCTCATGCGGAGCATGAGGCCGACTTTCAGATTCGCCGACCGGCCGCCTGCCGTCAAACGTTCGGGAGCTCGTAGGGCTTGCGGTACTCGGGCCGCGTGCGGAGTTCGTTGGCTTCCTTGTCATCGATGAATGTCTCGGTCACGGGGTCGAGCTTGATGGTCCTTCCGAGACGCGAGGCCACATTTCCCGCATGGCACAGGACCGACGACGGATGACCGACCGTCTCGAGATCGGCGTTGGGGCGCTTCCGCGACTTCACGCAGTCGATGAAGTTCTGCACGTGGGCCGCATCGCCGTAGTCGCCCGATCCCGACTGCACATCCTTGTTGTTCGGTCCGAACGCGCGCCACCTCTGATTGCCGATGATGATGTATCCCTTGTCCCCGAAGACGGCCGCCCCCTCCGACTCGCCGAGGTAACTGTAGGGAGCCCACACCCGCATCTCGTACGTCAGGATCTTCGGCGTCGTTCCGGGATACTGGTAGGTGACCTGAAGGCTGTCGGGCCATTCCTGCATGTCGTCGAAATACCACTTGCCTCCAACCGCCGAGATGACCGTCGGCATGCCGAGCGGGGCTTCCCCCTGGGCTTCGACCGCCGCGCTCAACGCCCAGCGGGCCATGTCGAGGCGGTGGACGCCATCGTTGCCGAGGTCGCCGGTCCCATAGTCGTAGAACCACCGCCAGTGGCCGTGGAAGCGGCGGACGTTGAAGGGCCGCTTCGGCGCGGAGCCGAGCCAAAGGTCATAGTCGATGCCGGGGGGCGGATCGCTATCGGCCGGACGACCGATCGAGCCCTGCTTCGAGCTTTCCCAGGCCTTGGCGAAGAGGCACTTGCCGAGCGCCCCGCTGCGAATGTATTCGATGGCGTCGAACATCCGCTGGGCGCTGCGGTTCTGAGTTCCCATCTGAATGATTCGATTGTGCTTCTTCGCGGTCGCCACCATGCGGCGGCCTTCCTCGATGTTGTGCCCGTCCGGCTTCTCGACGTACACATCCTTGCCGTTCATGCAGGCGAGAATCGTCGGCAGAGCGTGCCAGTGGTCCGGGGTGCCGACGACCACCGCATCGATATCCTTCGCGTCGATCAGCTTGCGGTAATCCTTTTCGATACGCGGTTTCTTTCCCGTCACCTTTTCGATCGTGGCCACGGCCTTTTCCAGCCGCGAGGGGTCGAGGTCGCACACCGCGACAATTTCCACTTCCTTGTTCGCCGAGAACGACGATACCAGGCTCGCCGCCCGCCCGCCGGTCGCCACATGAGCGACGCGCACCCGCTCGCTCGCGGAAGCCTTCGCCACCTGCTCGAAGCCGAGCGTGGCGGCCGTGACGGCGGTTGCCGCCGCAGCGGAGTGGAAGAAGTCGCGGCGTGACAGGCTCGACATGGCATTCGTCTCCCGAGAGCGGACGGGGCGGAGGCATCAAAGGCGGCCGATATTATGCGCCGCGCGCGGGGCGGGAGCCACTGAGGAGGATTGAGGGATGGAGAGACAGAGGGGTGGAGAGAAGCAAACACGGCACGGCAATCGGGGTTTCTGTCTCTCAATCTCTCCATCCCTCAATCTCTCCATCCTCCCTGCCGTCCGGTCGCACCGGTCGCGCCGACCGTACCAAGTGTCGCCGATTCAAAACCGTTGCCTTTTCGCACGTTGTCCGACTTTTCTGAGCTACGTTTGGGGAGTCGCCCAATCTGCCATGGGTGATCCTAACGAGGGGCGTCTTGTTCGAACGCCAGGGTTGTTCCATGAAGAAAATCTTGCTGGTCGACGATTCTCGGGCCGTCCGCGCTTTCATGCGCAAGGTCGCGAGTTCGCTTGGGTTTGAAACGACTGAAGCGGAAAATGGCGAGCAGGCGCTGGGTATTGTGCGGGCGATGAAGCGAGTCGACGCGGTGCTTCTCGACTGGAACATGCCCGTCATGGACGGATTGTCGTTCTTGAAGGCCCTGCGGCGCGAGCCGCTCGAGACGCAGCCCGCAGTCGTGATGTGCACGACCGAGAATGAAATGCCGCGGATCGTCGAAGCGATGAGCGCCGGCGCCAATGAATACATCATGAAGCCTTTCACGGAAGAGATTGTCCGTGAAAAGCTGGAAGGGGTCGGCGTCCTGTGAGTCCGGAACGAATTCGCGTATTGGTCGTCGACGACTCGGCAGTCGTTCGAGGGCTGCTGACACGGGCGCTGGAATCGGACCCTGAAATCGCCGTGGCGGGAACCGCCATGCACGGTGATCTGGCCCTGACCTGGTTGCGTCGTCACTCGGTCGATGTCGTGGTGACGGACGTCGAAATGCCCGTCATGGATGGGCTGACCACGCTACGGCATCTCCAGAAGGAATTCCCGCGCGTCCGCGTCATCATGGCAAGCAGCCTGACGACGAAAGGGGCGCAGACGACGGTCGAAGCGCTGGCCCTCGGTGCGGCGGGATGCATCGCCAAGCCGGAAGCCCGCAACACCGCCGAAAGCATCGATGAACTGGTCCGTGAACTGGTGCCGCTGGTGAAAGCGCTGGGGAACGCAAGACACTCCGCCCCTGCTCCGGCCTTCGTCCGACCCGTCGCGCCGCCCAAACCGATCCGCGCCGCGGTCCCCCCGCAAATCGTCGTCATCGGTTCGAGCACGGGCGGACCGAATGCCCTGCAGGAAGTGCTGAAGTCACTGCCGCGAGACTTCGCGCTGCCAATCCTCATTGTCCAGCACATGCCGCCGATGTTCACTCCGATGCTCGCGAAGCATCTCGAGCGGGACGGAGGCCGGCCATGCGCCGAGGCGAAGGACGGCCAGCCGATCGAGCGGGGACACACTTACGTCGCGCCGGGCGGCTTTCATGTCGCCATCGAAAAGCGCAACGACCGCATGATCACTACGCTGAATCAGAACCCGCCCGAGCACTTCTGCCGGCCTTCCGTCAACCCGCTGTTCCGGTCGGTTGCCGACTGGTACGGAAAGTCGGCCGTGGCCGTGATGCTGACCGGCATGGGGGACGACGGCATCGAAGGGACGCGGGCCATCCACGAGCGGGGCGGCTACATCATCGCGCAGGACGAAGCGACCAGCGTCGTGTGGGGCATGCCGGGAGCGGTGGTTCGCGAAAACCTGGCTCACGAAGTTATTCCGCTGTCAGGGATCGCCCGGGCGATTCAACGCGTCTGCACACCGGAGGTCAGCCGGGTATGACTCCCGCCGATTACGATTACCTGTCGGCCTTCCTGCTCGAATCGTCGGGGCTCGCCCTCGGTCCGGGTAAGGAATACCTGCTGGAAGCCCGGCTCATCCCGCTTGCACAGAGCAGCGGCATGGCCGACGTATCCGAGTTGGTCGCGAACCTTCGCAAGAAGCGCGATCCGAAGCTCGCGTCCGCCGTCACCGAGGCCATGACGACGAACGAGACATCCTTCTTCCGCGACAAGACGCCGTTCGACGACCTCAAGCAGAATATTCTCCCCGCGCTGATCGAAGCCCGGAAAACCAGCCAGCGTCTGCGATTCTGGTGTGCGGCAGCCTCGACCGGGCAGGAACCCTACACGATCCTGATGACGATTCGCGAGCACTTCCCGCAGTTGGCGAACTGGCGGATCGAATTCATCGCGACCGACCTGTGCCGTGCGGCGCTCGACCGGGCGAAGGAAGGGGTCTACACGCAGTTCGAAGTGCAGCGCGGTCTGCCGATTCAGTACCTGATGAAGTATTTCGAACAGACGCCGAAGGGCTGGCAGGTGAAGAAGGACCTTCGCGACGGGGTCAACTATCAGCAGCTCAATCTGCTCGACGACTTCAGCCGCCTGGGCCAGTTCGACGTCATCTTCTGCCGGAATGTGCTGATCTACTTCCAGCAGGAGACGAAGAAGGAAATCCTCGACCGCCAGGCGCGGATGCTCCGCAGCGACGGGTATCTGCTTCTCGGTTCGGCCGAGACCGTACTCGGAATTTCCGACTCGTTCCGTCGCGCCGGAGCCGGTCGCTCCTCGATTTACCTTCCGACCACCGGCGTTCCCGCCCGGTGACCAGTATTCAAGACTCTGCGAACATCCGGCCTCCACGGTCGGATAATCGCTCGGCGCACCGCAGGCAGTCTGGGTTGACTTGGCCGATGGCGCAAACTGGCCTTCCGTCAATTTCCGCACCGGAGTTATAACCCGCGCCACGATCAGAGTCGGATGAGTCCGCACGTCGTCCTGAGTCGCGGACGGCCGGTCGAATCTCCTTGGGCGCCGTCCCCTGTTCAAGTTCCAAACCGCAGCCATTCGATCTCATCGATAGAGCGAATCTGACTTCTCGCCGAGTCATTTGCAAGCGGCAGATCGAGTCGCGGAAGCTCGGGTCGGAGAGACGGGCTGGAAGCCTAACCACGGAAAGACCTTCATGCGCGTCGCATTTTTCGAAGACCGTGGAGCCGCCAACTTCACTCCGGTTGCCCTGACGCGGCCGGTGTTCGAGCTGATCTGCGGGCAGTTCTCCCTGCGCGAACGCGTGCTGCGGCAGCTTGGCGTGACCGAGTGGGGAGCATTTCTCCGCAATTACCTGGCAGGCACTTACCGCGCCAGCGAGCCCGAGGCGCACGTCAACGACATCCTCTGGCTCTCGCGCGAGCGGACGCTCGTTCTCAACGGACGCTGGATTCCGACCGCCTCGGCTCTCGCCGCACTGAAGCCGGACGAAGCGGCGGTCGTCGATGGAACGGTTGTCGCGCTGACGCTCGACCCGATGGAAGTTCCGCTGATCACCGAAGACAACTGGGATGACATCCTCCCGCAGATCGCCCGCAGCCGGAAGATCGTCCAGGCCCGCGGCGTGCTGTTGAACTATCCCTGGGACCTCATCGAGCACAACGCGGCCCAGCTCATCCGCGACTTCCAGCTGCAGCGGTTCAGCCCGTCGCAGAATGAAATCGGCCCCGAAGTGGCGATTCAAGGACCGCGGGCCGATGTGTGGGTCGATCCCACGGCCGTTCTCGATCCGTTTGTCGTGCTCGACGCCCGCCGCGGCCCCATTGCGATCGATGCAGGGGCCGTGATCCAGCCATTCACGCGTCTTGAAGGGCCTTGCTATGTCGGCAAGGGCTCGCAACTGTTCCGCGCCAACGTTCGCGAAGGAACGACCATCGGCCCCGTCTGCCGTGTCGGCGGCGAAGTCGAATGCTCGATCCTGCATGGCTACGTCAACAAGTACCACGAAGGCTTCCTGGGACACAGCTATGTGTGCCCGTGGGTCAACATTGCGGCCCTCTCGACGTCGAGCGACCTCAAGAGCGATTACTCGCCGGTCAGCGTTCCCCTGGCGGGCGAGATGATTCCGACCGGCCGGATGAAGGTCGGCTGCTTCATCGGCGACCACACCAAGACCACGCTGGCCAGCCTGTTCAACACCGGCTCCAGCATCGGCATCATGAGCCTGCTGGTGAACGGCGGCGAGATGATGCCCAAGCACGTGCCGTCCTTCTCGTGCGTCAAAGGAGCGCGCTCGATCGACGAGTGGAGTCTCGAGCGGGCTCTCCACACCGCCCGCACCGCCATGGATCGCCGTCGGGTCCAGATGTCGGCGGCGGAAGAGAAGCTCTATCGCTACCTCTTCGACCGCACCCGCACCGAACGCACCGACGCCTTCCGCCGCCACCGCGAGCGGGCATCGCAGCACCACTGATGGTCGTCCTTGGAGAAGCGAAGGACGACCATGTGCTGACGATTGGAGCCGTCGCTCGCCTTGGGCAGGATTGCCGACGTTCGATTCCTCGATACGATGCTGACCCATTGCGGGCTGCTGCGGCGATTCCAGTCGCGCATGCATCGCATCAGCGCTTATGCCGTCGAGGACACGAATGTCGCCCACCTTCTTGCGTCGTGTGGTTTTTCCCCTGGTGATGGGAATGGCCTGCCTGGCCATGGGCGCCGCGGCCTGGGCCGAGGAGAGCGCCCCGCCCTCCGAGGAAGTTGCAAAGCCGGCGATCGTCGCCAACGGCCTCAGGCCGGCGGACACCGCGTGGATGCTCGTCTGCTCGGCCCTCGTCCTGATGATGACGGCGCCGGGCCTCGCCCTGTTCTATGGCGGACTCGTCCGCAAGAAGAACATCCTGGGCGTGATGATGCAGTGCATCTTTCTCATGGGAATGATGTCCGTCGTCTGGGCCCTGTGGGGTTACAGCCTTGCTTTTGGAACGGATGTGGCGGGCGGATTCGTCGGTGGCGGCGACTATGTCCTGCTGAGGCAAGTCATCCCCGAATGGATCGGCCCGGAAGGCAAGGAGATCCCCAAGCCGGTCGACGGGAAGACCGTGATGGAAACGGTGAAGAACGTCGCTTACGTTCCGATGGAAGGACCGATCCCGCGATCGGTCCACATGGTCTTTCAGATGATGTTCTTCATCATCACTCCGGGACTGATCTGCGGGGCGTTCGCCGAACGCATGAAGTTCAGCGCGATGGTCCTCTTCTCACTCCTGTGGGGGACGCTGATCTACTGCCCCGTGGCCCATTGGGTCTGGTCGGCGAAGGGGATTTTCAATTCTTTGAACGCCGAGGCCCGTTTCCCCGCATTCGACTTCGCCGGCGGCACCGTGGTTCACATCAGTTCGGGAATTTCCGCGCTCATCTGCTGTCTGCTGCTCGGCAAGCGGCTGGGGTTCAATCAGGAGCCGATGCCGCCGCACAACCTTACCTACACCTTCATCGGGGCGGGGCTGCTGTGGGTGGGCTGGTTCGGATTCAACGCGGGCAGTGCGCTGGTGGCCGACGCCCTTGCGGCGAATGCGTTTGTTGCGACGCACCTCGCCGCCGCGGGGGGAACGATTGCGTGGTCGATTGCCGAGTGGGTCACCCGCAAGAAGCCCAGCATTCTGGGAGCGTGCTCCGGTGCGGTGGCGGGGCTCGTCTGCATCACGCCCGCCAGCGGCATTGTCACCCCACTCGCCGGAATCGTGCTCGGCTTCACGGCCGGATTCGTCTGCTTCTTCGCCTGCACGACACTCAAGTCGAAGTTCAAGTACGACGACTCGCTCGACGCCTTCGGCGTGCACGGTGTCGGAGGAACTCTCGGCGCGATCCTGACCGGGGTTTTCGCCACGCGTGCCATCAACGGCCATCCGAAGGGCCAGGGGCTGCTCGAAGGAAACGCGACGCAGCTCATGAATCAGATCATTGCCGTGGCGGCGACAGCCGCCCTGGCCGTCGTCGGCACCGTCATTCTGCTGAAGATCATCGACGCGACGATCGGCCTGCGGGTCACTCAGGACGATGAAATCATCGGGCTCGACGTCAGCCAGCACGGCGAGGAAGGCTACATCTTCCACTGACACCGGCTACCGCGTCCGCACGTTGCGGGGCTCGTCCACCACGCGGTCCGAGGCCCCTTCGCGCGCATGGAACTCCGCCCACACGGGGAAGTGGTCCGAAAGATCCAATGCCTGTTCCAGGCTCAAGCCCATCTCGCGACGGAAGTCATAGACTCCCGCGTTGCCAGTGAACTCGGTCGTCGCGCGGCGGTCGAACAGGATATTGTCGTACTGCTGCGTCTGACGCGTGTTCGTCTTCTGGCCCGCAAACACCCAGGTAATTCCGGGAACCTGCCCCAGTTGTCCCAGCTTGCGGTCATCGACGTTCAGATCGCCGAGCACGATGACGTCATCCTCGCCAGTCCCGTCGTCCTGCACGACCCGGAAGACGTCATCGAGCACGTTCAGCTCGTCGACGGTCTCGTCCGGGTCGGTATGGATGTTGATGAGCGTGAAGGTGAACGCTTCACGCGATGTCGGGCCCCGCACGCGGAATCGTGCGACGAGGGGCTCGCGGTGTAGAAAATCCTGCGGGTCTTCCACCGTGTAGACGCCCCGCCGGGCGATCTCGATCCGCCGGGTATCGAACAGGAAGCCGTATTGCTCTTTGCTGGAGCTGCGGCCAAGCCGCGGCCCACTGACTGAGTCATACCGCGATCCATCGGCGTTCACGACGTCGACGAACGTCGGCAGGAAGTCCTGTGCTTTTGCACGGATCTCCTGAATCGCGACGACGTCGAACTGCCGGATGATCTCGGCCAGCCGGTCCGCGTTACGACGATTGTTTATCTTTGCTTCGCCGAAAACCTGGATATTGAAGGACGCAATCCGGATCGTCCCAGAATTTCGACCGCCAGACGAACCGTCGGAACCCCCATCAATGCGCGCCGACGGAGAATCCTTGCCGTCGAGGTCCTTGAGGCCTTTGCCGGCGCCGCACCCCGCGCAGAAGGCGATCGCCAGCGACGCAACGAGCGCCGCCGCCTTCCGTGGCGTGGTAACGCACCCCGACATGCCGCACCTCCGTGCACGCAGCATCCAAGCCGCGGGACATTATCCGAGAGGGCGGAATTGGTAAAGAGCGACCGGAAGCAGGAGGATGGGGGGATAAGGCAATGCGGACAGAGGGATGGGAAGAGGGGAAACGGAAGCGAGACGGAAGAGCGCGAATCCCTCAATGCCTCAATCCCGCGCGCCGCACATCGTCATGAATCCGGCGTCGAACGACGAACTCGGCATCGTCCAGCAGACTCCGCAGCGCCGGGTCGACCGCGAGGTCTTCACGCGTCATCGCCAGAACGACCGCATCGATCACCGAAAGCAGCGCCGCCGAGTAGTGCGTATCGGTCGAAGAGGGGCGATGCACGCCGCGGAACTCCCGGAACACGCGTGACAGCCGAGGCGCCGCAAGATCGACATCCAGCGCCGCCGCCGCTTCGCACCATGTCCTCAGCAACAGCTGACGGTAAACGGGACGTGCTCCGCCGTCACCAGGCGCGGAAGGGAACAGGATCGCCTCCGCACGATGGAGCAATGACTGGATACTATCCGACTCGCCGAAGTGCACGAACGACGGAACGAACCGCAGCAGCAGCACGAGCGAGACGATCTGCCGCTCGACCGTTGTCGCCGGCTCGTCAGGGGCCCGCTTCAGCTTCTGCCCGGACTGTGCCTCGCGTTCGGACCGTTCCTCGGCGGCGGCAATCTGCTCGGCCGCCCTGTGGGCCAGCTCGCGTGCCTGGTCGTGCAGGCCAAGTCGTCGTAGAGCTTGCGTGCTTTGTCCAAGTAAGGACGCCAGCGGGGCAAGGTCCTGAGGGTTCCGCTTCGTCGTGAGCAGTCGTTCGAACCGCGACAGCGTCCGCTCGACAAACGGATGCACGAACTGCAGTTGATCAAAATGAGTCGCCGCCGCGAGGCCCTTTTCGAGGGCGGCGATTTCCTGCGAGGCATCGGGGGCCAACTCCAGCAGGACGATCGTGTGTGGCAGAAGTTCAGAGGCGAATGCCGATCCCAGATGCGTCGCCAGGTCGAGGAGACCGCGGAAGGCTCCCCATCGCGAAGGAGCAGCCGTCGCCGGATCCAGGACGCTTGCCAGGTGCTGCCTTGCCGTGGCGACGCGTTGCTCAGCGTCGCCGATCGCCGCAAGTGCCGCGACACTTCGCACCAGAAGATCAGCGCTTTCCGACCGGCCCCACCGGAACGCATCGACCGTTTCAGCCGGCTCGAGAATGCGTGACTGGCGACGGAACTGGTCGATCAGAAAGACTCCCTTGATGCGGTGAGAACCGACCGTGAGGTCCCGCAACGGGTCGGTCTCCAGTCGGGTCAGCAGGGCGTCGGGGAGCGCATTTCCGGTTTGCCCTCGACCAGCGGATTCGATGCGGGCGTCAAAGGCTTCCAGCAGCCAGTGGTGCACGGCGTCGCCGTCGGCAAGGGCTGCCCTGGCCGATTCCTGAAGCGCCCGAGACGAGTCGAGCTCGCCGACCCTGGCGAGACCCCAGGCGAATTGCAGATCGGCATACGCGGCGGAACGGGCATTGGGATCGAGCTTGAAGACGCCGGCGTTGGCGGCCTTTGTCTCTCGTGCCAGCCAGTGCCGGGCCTCGGTTGCGAGTTCGAGCAGCGTCGAGCGGACCCGCTGCGAGCGTGGGCCGGAACGTCGTCCCGACACGCCAAGAAATGAAGGGAGATCGAGTTGCGGGCTCAACCCCTGACGATGCAGCCTCTCGAGGAGCCGGTCGCGAGCGCGGGCCAGGGCGAGTTGATCGCCACCCATGAGAGCCGCCGCCGAACGCCACGCCATCCACGCCGCACGGATCGGCAGTAGACCGTCATGATGTTCAAGGCACCGCACGAGCGGCTTCAATTCGCAGGGTAGCTGCGCGCCGGAAATTTCGGCTTCCATCAGCGCGGCCGCAAGAAGAAGCGTGCGAGACGGAGCGGGCATCGACTCGCCGGTAATCGCGAGCAATTGCCGGGCACTCGGAGGATGACTCGGATCGAGATCGGCGAGACGCATCACGGTCCGCCGCCATTCGGCCACGTCGTCTGCCGAGGGGCGATCCGCCATCCAGAGAGCGGCCTGCCAGCAGGCCGACGAATCCGCCGGCGCTTCGAGAAGGGCATGGAGCCGTGCCATGCGACTCCAGAGGGACGTTCGAGTCGGAGCATCGAACCCACCCTCGGAATGCAGAAACTCCTCTTCGAGAGCCCGGAGCTCGGTGGCGGCCGCGGTCTGGTCGATGACTGGAACCGGCTGCATGTCAAGAACGGGAGTTTGGACAGGCGACACACGGGACGTTGCGGGGAGCGCCGACGGTTGCGACACGGGACTGACGGTTTCCGTCACTTCCGGCGAGACCTGCTCCGGCGCTGCTTCTTGCTCCACGCCTTCGGTCGCCCCCCGGCTCGATCGCTCGCACGGTGTGGGATCTTCGACGACGTACCCGTCAAACTCAAATTGAAACGAGTCGCTCCATGCTTTCAGCGATTCGCGATCATGGTCGAGAACATACTCGACCCAGTCGGACAGCGGCCGGAAGGCCGCGTCCGCGACGTGTCGCGTGCGGAACAGATTCGAGCCCATGGGTTCGAGCCAGCTGATCTGCTCGGGATCATCGGCCAGGAGTCGCTGCAGGACATCGCGCCGCAACGGCGGATGCACCCGCATCCCGCATGGAACGAACAGATGGCCGAGCTTGAGGTACGTGCGTAGCGCAAGCCCCTCGAACACCAGCACGGGGGGCGACCCGCAGCCGGGTCGCGTGCGAACCAGCACCGATCTGCCCTCCGAATCCTCGACGACCGCGAAAGCCAGCCGGGAAAGCAACTCGTCGTCCGATGATGCGACAAAACTCTCCAGTTGCTCGATTCCCCGTTCCCGCAGCACCCACAATTCCGCCGGGTCGTCTCCCCCGACATGCTGTAGTCGCAACGGCACTGGAAACCGCTCCACCTCCGCAACGGTTGTCCGCTGGGCGGCGGAGGGTAGCATGATCGTCGCGACGTCGTAGAGATCTGTGAACTCGGGGATCGACAGGGCCATCCATTCCGCGGGAGGCGACAACAGCATCATCTCACCCGCCGCCGGGACGATGCGTTCGGCCATCGGATGAGTCCATCCCAGCTTTGTCCAGACGCCGGGAGAACACTCGGCATATGCCGTCACATCTTCGGCGTCGACCGCCTGCAGCACCGCGTAGTAGGGCGGCCCGTCCACTCGCAGGAACGTTCGCTCGCCTGGAGGCAGGGTGATCCGCGCCACGCTTTGCCGGTCGTTCCCGAGTCGCAGGATCTCCGTAGAGATTCGAGCGACGTCAGCGGAGTGCAGCAGTTCAAACAGAATGGCCCGGGTGGCGAGTCCGGTTGCCGAGACCTCGCACCGCTCCAGCGGCAGGATCTGCCACCAGCATGGGACGGTTCGTGCGGGGCCGGCAGGGAGTTCATTTCCCTTCTCGATCCCCACACCATAAGGAGCGAGCTCTCGCGCGAGGATGGCCGAAGTTCGGCCGCCCGCACGCACGTGAAGTATTCCATCCTCAGTGATCACATATTCCGCCGGCGCGGAGGCCCGCTCGATGATCGCCGGGGACGAAAGCAGCAGCCGCAGCGCGGACAGAGAGGGGATCTGAAAAATCATCGAGCGGAGCACAAGGAGCGAACCAGGACGCCCTCCGACAGACACCGTCGCAGGCAGTGCATTATAGGGAACGGACGCAGTCCGCGGCTGCCATGATCGACGCGCCCGCCGCCTCATGCTAGGGTGACAATCGAGCGTCCCGCCTCGGACGCATTTCTCATTTCAGCACCGCTCCATGACGGCCATTCTCGGCATTTCGGCCTTCTATCACGACTCTGCCGCCGCGCTGGTCGTCGATGGAACAATCGTCGCGGCCGCTCAGGAAGAACGCTTCACGCGCAGGAAGCACGATCCGGACTTTCCCACGAATGCCGTCGACTACTGCCTCCGTGAAGCTGGCATCGAACCCGGCCAGATCGATTACGTCGGCTTCTACGACAAACCGGTTCTGAAGTTCGGCCGGCTCCTTGAAACCTATCTGTCGTACGCCCCGGCCGGATTCTCATCATTCCTGAAAGCCATCCCGCAATGGCTGCGGCAGAAGCTGCACCTCCCCCGCGAGATGAACCGCGGCCTTCGAGGGGCCTACAAGAAGCGGTATGTCTTCACCGAACATCACGAGTCGCATGCGGCGAGCGCGTTTTTTCCGTCCCCGTTCGAAGAGGCGGCCATCCTGACGGTCGACGGCGTCGGTGAATGGGCGACTGCCAGCTTCGGCACGGGCCGCGGCAACCGCATCCAGCTGACGCATGAGCTTCGCTTCCCGCACTCGCTGGGGATGCTTTACTCGGCCTTCACCTACTATTGCGGGTTCAAGGTCAACTCGGGCGAGTACAAGCTGATGGGGCTCGCCCCTTATGGCGAGCCGAAATACGCCGACCTGATCCTTCAGCGCGTGATCGATTTGAAGGAGGACGGCTCATTCCGCATGGACATGAGCTGCTTCAATTACTGCCAGGGCCTGACGATGACGTCGGCCCGCTTCCACCAGTTGTTCGGCGGCCCGCCGAGAAAACCCGAGTCTCCCCTCACCCAACGCGAGATGGACATTGCGGCGTCGATCCAGGCCGTCACAGAAGAGATCATGCTGCGGATGGCGCGTCACGTTCACCGCCAGACCGGGATGTCGAAGCTCTGCCTGGCGGGAGGGGTCGCGCTCAACTGCGTGGCGAATGGCCGCATCCTTCGCGAAGGGCCATTCGAGGATCTCTGGATCCAGCCGGCCGCCGGCGATGCCGGGGGGGCCCTCGGCGTCGCGCTCTTCATCTGGCACCAGCTTCTCGAGAAGCCCCGCACCGTCTCGCCGCGCGACAGCCAGCGCGGATCGCTCCTCGGGCCTCGATTCAGTGACGCCGAGATCCGCACGTTCCTCGATGCACAGGGAGCGAAGTACCGCTGCTTCGATACCGACGAGGAACTCTGTGCCTGCGTCGCCGACCTGATGGCCAGCGAGAAGGTCATCGGCTGGCTCCAGGGGAGAATGGAGTTCGGACCGCGGGCCCTCGGTTCGCGAAGCATCCTCGGCGACGCCCGCAGCCGGCAGATGCAGTCGGTCATGAACCTCAAGATCAAGTTCCGCGAGTCGTTCCGCCCGTTCGCCCCGTCGGTCCTGGAAGACCGCGTCGACGAGTTCTTCGAAACGCGACCGCGCGAGCAGAGCCCCTACATGCTCCTTGTCGCACCGGTTCGTGAAGAGAAACGAACCAACGGAGACGCCGCGATGGCGGGCCTCCAGGGACTCGACAAGCTCAAGGTGATCCGCTCGGACGTTCCCGCCATCACCCACGTCGACTATTCGGCCCGCGTCCAGACGGTCGATGCCGATCGCCACGGGCGGTATCACCTCTTGCTCCAGAAGTTCGCCGAGCGGACGGGCTCGCCCGTCATCATCAACACCAGCTTCAACGTCCGCGGCGAGCCGATCGTCTGCACGCCAGAGCATGCCTACCGTTGCTTCATGGCGACCAACATGGACGTGCTCGTCCTCGAACGTTGCGTGCTCCTCAAAGAAGAACAACCGCAACGCGTCGACCACCCCATCGACGAATACCTGGCGCAGTTCCAGCTGGATTGAGCTGCGATCCGACGATCAAGAAAGCGACAGGGCCACAGAATTGACGGATGGGACGGAAAGGCACGGCTCGCCCGACTGCGCTCCGCGTCACTCCGTTCCATCCGTCGTTTCCGTGGCCCTGCCTTTGCTCATCAGCTTCGCAGGAGAGCGAACGACTATTCCTTGGCGTATTCGAACAACGGGGTCGACAGATAGCGTTCGCCGCTGTCGGGGAGGATCACAACGATCGTCTTGCCTGCGCTTTCGGGCCGCGCCGCAACCTTGAGGGCCGCCGCCATCGCCGCCCCGCAGCTGATGCCGCTGATGATGCCTTCTTCTTTTGCGAGCCGCGGCGCCATCGCGAATGACTCGTCGTCGGTCACCTGGACGACTTCGTCGACCAGCGACATATCCAGGATATCGGGCTTGAAGCCCGCCCCGAGCCCCTGGATGCGGTGCCGTCCGGGAGCACCGCCCGAGAGGACCGGGCTCGTCGCCGGCTCGACGGCGATCGACTTCACCGGGTGCTTCTTCTCATGCTTGAGATAGCGGCTGACGCCGGTGATCGTCCCTCCCGTGCCGACGCCCGACACGAAGATGTCGATCTTCCCTCCGGTGTCTTCCCAGATCTCGGGGCCGGTCGTCTTGAAGTGGATCTCGGGATTCGCGGGATTTTTGAACTGCTGAGGCATGAACCAGCCCGGCTGCTTCGAAAGCTCTTCCGCCTTGGCGATCGCGCCCTTCATCCCTTCAGCCCCCGGCGTCAGGATGAGAGTCGCACCGAAGGCCTTAAGCATCATCCGGCGCTCAATGGACATCGTCTCAGGCATCGTCAGCGTCAGCGGATATCCCCGTGCCGCACACACGTAGGCCAGGGCGATGCCGGTGTTGCCGCTCGTCGGCTCGACGACCGACATCCCAGGCTTCAACTTGCCGGTCTTTTCGGCGTCCCAGATCATCGCGGCGCCGATGCGGCACTTCACGCTGTAGGCCGGGTTGCGGCCTTCGATCTTCGCGAGAATCGTGGCAGGCAGCCCGGCGGCGATGCGATTGATCTTCACCAGCGGCGTTCGGCCGATGGATTCGGAGTTGTCCTTGAAAGTCGGCATGGGTGATGCTCCTTCGATGGTTGGAACGCGTTGCGGGAATTCGTGCGTCGCGTGGCTTCGCTCGATCGGCGAGGGGGTTGATCGGCGGTATTATTGGGAATTCGCCTGCCCCCCGCAATGCGCTGAACTTAGGGGATGGAAGCGTGGAGAGGAAGGTCATCCGGAAGAATCGTCTTCCTGACGCATCTGCCGGTCGCGAGCTTTCCCCGCGCGCTCACCCCGTCCGCGTCCCTCCGTCTCGAGACTCATGTCATACCGCGATCAGAATCGGGCCGCCTGGAATCGGCTGGCCGAGTCACGCAGCCGCTTCACCAAGGTCGCGACCGACGAAGAGTGCCGGCAGCCGCTCGCCTCGCTTGACGGACGCGGTTGGCTTCCCGCCACCGTGCAGGGGCTGAACGTCTTGTGCCTGGCTTCGGGGGGTGGTTGGCAGGCGATTCTCTATGCCGCTGCCGGAGCGAACGTGACGGTGGTGGACCTCAGCCCGGAGATGCTGCGGATCGACGAGCAGGAGGCGGCGCGGCGACGCCTGACCGTTCGCACCGTCGAGGGTTCAATGGATGACCTTTCCATGCTCCGCGACGAGAGTTTCGACATCGCCCATCAGCCGGTCAGCACGTGCTACGTCCCCGACATCGGCAAGGTCTATCGCGAGGTCGGACGAGTGTTGCGGGACGGCGGCCTCTACATCAGCCAGCACAAGGCGCCGACGTGCCTGCAGATCTCGCACCGCGACCCGCACGACCGTTATGTGGTCGGCATCGAGTACTACCAGCGCGGCCCCCTCCCGCGCGTGGAAGACACATCGTATCGCGAGCCCGGAGCGACCGAATACCTTCACCGCTGGGACCAGCTCGTCGGCGACCTCTGCCGTAGCGGCTTCGTGCTGGAAGATCTACGGGAACCTTACCGCGCCGATGAATCCGCCCCGCCGGGGCATTTTGGCCATCGCGGACGGTTCATCGCCCCCTACGTGCGATTGAAGGCACGGCGAGTGCCCCGCATGAATTCACCCCAGGCAAAGTCAGCGATCTGGATGCCCGAATTGTAGCCCTCGTGCTCCGCATGAGGTTAAGGCTTCGCGGCGTTTGGCCTGCTCAGTCGCACCGCCGCAGCAGTCATTGGCGACGGCAAGTTCGGCATCGCTCTGTCATGTCGAGTGAGACTTCGAAGATCTCGCCCCCGACGGCTTAACCTCAAGCGGAGCTTGAGGGCTACTTTCAGTCGCGCAACACGTGAAATCCGCGCTGCTCGACCAGTCCACGGTTCCAGCCGAACATCGGGAACGTCAGGCCGCTCGCATAGCTGTCGCTGATGACCAGGCCGACACTGTACGCCCGCGGAAAGACGGTGCGGTGCAGAGCCGCGTCATCCGAAGAGAAGAACTCTCCCGACCGTTTACAGACGCGACGGTTCTCCTCGGGACAATTCTTGCACCACTCGCGGGCGGGGTGCGTGTGCCACCAGCCAAGCTGCATCTCGTCGGAGCCGCGCAGCCGGATCGCCGCATCGACCGCCGACCACGTTTCGGGTGTGAATGTGAGGCTCGTCAGTTCCTGCTGCGTGTGCTGGGCGGGAATCTGGGCCGTCACTTCGAGAAAGAGCCGGTGGCTCTCGGGATCGAAAGCGAGCTGACCGAGCAGAATCCCGCCGGTTTCGGCCGCTCCCGTCGCGTGAAGCCGTTCGCAGCACTCATCAAGGATGAACTGAGGGACGAAGACGGGCACCTCGTCGTCGCGGACCGGGCCCATCGGCCGCGAGCGATGGAACAGATCCGTCAGCGATTTCGGTTCAAGATGCAGGTCCTGCGCCACCGGCTCGATGGTAAACGCGGGCTGTTTCGCGATGACATCGGTGTCGCGAGCGTAGGCCGTCACGAGGTAACGAAACTTCTCCTCGGGATCGAGGACCCCTTCGCTGATGAGTTTCGCGGCGGCCGCTTCGGCGTGGACTCGGAAAAACGCTGTCGGCGCGAGGCACTCGGCCGGTGAGGCGTCGTGCGGGGAGACAACCACCCGGATCGACTCGACGTAGGGCTCGCCAAGAAGCTCGTGCCACACCGGTTCGACGCACGCCGGCTCGGCGCCGATCTGCATGAAGGGACGCGGATCGCGTTTGAGGAGTTCAAACCGCGCGGCCTCGACAATCGGGTCGAAGTCGCTCTTCACCTTCGCGTTGGCAATCTGCTCGCCGTCCTCCCCGTCGGGGTCGAGGCGATAGAGTTCGAGCACGAACTTCCAGTCGTGCCGGCGATCGGTGAGGGTGGGCATGGCGTCGACGCAAGAGGTTGAAGTGGAATGGAAGTCGAGAAAGGCAGAGAGCAAGAAGAATTGCCCGCGAATGGCGCGAATAGCCGCGAATGAGGAAGCCATGCAGGTCAGCGACAATCACGTCGACGGCGTCTTGAACGCTTTGGCTTACTGCCTTTCATTCGCGTTTATTCGCGCTATTCGCGGGCACGTTTTCCGTCTTCGCGGAAACGTCGACCTCGACACGCACACCGCGACCGAAAGCACTCCCTGTCGGAAACGCCTCCGGCCGCGGCGGGCAGTGCGTTGGCCCTGCGTCGTCGGTCAGCCGGCCTGGATGCTGGGCTGCAGCACGATTTTGTCGTCGTTCTGCAGGGCATCGCCGACGGCTTCCGAAGCGTGAAGGGCTCGGCCTTCCCGCTCGAGGCGCGCCTGGTACGTCAGGGGGCGGCCTTCCGAATCGTGATTCGGAAGGTGCATCTGCGCGAGCAGCCCCTGCACCAGTTCGCCGACCGTCGCATCCGTCTGAACGCTCGGAACGCGGGCCGTCTTCTGGCCCGACACGTCCCGAGCCTGCAACGTGATGCTCATTGAGGCTCCTTTCTGTGCTGGAGAATCGTCACTCAGAGGACCATCCCCTGAATGGCCAGGTACTCCCTGGCAACCCGGTCGCCCGCCAGAACCTGCAGTTCCCTCACCGTTCCCCGGCACGCCACCGACAGAGCCGACAGCGCGGCATTGAGATCGGCCGGGCCCGCGGGCCCCGGCAGCACGACGTCCCACACAAAGCGGACTCCGGACAGGCCGCCCGCGACCTCCCCGGAATCCGCCGTGCGGGCACTTGCAGGGGAATACGTCATGGCAAGCCGCGCCATTCGATAAACCCGGTTGGCCCGCAACAGAAAGAGAGCCGACGCCGCACTCGCGTTCCGCGACCGCTCCCCCCCATCCAGCGTGTACTCGACCCGCAGCCTCCCCGATTCGTGCGGCGAAACAATCGCCTCGCAGAACAGCCCTGACACATCGAGCGGGACCGCCACGCGTCCGCCCGCCCGTTCATGGCACGACCAGCCCGCTTCGTCGCACAGGCGGGCCAGCTCGGAACGTGTTCCGGGTGTGGTGGCACGGGGAGCTTCCTGCGTCCGCGACGAGTCATCCGCGACTTCACGTTCCGACGGGACGCCCAGCGAGTCGAGGCCGCCGTCGAGCACCTGGTCGATCGTTCGGAGCAACGACTCAAGCCGTTCGCCGAGGGGAGTCTGGAGGCCATGATCTGCTTCCTGGTCCTCGTGACGAGTCCCGAAAGTGTCATACGAATCACCGGCGTTGCGAACTTCACATCGCAGATCGAACAGCGGCTCGGCGTGGGCACGCGAGAACTTCAGCGGCGTCGGCAACGCCCTGCAACGCATTGCGAGCTCGATCAGCGGTCGGGCTGGATCGTCGGACGCCGGCGCCTGCCAGGGGAACTCGAGGCTGATCCATTCGGACTGTTGAGAGACCGTGCCCCGAAGCTTTCGAAGACGCCCCGCGGCGACTTTCCACTCCCCGGAGTGGACCTCGGACACGTCGCGCCCGCTCGCTTCGAGGAAGGCCGCCAGTTGAAATTCATCGGACATGAGAAGCATGGGTTCTCCCACTCATGAAAGCGTGTGGCGACGCCTTTTGTGTTGCCGACACGCTCCGCGCTCCCGCTCAGAAAACACATCGAAGCCGACTTGATCCCCATTCAGCTTGCCGCATTCGACACCGTCGCGCGACGCTTCAGCGGGCGACGATCGGTCGGCAGCAGATGCTTGTGGTTGCGGGCCCATTCGGCGGCCGCGTCATTGAGATAGTCGTGCGTCGCGTAATTCTGGAATGTGATGATCTCGTAGAGCTCGTACAACAGTTCCACGAGCTCGTAACCCGGACAGACGCGACCGACGCAGACGATGGGAACGCGGATATTCGGATGCCACACGTTGGTCGGGCCGAGCCACGTCACCAGTTCGTACGGGCGAATCGTGCGGAGGTAATCGGACGGGAACCAGATCCCCGCATGGAATTCGTTCGCCGGGACGATCGCTCCGTCGGGTTGAATCACGACGCCCTGACAGAAGAACTTTGCGATGTAAGCTTGCGGGACGCCGTCGTACAGAGCCCGCTCTTCCTGGACGGGTTCGAGCTTGAGAACCTCCGACTGGCTCGCCAGGTCCATGCCCTGGTCGTGCTGCTGCTGAAGCCAGTCGCGGAAGATGGGGTCTGTCATGACGCGTCCTCAAGTTTCCTGATGGTCACAGCTCAAACCACCGGCGGCATCCGCCCGCCGTCACGCTGAAGACGTCTCTCGGAACGAAACCGAGACTGGCCAACGTGCGGCGCGCGGCAACATTCGACAGATGCTTAAGATGAATTCGCTCGCACAGGTCCCATCCGCCGAAAACGACCGGCTTGCCGCACTGCGGACACGTCAAGGGGCTCTCCGCAAACCGTCGTACCAGGCCGACGACTCGCGGGTCATCCGGCGAAGCCGCCCATCCGCATGGGCACCGTGCCCGCATGGCAAACCGTTCTCCTTCGAGGGATATCGCCAGGTCTTCCCCCGTGAACTCGCACATTGTGCTTACGTCGCGGAGGCGAAGTTGTTTCGCGGAATGCGGCGAGGGAGCGATCGGCCAGACGTGATGATCGAACCGGCATCGCGGGTTGCGTCGGAACGACGTGACGAAATGCGTGTGATGACGGGCATCCAGAAGGATCTGACGCCCCGCGAGCGACCCGCTGATATCTCCAGTCAGCAGCCGTGCGCACTCCAAGGCTGCCAGCGACGCGGCGAGGCCGCCGAGTGCTGCGGGGGCGTTCGTCGACGCGACCTTTCGCTCCGTCTCGCAGGCGTGCTTCACTTCGAGCAGCCGATAGTCGTCGTTGCTCCAGGCACATTCCAGGCATGGGGCTTCGAATGCGGGAGAATACGTGTTGACGCGGGCCAGCAACTCGCTTCCCCCTGTCACGCCGGCATCAATCCACGGGATTCCGAGCCTCCAGGCCATCTGATTGACCGACTGGCGGGCACTGCGGGAGTCGAGACAGGCGACGATCACATCGCACCGCAACCCACCGAGCGGGATGCTCTCGACCGCGCAGGCGTGCGTGACGACATGCAGGTCGCGGCGGATGGCCCGTGCCCGCCGCGCCTGCACCCGCACCTTCGATTGGCCGACGTCACGGGTGTGAATGTCCTGCGAGCGAAGATTCTTTTCTTCGTAGCGGTCCGGATCGATCAGTACCAGCCGCTCAATCTCGGGCATGCGGGCGAGGTGCGGGACGACGTGCGAACCGATATTTCCGCCGGCCCCCACCACAACAACCGTCCGCAGCCCACGAGGAACGCTCGCGTGTCTTGTCGCCTCGTCATCCTGATTGGCTATCGCCGCGGCGATCGGGTCCATGTCACAGTTCCTCGGGGGTCCAACGGAACCCGGCGTCGAGTGCGGTCGGCTGCGAGCAGAGGGAACACTTCGTCGCGTAAGTCCAGCACTCGCGTTCGCGATGTTCGGCATGCCCCGCCGGAATCTGGTGGTGCCATGCCCCGCACTGCGGGTTGGGACATCGCACGGCCGGCATCCCGGCGTCGATTCCCTTCTTGCAGCGTGGGCACCGTGTGACGTGCTCGCTGCCGGGAAACGGCACGACGCAGACGACCTCTTCGGTGCTGAAATACCACCGACGGGGCTCATCGGAACCGTCTGCGAGCGCCAGCTCATCCCGATCGTTCAGGACGCGCAATCCCAGTGCGGACTCCTGCCCGTTGATGTGCAGCGAGTCGTCGGGCGCCGCGAGGGCCGCCCAATCGCTGCCGGGAATGGCCGTCGGCAGAATGCGGGCCTGTTGCGGTTCCGCCGTTTCTCCGGTGATCTCGAGCGGGACGGGCTGCCAGTTGCCGTCCGCATCAGTTTTCCACAGATGTGCCATCGTGCGGCGACTCGGGAGGAAGGGAGTGTCGTGTCACTCCTCTTCCCTACGCAGTGAAGCACGTTTTTTTGCAGGCTGGCCGCCGTGAAGCGTGAATCGGGTCGCTTCATCGCGTAAAAGGAAGGGAAACGACGTGAACGTTCCGTTGGAACGTGTTGCGGAGCACGCGACGGAGTCGAGCGAGAAATGGTGGCACGACATTCCATGTCGTGAATCAACGTGGCACGGTCCGAGAACTGTGCCACGCGCAATCGGCTCGCAGGAGCGACGCGATCAAGTCAATCGGCGAAGACCGTCTCGCCTGGGAGAAAGTCTTGGCACGCCGTGCGTTTTCACGAGACGGAGTCTCGTGCCACACTTAAGCCGCGATGCGGCGCGTGGCGGGCTCGGACTCGGCGGCGGCGACGTAGCCCGCAATCACATCGCGGAGGACGGCGAGGGCCTCGTTCATCGGCAGTTCGAACGTCGCTTCGAGCCGCTTCAGGTCGCGGACGACATCGATGAGTTGCGGCGGGCGGTTCGAGCCGCGGAAGATTTTTTCGTGCAGTTTCCGCGATTGTTCCTCAGCGCCGTAGAAGAGTTCCTCGGCAAGCTTCTCTCCCGGCCGCATGCCGGTGAAAGCGATGTCGATGTCCTCGGGATAGCGGAGGCCCGAGAGGAGAATCATGTCCTTGGCCAGGTCGGTAATGCGGACCGGCTCGCCCATGTCGAGGATCAGGACGTCTCCCGTCGAGCCGATCGCCCCGGCCTGCAGCACGAGTTCGACCGCCTCCGGGATCGTCATGAAGAACCGCACCATGTCCGGGTGGGTCACGGTGATCGGCCCGCCGGCTTCAATCTGACTGCGGAAGATTGGCACAACGCTACCGGCCGAATTGAGGACGTTGCCGAAGCGGACCGTCACGAACCGCGTCTGAGAATGGGCCGCCTTGGCCTGGACGTATTTTTCGGCGACCAACTTGGTCGACCCCATGACGCTGCTGGGCTTCACCACCTTGTCGGTCGAGATAAGGACGAACCTTTCCACGCCGAACTCGTCCGCCAGGTCGGCTACGCACTTCGTGCCGAAGACGTTGTTGCGGATCGCTTCGTGCGGGTGATCTTCCATCAGCGGGACGTGCTTGTAGGCCGCCGCATGGAAGACCCGTTGCGGTTCGTGCCGCTGCATCGCGCGGGCCACCGAGACGCGGTCGGTGACGTCCCCGACGACGAAGTGCATTCTCGACGCGTCGACGTCGCTACGCCGCAGCAGGTCCTGCTGGAGCGTGAAGATGCCGAACTCGGACTGGTCGAACAGGACCAGCGACGCGGGCTTCAGGGCCAGGATCTGGCGGCAGAGTTCCGAGCCGATGCTGCCGGCGGCGCCGGTGACGAGCACCCGCTGGCCGGTGACGTGCTCGTGCAGGGCGTCCCGGTCGAGCTTCGCGGGCTCGCGGCGGAGCAGGTCGGAAATCGTGACGTCACGGATGCCGAGCTTGTAGCGGCCGTCGACGAGCTCGGTCGTCTCGGGAATGACGTGGGCTTTCAGCCCCGCTTCCGCACAGTGTTCGAGCAAATCTCGAAAGGTCCGGCCGGGGATCCGGCTGGAAATCAGAAGGCGGTTGGCGTTGAAGCGGCGGGCGAGCTTCGTCCATCCACGCCGCGGCGAGACGACGGGGACGCCGGCGATCAGGCGTGTCCCGCTGACGTTCTCGTCAACGAAACCGACGACGCGGAACCGCTTGCCGACGCCCGGCAGCGAGCGCAGGATGCGGAGGGCGGTGTCGTCGGTTCCGTAGATCAGCACCCGCTCGTGTCCGTCGGGAGAGAGCCGCGGGCGGACGGTTTCCGTGACGAATCGGTAACCGTTGCGGATCAGTCCATCGGCCAGGAAACACAACACGGCATCGATGAGGATGATCGAGCGCGGGATCGGCAGGCCGGGGTAGAGAGCCCAATAGAGGACATACAGCACGATGGCCGAGCCGCCGGCGCGGACGCCGAACCAGAAAGCGTCTTCCATCGAGACGTAGCGGAACGAGCGGCGGTATTCGCCGGTTGCCAGTCCGATCGCAAACTTCACCGCAAGCACCACGCCAAGCGTGTGCACGAGTTGGTTGACTCGGACGGCGGGAATTTCGAACTCGAAACGCACCAGGAAAGCGGCGGCGTAGCACGCGGCATCGGCCGCGAGGATGGCGGCGAATGAAACCCAGAATCGCCGCGTCATGGGAGTCCTTTCCCAAAGTAGCCCTCATGCTCCGCATGAGGTTAAGCCGTCGGAGAGTGCGGCAACGCTCCCTGAATTGGGGCGTCGATCGTTGAAGTCTTAACCTCACGCGGAGCGTGAGGTCCATTTTCAAGGCCGCCCAACTCGCCTGTTGCTTAGATGAATAAACAGAAATCTCTGCGCGCGGAGCGTTCTTGCGAACGTCCTTATTTCACTCTGGATCGGCGTTCGGTCGCATCGATTGCAGAAAATCTGTCGGGCGAAGCGGCAATCACCGGCGATTCCCACGACCGTCAGGCCGCAAATTCGTCGGCATTTTCCGTGCTTCCGCAACTTGCCGGAACGGGACGCATGACAACCTGTGGCGAGAGGCGTCCACGAGCTTGTCCCCCTTCCTTGATAATCCGCGCGCGGCTGATATCGTTGTCAAAGTTTGCGCGCCGCACGCCCCCGGACCTGACTCTGCGATCAGGGTGCGTCTCAAGGTCGCCCGGTCACTCCGTGATCGGGAGCCGCTTCGAGTCACGGAGTGACTCGGCGACCTTGAGTGTTGGGCGACAAAGGAGTGCGACGCGCGATGCCTGCCCCGCCCTCCTTCGCCCCCCGAAAACTCCCGTGCCTCGACGCGACGATCTCAAGAAAATTCTGATCATTGGTTCCGGCCCGATCGTGATCGGCCAGGCATGCGAGTTCGATTATTCCGGCACGCAGGCCTGCAAGGCGCTGCGCGAAGAAGGGTACGAGGTGGTCCTGGTCAATTCGAACCCGGCCACCATCATGACCGACCCGGAGACGGCCGACCGGACCTACATCGAGCCGATTACCTGGCAGTATGTCGCGAAGATCATCGAGAAAGAGCGCCCCTGCGCTTTGCTGCCAACGCTGGGCGGGCAGACGGGTCTGAATACTGCGATGGACCTCGCCCGTCGCGGGATTCTGCGGCAGCTCAACTGCGAACTGATCGGCGCGAAAGAGGAAGTCATCAAGAAGGCCGAGGAGCGCGACGCCTTCAAGAAGGCGATGATTAAAATCGGCCTCGACGTGCCGAAGAGCGTCGTCGTCCACAACATCAACGAGGCCCGCGACGCCCTCCGCGAGATCGGGCTGCCGGTCATCATCCGGGCGAGCTTCACGCTCGGTGGAACCGGGGGCGGCATCGCCTACAACCGCGAGGAATTCGAGGAGAAGGTCCGCCGCGGTCTGGCGTTGTCTCCCGTCCAGGAAATTCTCCTGGAAGAGTCGGTGATCGGGTGGAAGGAGGACGAGATGGAGGTGATGCGCGACGTCGCCGACAACGTCGTGATCATCTGCTCCATCGAGAACTTCGACCCCATGGGCGTCCACACGGGGGATTCGATCACTGTCGCCCCCGCCCAGACGCTGACCGACAAGGAATACCAGAAGATGCGTGACGCGACGATCGCCGTCATGCGCGAGATCGGCGTCGAGACGGGAGGGTCGAACGTGCAGTTCGCCATCAATCCGAAGAACGGCCGCATGACGGTCATCGAGATGAATCCCCGCGTCAGCCGCTCAAGCGCCCTGGCCTCGAAGGCGACCGGATTCCCGATTGCGAAGATTGCGGCGAAGCTGGCGGTCGGTTACCGCCTCGACGAAATCGCGAACGACATCACCCGCGAGACGCTCGCCTGCTTCGAGCCGACGATCGATTACGTCGTCACCAAGATTCCGCGGTGGACGTTCGAAAAGTTCCCGGAAGCCGATCCAACGCTCACCGTGCAGATGAAGTCGGTCGGCGAAACGATGGCCATCGGCCGCACATTCAAGGAGTCGTTCCAGAAGGCTCTGCGCGGGCTCGAAATCGGCCACTTCGGCCTCGGCGGCGGAAAGAAGGACCGCTGGGGAACCGACCGTCAGCCGACCCGCGACGAGATTCAGTACAAGCTCTCCGTCCCGAACGACGAGCGGGTCTTCTTTTTGCGGTACGCGTTCAAGTCCGGCATGACCGTCGAGCAGATTCACGACCTGACGTTCATCGACCCGTGGTTCCTCAACCACATCCGCGAGATCGTGGAAATTGAAGACGAGCTGCGGAAGGTGACGCGTCTGGAAGACGCCACCGAAGCGCTGGTCCGCAAGGCGAAGCGGGCCGGTTTCAGCGATCGGCAACTCGCAGGGTGGTGGGACGCCCCGGAACTGGAAGTCCGCGCTCATCGCAAAAAGCTCGGCGTCGAAGCGACGTTCAAGCAGGTCGACACCTGTGCGGCGGAGTTCCCGGCGTACACGCCTTACTACTATTCGTCGTACGAATCCGAAGACGAGACGCCGGCCCGCAGCCGGTTTATGGCGGATGGTCGAGGGTTGATGGACGAAACCGGAAAACTGATTCCGGGGACCGAGTCCATTCAACGATCAACCATCAACCATCAACCATCAACCAACGGCCAGCGGCGCGTGATGATCCTCGGCGGCGGTCCCAACCGCATCGGCCAGGGGATCGAGTTCGACTACTGCTGCTGCCAGGCGTCGTTTGCTCTCGAAGAGCTCGGCATCGAAAGCATCATGGTCAACTCGAACCCGGAAACGGTTTCGACCGACTACGACACGTCCGACGTCCTGTTTTTCGAGCCGCTGACGACCGAAGACGTCCTCAAGATCTACGATCGCCTTCAGCCGGACGGGTGCATCGTCCAGTTTGGCGGGCAGACGCCACTCAATCTGGCTCGCGGACTCGAAGCGGCCGGCGTGCCCATCATCGGGACGAGCCCCGACTCGATCGACGCGGCCGAAGACCGCAAGCGGTTTGCGGACATCCTCGACAAATTGAACCTTCGGCAGCCGCCGAATGGCACCGCAACCGATATCGAGGGGGCAATCTCCGCGGCCGAGCGGATTGGTTACCCGGTGCTGGTCCGTCCGAGCTTTGTGCTGGGCGGACGTGCGATGCAACTCTGCTACGACCGGGCGTCGCTCACACAGTACATGGACAATGCGGTCGATGCCTCGCCCGAACGTCCGGTACTGATCGACAAGTTCCTTGAAGACGCGATCGAAGTCGACGTCGACGCGATTTCGGACGGCGAGACGACTCTGGTCGGCGGCGTCATGGAGCACATCGAAGAGGCCGGCATTCACTCGGGGGACTCGGCCTGTGCCCTGCCTCCGTATTCGCTTCCGCAGGTGGTCATTGACGAGATCAAACGGGCCACGCACGCCCTCGCCACCGAGTTGCAGGTTCGCGGGCTGATGAATATTCAGTTTGCGGTGAAGAAGGTTGAGGGGCATGGGTTGAGGGTTGAGGGCAAGAGTCAACCTTCGGCATCGGTCCCCTCAACCCTCAACCCTCAACCCTCAACCAATTCTTACGCCGTCTACATTCTCGAAGTGAACCCGCGGGCCAGCCGCACGTCTCCCTTCGTCTCGAAGGCGACGGGGCGGTCGCTGGCGAAGATCGCCGCCAAGGTCATGGCGGGGGTCTCGCTGAAGGAGCAGGGGGAGACGGAGGAGATCTGGCCGAAGTACACGTCGGTCAAGGAAAGCGTCTTCCCATTCCAGCGGTTCTCCGGCGTCGACATCATCCTGGGCCCCGAGATGAAGTCGACGGGCGAAGTGATGGGAATCGACGATCACTTCCCGCTCGCCTTCGCCAAGAGCCAGCTCGCGGCCGGGACGTCGCTCCCGCGAGAAGGGACAGTCTTTATCAGCATGGCCGGCGACCACAAGACCCGCATCATCGAAGCCGCCAGGTCGCTGAAACGTCTTGGCTTCAAGCTGATCGGAACCTCGGGAACGTCTCGAGTGCTGCGGGAAGCTGGCATTGACATCGAGACGGTCCGCAAGCTTCAGGAAGGGCGTCCGAACCTGATCGATTACATGGCCAACGGCGATGTGCACCTCATCATGAACACGCCGAGCGGAAAGGGGACGCGGACCGAGGAAGGGAAGATCCGCTCGGCCGCAGTGACGTACGGCGTCCCCTGCGTGACGACGATTCCGGGATGTCTCGCGATCGTCAAGGCCCTGGAAGCCCTGGCCGAAAATCCCGTCCCGCAGGTGAGGTCGATTCAGGAATGGCTGGGGCTGGAAAAGAAGTGATTCGGTCGTGGTGCGGGTGATCGACGGTTTGTGGGAAGGCGTGCGCCGAGAGTCCCGTCCGGTCCTTTGCGGTGCGGTGAACCATGTTGACGATGCAGGGGATCTCGGACGGGGCGGCGACCCTTCTCCGGCAAATCGGACGGACGGAGCAGCCGGCGCTCGATGCGATCCCGGGCGGGGCCAACAACCGCGTCTTCAGGGTCCGGGCGGGTGGCGACAGCTACTTTCTGAAGTCGTACGCCCGGCATCCTGACGACCCGCACAACCGCCTGGCGCACGACTGGCAGTTCGCGTCGCTTGCCTGGAACCAGGGATTGCGGACGGTCGCGCGGCCCCTGGCAAAGGACGACGATCAACTGCTGGGTTTGTTCGAGTTCGTCGAGGGGCGGCGACTCGCTCCATATGACATCGATGAAGGGATTGTCACTTCGGCGGCGACCTTTTTCGCGTCGATCAATGAGCTTCGAAAAATGCCCGAGGCGGCCGCGATTCCGGATGGATTCGGGGCGCAGTTCTCGATCGACGGATGGTTGCGGGTTGTCGACGCCCGCGTGGCGGAACTTGCGACCATCGCTCCCAGTTCGCCCGCCAGCGAGGCGGCGCTCTCTTTTGTGGCTGGGATCGTGTCACCGCTCTGGGAGCGGACGCGTTCGACAGTTGAGGGGAAGGTCGATGCATCAGAGCGGAACGCGTCGCTCCCTCGGGAAGGGCAATGCCTGTCTCCCGTCGACTTCGGCTTTCATAACGTGCTGATGCGGACGGACGGAGTGTGCGTTTTCCATGACTTCGAGTACGCGGGATGGGACGACCCCGCGCGGATGGCCTGCGAGTTCTTCTGCCAGCTGCAATCGAGCGCTCCGCGCGAGTTGGCAGGGACGTTCCTCGAGACGGCATTCGCGAAGCTCAGCGACATCCGGGCTATTCTCGCCCGGGCGACCACGCTCTGGCCAGTGTTCCGCGTCCTCTGGTGCTGCCGCGTTCTCAACGATTTTCTGCCCGCAGCCGTGACGCGCCAACAGTATGCCGGGCAGCCGCCGTCGGAATTGCGCAAGACCCGACAGTTGGAAATGGCGCGGATGTTGATCGACCGCCCGCTGAACGACGTGCCGTGGTAATACGCACCGCATGACCGACATTCCGCTGGGCGAGGCCCTGCCAGCGACGATCCGCCGCGATGTGCTGCGGGGGATGGCTTCGCCAGAGTTCGCCCTCTTTTCGAGTAAGCGAGGGCGACCATGAAACGAAAAGGGCGGCGAGGTCCGTCACGAACCCGCCGCCCGAATAGTCTTGACTAACGATTTCTGGCCCGTCGCCGCGGGTGGACCGGTCCGTCGCGTAAGACACGTATCCTTTCCCGTTCCCTCTCTGATGGCTGTTCATGGAATGGAGGCGGCGCCCGACCGCTCTCTCCTTCGTCCCCTCAGTTCCCGGTGTGCATCGCGGTAAGAATCCACGGAATCAATTCTCGGCATCCGACCGTTTTCGCCTGCGATATCACGCAACCCGCCTCACGCGCCCGCTGTGTGGCGGCCCCTCGGCTCATCACTTTCCCGTGCGGTTGGCCCGCGACGCCTGGGCACTCGCCTCGCGTCCCGTCATGTTGCGGCCATGCTCCCGCTGAATCGCCTCGAACACTTCCTGGCGGTGCACCGGAATCTCCGAGGGCGCCTCGATTCCCAGCCGCACCTTGTCTCCCCTGATCTCGACCACCGTGATCACGATGTCGTTTCCGATGATGATGCTCTCATCCCGCTGCCGCGACAGTACCAGCATCCGTTATCTCCCTTGGCTGCTGATCGACCGGACCGGCGCGAGTGTGCGACGATCCGTCTGGCCGATCCGTGACGTGTAAAAAGCGTTCCGTCCACTCCTCGATATCGAAGGCACATTGCCTCGGAGGCAAGGGATGCGCGACGGCCGATCGTTGCCGCCCGCCAGTCGTGAAAGAGGATCGCCCGGCGTCTCCCGACGAGACGCGAGGGAACGGCTGATCCAGGGCCCGTTGAGTCTGCCGATCGGCTGGACGCGTCACCCACTCGTCATGGCACCGACGTCGCGCCCTGCCCCCGCAACCTTCCAACGCCCGATCACCTTCCCGATATCCTCGCGAGAGATCGCCTGCACGATCCGTCCCTCGCGACCGCCTCACCACCCCGCCGCATCTGTGCACAAGAAGGATCGGAAAGTCCGTCCGACATTCGACATGCCGTCAACCAGGAAAAGCAGCGAGTCTGGCAAACGGCCGCAAACTGTTCCGCCTGTGCCGACGGTGCGGACTGCGAAGGCGAGCCGGACAGAATCGCCGCGGTTCACGGGAAGCGAAGCTGACGGTGCCAGGAGGCGGCACCGGCACCGGCGGCGCGAAGGCTATTGATCATTGGTCGTTGGCCATTGGTCAGTGGTCATTGTCAGGCGGGGTCGTCCTTCAATGACCACTGACCAACGATCAATGACCAACGACAAATCACGTCCGGCCATCAACGCCGTCCGAGGCAACGAACGCGTCGCAAGCCGGCGAAAGCACTCGCTTCAAAGCCAGACCGGAAAGGCGCACTACTCGGTCGGCGGCTTGGCAGCGCTGCGGCGCGGAGGAGCTTCTAGGTATCGATGCCCCGAGTTGGGGTTGTTCTTGTCGAACGCATACGCTTCGCGGTTATTCAGGAAATCCTTCAGGTAATTCACCGGAATCGCGAACCCGAGGCCTTCGCCCAGGATGAGCTTCATATTCGTCACGCCAACCACTTCGCCGCGCGAATTGAATAGGGGCCCGCCGCTGTTGCCGGGATTGATCTGAGCCGTCGTCTGGATGTAGACCAGTCCCTGAAAGTTGCGGTTGCGGGTGCTGACGATGCCGCGTGACACCGAGCGCTCGAGGCCGAGCGGGTTGCCAATGGCGAAGACGTCGTCCCCTTCCTTCGAATCGCTTTCGCCCGCGAGGAAGACCGTCCGGAACTTGAGGTCTTTCTGCTCGGGAATCTGCAGCAGGGCCAGGTCGAAGAAGGGGTTGAGGGCGATGATCTTCACATCGTCGATGCGACGCTTGGTGAACTCCCCTGATTCGCTCCGGTGCCAGATGGTCGTCGCGATGCGGGTTTCCTTCTCGACGACGTGGTAGTTGGTGACGCAGTACCCCTTCTCGTTCAGGATGAACCCCGAGCCCAGCCCGCCGGGCGTCTGGACCAGGACGACCCCTTCGCCGAAGGTCTCAGCCAGTTCCTTGATTGTGCGGACGGGGAGCTTGGCAGTCCGGTAAATCTCCTTCTCTTCCACCTTCTCGGGCTTCACCGTTTCCGGCTTGGCGCTCGACTTGGTCCGTTCCTTGATCTGCGAGAGGGGGACACGGACGACCGTCACGCCGACGTCGACGAACAGGGCCTCGTCGTCCTCTTTGAGGACATCCCCTTCGATCCGCTGCCCGGTTTTCACTTCGATGACGTCCGCACGGACGGCGCACGACCAGGTGAGAAGGAGAGACGCAAGTGCCAGAAATCGGATTGAGTGCATCATCGAGTGCATCTTCGTTTCAATAAGTATCGGGACGTCGGATCGACGCGATGCGCCGGCCATTTCGGATTCTTACTGAGATCCGGTGGCCGGGCAACTGAGAGTTGCCGTTGGATGCGATCGTCCCGAGAGGGTTCGACAAGACGCGCCGACTCACCGAATCTCCGAACTCGCTCGGATGCCGATTGTCGTGCCCGATGGGATACCTCGAGATTCCGCTCCACAACCTGACGCCCGATCGGCGCGGGTGACATGATTTCGCAGGCAATGTGTGTCCCCACGCTGTACACTGCGGATCATCGGCACCGGCCGCGCGCTGACCGAGAGGTTTCGCGCGGCACGATTCGATTCTCCGAATCGTCGCCTGGAATTCGTCGCGGGCGTGCCGGAGATCTCATTCCCTTGCAGTGGATTCCTCCGCATGCCCCTCCCCCCGGCCCCGCCTCCCGGCGGCAAGAAACGTCCAAGCTCCTCCGACGAGGGACCGGCGAAGACGAAGCCCGCCCGCAACCCGGTCGAACGCGGCATCGTCTGGGGAGTGATTGCACTGCTCGTCATCGCTGGCGGGATGGCCGTCATCTCCGACCGCGGAGCGCGACGTCACTACGAAGCGAGCGTCGAGAACATTCGCAACGCGATGCGAACGGCCGACGAAGCGAGAAGGGAAGTTCCCGTCACGGAACTCGATGGGCTTGTCTCTGGAAATCCGACGCGCGAAGAGAGCGAGAAGGGGGGCATCACGTCGCGAAAGTTGATCTGGACGAGTCTCGTGCGCAGCTACGACGCGACCGTCCAGTGGGATGAGACCGGTTCGCTCATGAACTTTTTCACGGGAAAGGAGACCGAGTGAAGATTGTTCAATTTTGATGGTTGGAATCCGGCAGGGGAGTCTGGAACAATCGCCGCCATCCCGATTCCCTCCATTGTGAGCTCTCGCCAATGTCGCCAGACGCACGATTATTCACGTCAGGTCGTCTCCTCCTGTCGGTCGCCCTTTGTGTTCGCGCCGTCTCGTCGGTGTGTGCGGACGAGCGTCCCACGATTCGCGAGGAGTTCGACAAGGCCCGCCGGATCGTGTTCCTCGGCGACAGCATCACCGCAGCCGGACAGTATGTGGCCTATGTCGATGCCTGGCTGGCCGCCCGCACCCGGGGAAAGGCCCCGCAACTCCTTCTCAATGCGGGACTCCCGAGCGAAACGGTTTCGGGACTGAGCGAAGAGGGACACGCCGGAGGAAAGTTTCCGCGTCCCGACCTCGCGGAACGACTCGACCGCGTGCTGAAAGTCACGAAGCCAGACCTGGTGATTGCCTGCTACGGCATGAACTGCGGCATCTACGAACCGTTTGACGAAGGTCGATTCGCGAAATACCAGGAAGGGATGAAGAGCCTCAAAGCGAAGGTCGAGGCGGCGGGAGCCCGGTTTATCGTGATGACGCCGCCGTTCTACGACGACCTGCGGGCGCCGAAGAAGTTTGCCTACAACGAAGTGCTCGATCGATACGCGGAGTGGCTGATCGCCCGACGGGCCGACGGCTGGCAGGTGATCGACCTGCATGTTCCGATGACGGCGGAAATCAAGAAGCGCCGCGAAACGGATCCGAAGTTCACGTTTCAACCGGACGGCGTTCATCCGAACGACGCGGGACACTGGGCTGTGGCGCAACAGGTGCTGAAGGCGCTCGGGGACGAGAAGGCCGCTGCGGCGGCCTCGCCGAAAGAGATGCTGATGAACCTGGATGCCCCGGCGGAGCTGCTGCCGCTCGTTCAGCAGCGTGTGAACACGCTGCGCGACGCGCATGTCGCCACGGCCGGTCACAAGCGGCCGGGCGTGGCTCCCGGGCTTCCTCTGTCGGACGCTTTGAAGAAAGCCGACGAGTTGAGCGCCCGCATCGCCGACTTGTGGAAGAACAAGTGAGGGAGCGCAGCTTCCCGTCTGGCTGAAGAGCGGACTGCGGCGAGATGGTGCTGCAATCCGGAGTCGACACACCGTCGGCTTCCGGTCACGGAGTGGCCGGGCTACCTTCTTTGAACTGTTTCGCGCACTCCGAGCACGGACTCCGGTCCGTGCGAATTTTCCGTTGAGTCCATTCCATGTCCCCGTTGAATGTTGCCTTGATCGGATTCGGAAATGTCGGCGGGGGCGTCGCCCGGTTGCTGCTGGAAAAGTCGGAACGGCTGGCGCAGCGGGCGGGACGGCCGATTGTGCTGAAGCGGGTTGTCGTGCGCGATCCGTCGCGGCCGCGTGCGGTAAGCCTGCCGGACGGGATGATTTCGAGTGACGTGCGCGAGGCGATTCTCGACCCGCAGATTGACACGGTGGTCGAACTGATCGGCGGAACGACGGCGGCTCACGACGTGGTGATGGACGCGCTGGCCGAGGGGAAGGATGTCGTCACGGCGAACAAGGCGCTGCTGTGCACTCACGGCGATGCGATCTTCGAGAGGGCTCGCACCGCGAAATGCTGCGTGGCGTTCGAGGCGTCGGTGGCCGGCGGTATTCCAATCGTCGCGACGATCAGCCAGGGGCTGGCCGCCAACCAGATCAACTCCATCGAAGCGATCCTGAACGGGACGAGCAACTTCATCCTGACCGAGATGCTTGCGAAGCGGGTCGCCTATCAGGATGTCCTCGCGGAAGCGCAGCGGCTCGGATATGCCGAGGCCGACCCGACGCTGGACGTCGACGGCACCGACGCCGCTCAAAAAATCACGTTGCTGACGCGACTGGCCTTCGGCACGAAGGTTCCGCTGTCGGCGTTCCCGCGTCAGGGAATCGACACGCTTGAGCTGGCCGACCTCATCTACGCCGAAGAGCTGGGATACCGCGTGAAGCTGCTCGGCGTGGCGAAGCGTGTCGGGTCGAAGCTGGAGATGCACGTGCAGCCGACGCTGGTGCGTCGCGAGAAGCCGATCGCCCAGGTTTCGGGCGCGTACAACATGGTGCGGCTGGAGGGGGACGCGGTCGGTTCACTCTGGCTTTCGGGAGCGGGTGCGGGAGCCATGCCGACGGCGTCGGCCGTCGTCGCGGACCTCATTGACGTGGCCACCGGCCGCGCGGCCCGGACCTTCCCGCAACTCGACCTCTGGCAGTCGCATCCCCCGCTTCCCATCCAGCCGCCGGAAGACATCGAACGCCGGTACTACCTGCGGTTCAATGTCGAAGACCGTCCGCACGTGTTCGCCGAGATCTGCGACGTTCTGGGGCGCCACGGCATCAGCCTCGCGTCGATCATCCAGCACGAAGTCCCCGAGCATGACGATCGCGCGGCAGGCAGCGATGCGGTGCCCGCGATTCCCGCGGTGCTGATGACTCACCGCGCGCGGGAAGGCCAGTTCCGCACGGCGGACGTCGAGCTCGAAAAGCTGGCCTGCGTGCGGACACCCCGCGTGCGGTTGCCGGTCGCGGATTGAACGCTCTCATACTCGAATCAGGTGCTTTTCACTTGGCGGCGTCGAGGAACGCCAGCAGGTCTCGGAATTCCTGAAGCGTCATCCGGTCGAAGAGCTTTTCGGGCATGACCGAAACCTTCTGAAGAACGCGCTCTTCGACATCTGCCGTCTTCAGCTCGACCGTCTTGCCTTCGTTCGTTCCCAGGGTCAGCCGGCCTTCATTCTCCTGGACGATCATCCCGGTGTGGACCTTTCCGTCGCGCATCGAAAGCGTCCACGAGACGTACTGCGGGGCAATCTCGCGGCTCGGCTCGAGGATCGATTCAATGATCTGCGGACGGTTCAGTGTGCGGACCACGTTGGTCAGATCGGGACCGATCTTTCCGCCGCGGCCGTCGATGGTGTGACACTTGTAGCACCCCGGGCCATTCGGATGGTAAAAGAGGCGACGCCCCGCCTCGACATCCACCGCGCGCCCCTTCGATACAGCCGCCATCCAGTCGGGCTTCGTCGCCGGACGCCGGGGTTTCAGCTTGCTCACCCGCTCGGGGATGGCCGCGTCGGTCCCCTGGAGTGCGAGCGAGATTTCCTCGGCCAGATCGCGGTCGGCGTCGGTCGGACGCGTCCCCATCGGCGGGAGCGCCGATGCTGTCGCCACGACGGCTTCTTCAAGGGTCTTGAACCTGCTCGCCGGCCCGCGGGCGGCCCGCAGCGCGTCGTTCCGCAAGACCGGGTCGTCGGATTGGAGAAGTGCGGTCAGTGATTTCGTCGCGGCCTCCGCATCGGCGGGACGTCCGAGGGCGAACGCCAGGCCGATCGTCGCTTCGCTGCGGAGCGTCTTGTCTTCCTTCGCGTCATCGGTGAGCGATGCGAGGATCTGACCCGCTTCGGGAAGCGTCGACCCGGAGAGCGTGCGAACCGCCTCAATCCGCAGCCGCGGGTTCTCGCTGGCCAGGAACCGCTTGTAGAGATCAATGGTCAACTCGGGGGCCGTCGGTGAGACCAGCCGCAACACCTGAGCCTGAAGTCCCGGCGGACGCTTGTCGTCCTTGAGGATCCCGAGAACGTATTTCGATGCGGGCGTCTGATCGAAGGCGGCGGGATTGACGCCATCCAGAAGTTCGAGTCCTGCAAGAGTCGCCAGGAGTAGATCGCTCGTGATGTTCCCCTGGTTGAGCACCGATTCGAGCTGCTTCTTGAGGTCGGTCATCCGCTCTTCGGCCACCCACTGCACCGCCAGCCGTTTGACGTCAGGCTCGGGGTGGTTGAGGCAGAGAATGGCAAGCGTTGAATCCTTCGCGTCGTGCCGGCGGGCGGCGAGGACCATGGCGCGGGCGATTTCGACCGCTGTGCCCGCCCCGGGATTGAGATACTGGGCGAATTCGTCAGACGACAGCTTCGCGCCGAGCGCGGGGACCATCGTGCCGACCACGAAGGGATCGCGGACGGAGAGAGCCACGGGCACCAGGCGATCGCCGTCGGACCAGCTGGTGCGGGCAAGGAGCGGCAGGAGATAGCTGCGGTCAATCGCCAGTTCGGTATCATCCGAAAGCATCAGGCCCAGCGTCTCGCTGGTCAGCTTGCGGATGGCGGCGTTGTCGGGAGCGAGCCCGGACTGTCCGAGTTGCCAGGCCGCGGCGGTCGAGACAACGTCCTTCGCCTTGAAGAGCCCCGATGTCGCAAGGTCCTCGCGCGGCGTACCGGTCGGCGGGGCGATATTGAGCAGGGCCCAGAGCGATTCCACGCGCTCCCGCGGCGACGCCTTCGGGTCTTTCAGCCTCTCCCACAGTGCACCTCGTCCGGCCCCTCCATCGGATGCGAGCATTCGAGCTGCCAGCCGCCGTGCGGCGAGCCGCGGCGACTTGAGAAGCGTCGTCCATTCCTTCTCCGAAGGCTGAGTTGCGGCGAATGCGAAGAGGTCGTCTGCCTCAGTCCGTTTAGGGGCATCGACCGCGCTGATCCGCCAGACGCGGCCTTTGCCGTGCAGCTTATATTCGCGCGAGACCCAGTCAGTGAAATAGACGCTGCCGTCGGGAGCGGTCGCAATCCCAACGGGGCGGAAGTTTTCGCCCCCCGTGACGATCGGCTCGGCCAGCGACTGAAACGACGTGCCGCGCGGAGTGAGCTTGAAGCGTTCGATGCGGTGGTCGCCCCAGCTCGTACCGAGCAACGTGCCGCGATATTCCTCGGGAAGTCCGTCCGATTCGTACGCAAGAAGTCCCGACGGAGCCTCGCCGGTGCCGGCCACCATCGGCAGCGTGCCGGGGATCTCGCCATTCCAGGCGGTGAAGGGATGCAGCCCCTTGCGGCCATTCCGGAATCGGTAGCCGTAGTCGCCGTTCGGAATGACGTGCAGCAGCCGGCACGGGGGGCGGCTGTCGGGATCGTTGTCGACCGTGAAGAGTCGGCCGAAGGCGTCAATGCAGCTGGCGTGCGGGTTCCAGAAGCCGGTGGCGACCTGCGACAGTTCCTTTCCGTCGGGACGGCAACGATAGACGTTGCCCCCCTCGCCTCCGCCAGTGAGCGTTATGCCGTCGCTTCCGATGATCTTGTAATCCGCGCCCAGGTTCTCTCCGAACCCGAAGTACATCCATCCCATGGCGTCGAACGCGAAGCCGGCGAGACCGTTGTGCGGGTAGTTGCCGGCGGTTTCGAGGTGGACAATCCGTTCGCGGCGATCGGCCTTGCCGTCGGAGTCGTCATCGACCACCAGCAGGATTTCCCGGCGGGTCGCGACGAAGGCCGTTGAGGCGTGCGACGGATACGACGAGTGCAACGCGTGCTTCGTGCCTGCTGCGTCGTCCGACTTCATGGCCGGGTTTCCGACGCGTCCGACGGCGACGCTCATCGCGTGCGTGAATCCGTCCGCAAAGACCGAGACCTCATCGGCCCGGCCGTCGCCGTCCTTGTCCTGCAGAATGAGGAGTCGATCGGTCGGGTGCCCTTTGTACCCATCGGGCGGAAAGTGGGTGTTGCTCTCGATGGCCCAGACACGCCCCTGCGGGTCGATGTCGAGTCCCGTCGGCGTGACGATCTGCGGGTGTTCGGCGAACAGCACGACTTTCAATCGAGCGTCGGTCGACTTCGGGGGAGCGTCCTGACCGTTCGCATCCTCCAAGTTCGCCAGGGCGGCGATCGCCACGAGACCGGCGAGAATCGATGGGAGGCGACTTTGACGGCTCGTTGCAAGGACGTTGAAGGAGGTGCCAACCACCGGCAGAGGGAACGGCATGGGGAAACGCTCCGTGATCGTGCTCAAGCAGTAGGGGCGCTGGAATGTCGGATTCGAAGGCAGCGCGAGTTCCCGCGACGGGATGTGCGGACTCATGCTATCGCTCCTTCGTTTCACCGGCCACGGTTGGCGAGACGGTGTTGCTCTTCGTCCATTTCTTGCTCGCTCGCGATGGTGTTGCCTCCCGCCTCGCCTCGAGGCCGGATCGAACCGACTGTTCCGGTCGGGCGGTCTATGCCGCGGGTGGGTCGAACAGGGACCATCCGTCAGCGAAACGTGGAATGGGCGATTGCGAGAATCGTCAGCGTCGGCGGCCGTCGTTCGCCCGGGATCATCGCCGCACCACGGGTCGTCCGGTAGAATTCTGAAGTGTCCCAACCCTGGCCATTTTCCTCTCAGTCGCCCCTGCCGATGACACCTGCCGGACGGTTGCCTCTCGAGCCGATGGACCCTCAACTCAAGTCCATCCAGCCCGGCGGTGGCGTGATCATTCATCTCGAAATGTTCTGGGGGCGGATGCGCCGCGCCTGGCTCAAGACGTTCCGCAAGGGGTACGTCGAGCGGATGCGGGCGCTGCGGCAGGGGGATTTCAACGGCTGCCCGCACGAAGTCCTCGACCCGCGGGACCTGAAGTTTCATCGCAACCAGGGGGGGTGGCACTGGCGTCCCGAGGACGACCCCTTCCGCGGCCGCGACCAGCTTCCGTTCGCTCGCGTCGGCCTGGCCGAGCTGCTGGTCTTCTCGCTGATCGCGTTCGGCGGGGCGGGGCTGTTCGCCTTCCTGGCCTTACAGTTCGCCGCACAGCCCGCCGTGCAGATCACGATGTGGCTTCTCTGTGCGACGTTCGCCGTCATCGGCATCCTGATCGCATGGTTTTTCCGCAATCCAAGCCGCACGATACCGCAAGAAGCGGGCGTCGTGGTCTCGCCCGCGGACGGCAAACTGGTGGCCATCGAAGAAATCGCCCACGACGATTACATCGGCGGCCCGGCGATTCAGATCGGGATCTTTCTGTCGATCTTCAACGTTCACATCAACCGCTCGCCGATTGCGGCGCGGGTGATTGGCCTGGTTTATCGAAAGGGAAAGTATCTCAACGCCCTGCGGCCCGAGTCGGCTCGTGAGAACGAGCAACTGGCGGTGCGGATCGAAGGGAACGACATCCCGCACCGCCGGATGATCGTGCGGCAGATCACGGGGGCCATCGCGCGGCGGATCGTCTGCTGGCTGAAGCCGGGGGACGAGCTGACGGCCGGCGAACAGTTCGGAATGATCAAGCTGGGCTCACGGACCGAACTGGTCATGCCGCGGGAGGCGGGCCTCGAAATCGTGGCCAAACTGGGCGACCACGTGAAGGCGGGTTCGACCGTGCTCGCACGGTACACGACACGCACGTGAACTGCCTGAAGGGGCTTCCGATTTTGACGACTGGCGGGCGGGTTGGACGTCTCGTGGGCCGAGGCCGACATTTTCGCGTGACATTCGGCGGGCCATCCCGCCTGTTTCTCAGGTATTCTGTAGACAATTGCTTCGTGTTCGGCGCTCGGCTGAAATGAGCGGAGTCGCCGAGGTTCTCTTGATTAGCGGATTCTTCCCGTGATGCGGCTCCAACGACCCAAAGTGTTCGCCGTGCTGCCGACGCTCCTCACCCTGGGGAATGCGGCGTGCGGGTTCGGGGCCATCACGTTCGCAGCGAAGGTCGGCCCCGAGCCGCTGGACAGCCACCACCTGTGGACGGCGGCGATCCTGATTTTCGTGGCGATGATCTTCGACATGCTGGACGGCAGCGCCGCCCGCTGGACGAAGCAGACCAGCGACTTCGGGGCCGAACTCGACAGCCTCTGTGACGGCCTGAGCTTCGGAGCCGCTCCGGCGTTCCTCATGCTGCAGTTCGTGAAGCACGACCACACGCTGGATGGAAAGCTTGAACCGTTCTACACCTACCCGCCGCGTCTGCTGTGGGTGATTGCCGTTCTCTTCTGCGTGTGCGCCCTGTTGCGATTGGCACGCTTCAACGTCGAGACCGACGAGGACGACTCGCACGACTCGTTCAGCGGCCTGCCGTCACCGGCCGCGGCGGGCACGGTCGCTGCCTTCCCCGTCGCCATGCACGGACTGATGGAACTGGCGGCCGACACGACCGCGCCCGCCCATCGCGTCGGCGAGTGGCTGGTTCCCACCGTGAAGCTGGCTCTCCCCCTCATCACGCTGGCGGCCGCCATCCTGATGGTCTCGCGGATCCGCTACGCCCACGTCTTCAACCAGGTGTTCCGCGGCCAACGGAGCCGCCAGCACCTCATCCAGCTCGTCTTCACGCTCGCGTGCGTCTTCCTGGTGAAGGAAATGGCACTCCCGCTGATCTTCTGCTACTTCGCGTTTGCCTCGCCGCTGCGGGCTTTGTGGATGGAGGTTTTCGGGCGCCGCCTGATGAAGCCGCACACGCGACAGGCTCCGCCCGTGGGCTGATTTCCGTGGGATAACCTTCCATGCCGTCAGTCCAAGGTATCACTCTCGAAATCTCCACAATCGGGCCATCGCAGCCTCCTGAATCCAGTCACTGACAGCCTGGAAGGCTATCCCACGGTCGTTGCTCATGTTTACCGGCCTCGTTGAAGCGTGCGGCAGCGTGGTGGAGACTTCCGTCGAAGGCTCCGGCCGACGGATCGTCATTGATGCCCCGGTTGCTCTCCAGGATGGAACGTGCCGCCTCGGCGATAGCATCTGTCTCAACGGCTGCTGTCTGACGGTCATTGCGATCGAGGGGGCGCATTGGGTGTTTCAGGCGGGGGCCGAGACGCTCTCCAAGACCAATCTCGGCACGCTCGTCGTCGGCAGCCCGGTCAACATAGAGCGCTCGCTTGCGGCCAATGGACGCCTGGGGGGGCACATCGTCCAGGGACACGTCGACGGAGTCGGTACGGTGTCACGCGTCGACCAGGATGGCGAGTGGACGACGATGGAGTTCACCGTCCCTGTCGAGCTCGCCGAGATGATGGTGCCGAAGGGGTCGGTGACGGTCGACGGCGTCAGCCTCACGGTCGTCACCGTCACCCGCGACCGCTTCACCGTGGCCCTCATTCCGCATACGCTGGCGGTGACCACGCTGGGGCGGCGGCGAACCGGCGATGCAGTCAACATCGAAGTCGACATCCTCGGAAAGTACGTGCGGCGGTTTCTGGCGGCGTGGAACCCCGCAGGCCAGGGGTCGTGAGAGTGCGGTGAAAGAGATGCCTTCATGCACGTGGTGATCGTCACCGCCGGCGGTGCGGGGATGTTCTGCGGGTCGTGCATGCACGACAACACGTGGGCCCGCGCGTTGATGGCGCAGGGCGTCGAGGTTTCCCTCCTTCCGACGTACACGCCAATCCGAGTCGATGAAGGAAACCTGGCCAGCTCGCGGGTCTTCTTCGGCGGCATCAACGTCTACCTCGAGGCCAAGTCGCGTCTATGGCGATCGTTGCCGCGATTCATGACGCGGTGGCTCGACGCTCCGTGGGTCATCCAGCTGGCGACGCGATTCGGCGTGAGCAACGACGCCCGCCTTCTGGGCGAATTGACGCTGGCGATGCTCGAAGGCGAGGCTGGACCGCACCGCCGCGACGTCGATGAACTGGCGGGCTTCATCGGGCAGCTCAAGCCGGATGTCGTCTGCTTCAGCAATGCCCTCTTGTGCGGGGCGCTCCGCGGCATCCGGGCTTCGTTTCCCGGAAAGGTCTTCTGCACTCTCCAGGGGGACGACATTTTCCTGGAAGGTCTATCAGAGCCTTACCGCCGCCAGGCCATCGACCGCATCAGCGAGCGGGCCTCCGAGTTCGACGGCTTCATTACACACAGCCGTTACTATCGCGACTTCATGTCGAGCTACTTGAGGCTGCCTGTCGAAAAGTTCCACATCGTCCCCCTGGGCATCGATCTCACCGGCCACGATGGCGCGCCGTCGACATCCAAGAACGACCGCTTCACCGTCGGATACTTTGCCCGAGTCTGCCCCGAGAAAGGGCTGCACGAACTCCTTGCCGGATTCCGGCTGCTCCATCAGCGCCATCCCTCGGTCCGATTGCGGGCAGGGGGCTATCTGGGTCCGCGCGACCACAACTACTTCAACGACCTGGCGCGGGACGCTCGAAACCTCGGCGACGCCTTCGAGTTCATCGGCAGCCCCGCCTCTCATGCCGACAAGGTGACCTTTCTCAAGTCGCTCGATGTCCTGTCGGTTCCCACGACCTACCACGAGCCGAAGGGACTTCCCGTTCTCGAAGCGATGGCGAATGGCGTGCCAGTGGTCCAGCCGCGCCACGGGGCGTTCTCCGAAATCCTTGAATCGACCGGCGGAGGGCTGCTCGTCACTCCCGGCAGTGCGGCCGAGCTGGCTGACGCTCTCGAAGAGCTGATGCTCGATCCCGCCCGGCGCTTCCACCTTGCCGAGACGGGTCAAGCGGCCGTCCGCACGAAGTACGGACCGACGGCCCTCGCGCAGGAAACGATTGCGGCTTTCGAGAGCTGAATCGCTGCGGAGGCTATCCGATTCCCACCGGCTGCAGCGGCGAGCGTGAAGCGACGAACGATTCCTCGCGGTCGTCCTGATCGAAACGGACCGACACGGTCTGCCGTCGCCCCGCTCCGCTGACCGTCATCACCTTCCCGATGCCATACCGCGGGTGCCGCACGGTCATTCCCACGGTGAATGTCGGTCCGACCGGTTCGGACTCGTGGCGGGCCAGCAACTCGGCTCCCGTCATCAGCTTCGCCGCGGGCCGCGTTGGCGACCTGGAAGGACGCGCCCCCGAGGCAGGCCCGAACGGGTCAGGGTCCGAATCAGCGGCCGGAGCGGCAGCGTTCCGCTGCTCGATGGGATGTTCATCCTGAGACGGCGGCGTCGGGAAGTCGAACGGATCGACGTCGCGCGGCACAACCACCATGCCGGGCACGATCGCATAGGGGTCGATCAGGTTGCGGTATTCGAGCGGCATTTCGCTGAGGAAATCGCTTGGAATGGTTCGCGTCAGCTTCCCCCGCACCGCACGCTGTACCGTCTGCGTGAGCGCCAGCCGCTCCTTTGCCCTGGTTACGCCGACGAATAGCAGTCGCCGCTCTTCTTCGTAATCGCGCGGATTCTCCGATTTCAAGGAGCGCTCGTGCGGGATGAGACCGTTCTCGACCCCCACGATGAACACCACCGGGAACTCGAGCCCCTTCGCCGCATGCAGCGTCATCAAGGTCACCTGTCCGGCGTCCTCGGCGATGTTGTCGGTCTCGCTCACCAGCGCCACCGTCTCGAGGAATCCATTCAGCGAGCGTTCGTCCCCCGCGGCCGCGTCGTACTGCGCGGCCGCGTTGATCAACTCCTGGACGTTCGCCAGCCGTTGCAGGTCCTGCTCGGCCTGGCTCTCGCGGAGGTCTGTGGTGTACCCGGTTCGGTCGAGGACGTGTCGAAGCAGATCGGCAACAGAGCCCGCATCGGCCAGCGTGAAATCGCTGATCATCCGCGCGAAGTATTCCAGCGAGACCGATGCCTTCTTCGGCAGGCCGGCAATCGTCCGCGCCTTGGCGGCCGCATCGAGCAGCGCGACCCCTTCCCGCGCCGCCCAGCCCCCCAGCTTCGAAAGCGACGACTTGCCGATTCCTCGGACCGGAACGTTCACAACGCGGCGAAACGCCACGTCGTCCTGCGGGTTGGCGACGAGCCGCAGATACGCCAGCACATCGCGGACCTCCGCCCGCTCGTAGAACGCCACGCCTCCCGCCACCTGGTAATTGACGCGCTGCCGTCCCAGCGCCGACTCCAGTTCGCGCGAGAGGGCGTTCACGCGGTAGAAGACGGCAAAGTCCGACCAGCGGCGGCCTTCGTCGGCCACCTGCCGGCGGATCTCCTGTGCGATCCAGTCGGCTTCCTGCGTGCCGTCACCGAAGCACAGAGCTTCCACCGGTTCGCCGTCGAAGTTGTCCGTCAGCAGGACCTTCGGCTTCCGCTGCTTATTGTGGGCGATCAGCCGGTCGGCCGCCTGAAGGATCAGTCGCGTGCTGCGGAAATTCTGCTCGAGCCGCACCACCTTCGCCTGCGGGTAATCGCGCTCGAACCGCAGGATGTTGGCGATCTGCGCCCCGCGCCAACTGTAAATCGACTGGTCCGGATCCCCCGTGACGCACAGGTTCGGATAGTCCTGCGACAACCCCGCCACAATCTCGTACTGCGCGATGTTCGTATCCTGGTACTCGTCGACCAGGACATATCGGAACCGCTCGTCGAGTGTGGCCCGCAGGTCGGGGTTCTCGCGGAGCAGTGCCACCACGTGCAGCAACAGGTCGTCGAAGTCGACCGCATTGGCGCTCAGCAGCGCCTTCTGATAGGCCGGATAGACCTTCGCCACGACCGCCTGCGTGTGGTCGCCGATTGTCTCCTGGAAGCCGCGGACATAGTCCTCGGCGCTCACGAGGTTGTTTTTTTCCCGACTGATCATCCCGCCGATGCGGGCGGGCGGGTAATGCACGCTGGCGATGTCGAGGTCTTCCATCACCTGCCGCAGGACCTGGTGCTGGTCCGACGTGTCATAGATGCTGAAGCCCGGCTGCAGCCCGAGGGCGTTCCCGTACTGCCGAAGGATGCGGGCGCAGAAGCGGTGAAACGTGCTGACCCAGACCCGCTGCCCCGGCAGCAGCGTTTCGATCCGCTCGGCCATTTCGCGAGCGGCCTTGTTGGTGAACGTGATCGCCAGGATATTCCAGGGGGCGACGCCGCGCTGGACAAGCCGCGCGATGCGGCGGGTGATGACGCGGGTCTTGCCCGACCCGGGCCCCGCCAGCACCAGCATTGGCCCGTCAAAATGCTCGACCGCCTGCCGTTGAGGGAGAGTGAGGCCCGCCGTCAGTGTGTCGGCGTCCGCTTCCGAGATCCCGCTTTCGGAAGACGCGTCGAAAGACGACATCTCATCATGCGGGTGGGGAACGGACGGCGGTCCGGAACGCGGCACAGTCAACCTCCTGTCGGAACGGTCGATTCTTACGAGCGTTTTTCCGGCGGTTGAGATCGTCCCCTCCGAACAACGCGGATCATTCATCATAGGAGCTTTGAAGCGGTGCTCACAGTCGGGCCCCCCATCACCCAGGGTTCGGTGGGCGCGTCAGAAACCCAGGCGGGAGACAAGGTGCGGGAAAACCGCCCAGGGGCTGGGGGTCGACCAAGGCGATCCGCCAGAAAGTATGTGTCAGTTTGTGCTTGCGGCTTGTAGTGGCTCGACCCAGACACCCCATGTGAATTTTCGTTCACGTTTTTGACGCGAAGCTCCCATGGTCCGACCGCCAGCTTGTCGTCTCAAAACGCGCCAAACCCATCCACCCCATACCCCTCACATTGTCGCCAGTCGGTCGGCTTGCCGCTGCAACCCTTTCGTGTTGCCTATACCTGCGGCACGATCGTCACGTCCGGCAGAAGCGGTTCAAGCCAGAAATCCGGGAGATTCCGAACAACCGCTACAGATTGCCAATCCCGCGGTCCGATACCTAACGGCAGGTTCGTCACTCTGTGCGCCCCCGTTGGGGGGCGTTGCCAACGTGACAGACGGTCCGGCGATCGACGCGGACAACGCAAGGGCACTCTGATGCGGCGACATCCTTGGGCGGCAATGGTCCTGACTCTCCTCGCAGTCCTTGCGGGGGGACGCAACGCGTACGCTCAGTACGCGGACGAGGACGAAGACGGGGGCCGCATCCGCCTGGCGGCCCAGGCCCAGCCGAACCCCTATGAGTATGGCGGCTATCGCGTCCCGGACGAGTACGGTCCGCCGCAATACGATCCATACGCCGGGGCGGGGTATCCGCCGGGGTTGTCGGGGCCAGGCTACAACAGCCCGATCGATGCGCAGAACATGCCGCCGGGCGCCCAGCCCTGGCCGGGGATCTCCCCGTTCATGGAGGGGCAGTTCAACCAGCACCGGAATGAGCGGGGGCTCTGGTTCGAGGACTCGAACAGCCGCGGCATCAAGTATCACTTCAGCATGTCGTATGCGTACGGCAAGCTGAAGCGTCCCAACGACGAGTTGGTGAGTTCGCCCGATCCCACCATTCCGCCTGTCACTCCGACCCTGCCGCAAGGATTCAGTCCGAAGACCACCGGCGAGCTCTTCCGTTCTGATGCGAATACAGGCGGCATCGACATGCGATGGGGCTATGAGAATCCGGACGATTCGGGATTCGGATTGCGGGCCTTGTGGCTGACCGACGTGAAGACAAACCATCACAAGGGAACCGGCGCGGGTGACTTCAACAATCCCCAGTTCCTGTTCGACAACGGTGGCATTGCATGGAACGGCACCGGTCGCCGGGCCGCGTACGACCGGTACTTCAATCTGACGTACAACCAGCAGATGGCGCAAGGGGCGTTCGACTTCTCGCGGACGCCATGGTTCAAGGGGGAGTTCTACTCGGTCGCTCCGATGTGGGGTGCCCGGTACCTGTTCGTCAACGAGAAGTTCGCGTTCAACGGTTCGGACAGCAACCTGACGTATCTCTATACGGAATACGGGCCGATTACTGTCGGATCCCAGGGTCCCAATCCTAACGGAATCCCCGCCTATGAGGCTTTTTTCCGGTCCGAAGTCGAGACACACCTCTTCGGTCCGCACCTCGGTCTGAAGTACAACATCGGCGGCGAGTACTTGAAGCTGGGAGGCTACACCCAAGGGGCTCTCCTCGGGAACATCGAGAATCTCAGCCTCAAGGGCCGCAACCTGGGGGATGGCTTCAACACCGACTTCCGGTTTGTCGACACCTTCTTCTCCCAGAAGCTTCGTAACTCGCACGTCTCGCCGGCTTTCGAACAGCACTTCTATGCGGAAGCTCCGCTGTTCCGGCTGGTTCCGTACCTCAACAAGTGGAACATCCTGAAGGAGGCCAAGGTGCGGGCGGCCTACACCTACCTTTCGGTGGGCGAAGTTTCGCGGCCGGAAAGCAACATCATCTACAACGGTTTCCCGGGCGTTCCCGAGTTGAGAACCTCACGCGGGGAATGGCACACTTCGGTCTACAGCATCGGCGTCGATTGGCTGTACTGATCCGAATTGACTCCGGCAGCCGAGGCCCGCGGCGTCCGGTCTGCTGAAGGCATCGTCAGCGATCATTGGGCAGCGAGAGGATGGGGGTGATTGGCCCGGCAGCGGAGACGCTGGCGGGCTAATCACATTCTTTGGGACCGGATTCGCTGCCGCCGCGGCCCGGTCGCCCGACGGGGTTCGGCGAGGGATGCGACAGGTTTTCGGCATCCACCTTGCGATGTCGCCGGTCCTTCGGGGATGATCGCGGCATGGCCACGCTCACTGTCGAAAACTACCTGAAAGCCATCCATCAAATCTCGCTTGTCTCCGGCACCGACTGGGTTTCGACCGGGGGACTGGCCGAGACGATGCGGGTTTCGCCCGGCACCGTCACCAGCATGCTGAAGACGCTCTCGTCGACCGGGCTCGCGACGTACAAGCCTTACGAAGGAGTGCGGCTGACCCCTTCCGGGCGAAAACTCGCCCTGCGAATCATCCGTCGCCATCGCCTGCTTGAGCTCTTCCTCGTGCAGACATTGAAGCTGACCTGGGATCAGGTCCATCCGGAAGCAGAGAATCTCGAGCACGCCGTCTCGGACGACCTGATCGACCGCATCGACGCATTCCTCGGCCATCCCGTCTCCGACCCGCACGGCGATCCGATTCCCGCAGCCGATGGAGAGATGCGCGGCGGCGAATCGGGGATCCCTCTTTCCTCGTGTACGGCGGGATCGCGAATTCGATTCGCGCGGGTTCTCAATCAGGGGCCCGAGTTCCTCCGCTACCTGAGCGAGACCGGATTGCAGATCGGAATGGAGGGGGAAGTCGTCGAAAACAACCCCGAAGCGGAGATTGTCACCGCCCGCTTCGGCGACAAGACCATCTCGCTCGGACATCCGGCCGCGGAGAAACTCCTGGTCCAGGAGAATCCGCGATGAGGCATTGATTGCCAACGTGGAAGTCTTCATCCGCGCACAACGTTTGCTGTCGCCGTTCGCGGCATCACGAAGAGGAATCGGGCCATGAAACATCGAATCGTCACTCTGACGCTGACTCTGCTTGGCGTCGCAAGCTCCATGGCCTTCGCGGCCGATGTTGGCGAACCGCGGTTGGGGAAGTATCGCATCCTTTCGTACGGAGCCGTCGGAAAACCACCGCTGGTCCTGGGGCATTTCGAACTTCAGAAGGGCAACGTCTACAAAGTCTTTCTTCCGGGAGACAAACCCGCAGGCGAAGGGACGTACGCCTACGACGCCGCGGGGAAGGTCATCGTGTGGAAGACGGGTCCGTACGCGATGGAAAAAGGATGGGGAGGCGGCTTCGAAGTCGACCGCGAAGGGAAGACGCACAAGATCCGGCTGAAACGCACGACAATCGGGACGAACAGTGTCGACTGAGAGAGGCGGCGGGCGAAGCGGTGCGAAAAGTGTGAAAGGTGCGAAGAGGCAGGATTCCAGACTCTGGACGTCAATTCCCGGGGGGGCGGTTTGCACCTTCTCGTACGCCGTCAGCGAGCTACCGCACGACCGTCTGTAGCGCTCCGCTGGCCGCGTCGAATACGATGATCCTTCGTTGCGGAAACGCGCGGCGGATTCGCTCGAGGTCTCCGTCCCGCGGGTAGCGGCCGACCACGATTGTCTCCTCAAGTCCTCGTTCGTTCGTGACGTAATCGATGTGCCGGTCGGCGGGATCCGCGACGACCAGGACGAGCGTCGGCCGTTCGCCTGCCGCCTGTCTCACCCGCTCGCGAAACGCCGCGTATTTGTTTCGCGAGAATGCGACCTGTGAAACGCCCGCGTCCAGACGCGAAACCGGCCAGAACGGCGCCGGCCACATCAGCGAACTTCCGAGAGACGTAGCGGAGAGCACGGCGATCGCCACGACGAGTCGACGTTCGAGCAGCCCGCGCCATGCGGCGACAGCGGCGATGACGGCGACGGTCCCCGTGACGGCAGAGAGCACGAAGAAATCGACCGAGAGGTAGGCCGTCGCAAGGGCCGATAACAGCACGACTCCCCACCAGATTCCCATTGCGGTTCTTCCCTCGTCGCGCCACGCCCGCAGCAGGCTTCCAGTGGCCCCCGCCGTGATGAGGAGCAGGAGCGGAGCGGTCTCGAAGACGTAGTGCCACTCCATGATGCCCACGAACCAGTAGGGGATGTGGGCGACGTGCAGCGAGACCACCAACGCGGCGACCCACTTCCAGCGCGGGTCTTCGTGCAGCGTCAGTCCGCAGAAGGCGACGAGGCTCATCACGAGCGGGACAAGTCCCAGCGTCCATTGCGCGCTGGCCACGGCTCTGCGAAAGACATTTCGTGCGGCGAGCGCGGGCGTGAGGTTTTCAGCCCAGCGGTCGTAATTGTCGAGGACCTTCGGTCCCAATCGCTTTTCGCCTCGCACGACATTGTTGAACCCGTAGACATGCCGCGGCGTGTAGATGTCGGTGTATTGCTGATAAGGGGAGGTCCGCCAGTCGCCGGTGATGGCGTGGTTCTGAACGAGCAACACGACGAATCCGGCCACGAGGGGCAAGCCGATGGCGGCGACCACAGTACTCCGTACTCTCCAAGAGGCCCCCGTCCGACGAACCAGCCACCAGGCCATCCAGAGACCAAAAGGGAAAGCAAACCCCGCAGCCGTCATTGGACGACACAGCATCGCGAGACTCAGGCCGATACCCGCGACGAGCGCCGCCTCCCAGGTGTGGACGCGCAGGAATCTCAACATCGCTGCAAGGAAGATGCCGAGTCCGACGAGCGTGGGATGATGCGCGAGGACCAGATTGCTGCCGAGGGCAATCCCCGGAGAAACCGCCGTCCGCAATCCCGCAACGAGTCCGACACGCATCCCCGCGAGTTCACACCCGGCGAGAAACAGGCACGCCGCAGCAACGCACCCCGCGATCCGTTGTCCCCAGTACGGGCGGTCGACCGCGACGAACGGTGCCAGCCAGGCGCCAGTTCCGGGGAAATAGCGGCTCGCGAACCGGCCCTCATTCAGCACATGCACCTGATTGAAGACTTCCGGCACGTCGGTATTCGCAGGCAGCCACCATCGTCCCGCGAGGAACGTCCGCGCCTGAAGCAGGTAGCTGAACTCGTCGTGATACGCGGGCGGCAGGTCGCCAAAGCGGACAGTTCCCTTGGCATTTACCGGCAGCGACGCGATCCATGCGCTCGAAGCCCATGCGGCACAGGCCACGAGAACCGAGCCGGCAACACGCTTCCTCCGCGAAGGATGCAGGGCCCTCCCGGGAGATTCCGCAGCCTCGTTCCGACCTGGCGGCGAGAGCGGTGTGATGAGTCTTCGCGACGTCGTCCAGAACCAGCAGGCTGGTGCGGCCAGCAGCAGCCAGAAGTAGGGAGTCGAGTCGAGATTCCACTCCGTGAGCAGTCGGCGTGACACCGGAACCTGCTGACGTTCCGCTTCCGACCAGCGAGCCCATTCCACCGGAAGAACGATCGCCATCGCGGCCAGCCATGCCAGCCCGCACGTCCACGCCAGCTTGCGGGAGGTTCGCGGAGGGTGCGGAGCGGTCTCGGGCGTCAAAGCCATTCGTTGATCAACGAAGGAACAGGCAGCGAACTCCAGGACCAGTTCATCGTAGTTGTTGCGGACGGCTCGGGGAACATTCGGCGCCATGCTCGTCGGGGCGTGCCACTCGATGCGCCAACGGCGAGGAGGAGCTTATTCCCCCTGACCGCTGACGCCTCGTTGCCTGTTCGGCTCGCCAGATCGCTTCACGAGACGGAGTCTCGTGCCACTCTTAAAGACCGAAGGCGGGCTCGTGTCGCCACGGGCCCGCCTTCGTTGATTCATCGTCTTCGCGTTCGCCGCAACCGTCTCACTTCGTGCTCGAAGCGAGCTGGAAGTGGCCGAACAGCGTTTCCCGTCCGCGGAGAATGTAGAATTTCAGCGGGCTGAACGTGCCGAGTTGCGGGTGGTCGATGACGTAGGTCACGTTGTCGACGTTGATCGTTTCCCACACGTGCAAGCCGACGAGGATGTCGCCGGGCTGAATCCCCTGGGCGGCCGCCGGGCCGTCGCGGCGAACGTCGGTCACCCGCATCCCGCCCCGGTACTTCGAACCGGCGAACAACCGCTCGTTCGAGCCGACCGGAGCCAGCTTCACGCCGAGCGACTTCCACATCTTCTGGCTGACGTCGTCATCGCCCGACTGAGCCCGGATCGAAACGTCCTGCCGCGAAGCGTCGGCCGTGACCGCACCGCGACGCGAGGCCAGGGCAATCGTGAGCTTCTCAAGCTTGTTCTCGCGGCGAACCGTCACTTCGACCTTGTCGCCCGGAGCCCGCCCCAGCAGCGCCCGCTCCAGGTCGGCTCCGTCGACGACGTCGACGTTTCCGGCCTTCACGATGACGTCCTTGGGCTGAAGGCCGGCCGCCGCCGCCGGGCTCTCGGGAGCCGCCCCATCGACCAGCAGTTCACGCTTCTTGCCCGACTTGACGTCGTGCACCGTGATGCCGTGCCAGTTCTGGTCGATGTGCTCGACGCTGATCATCTTGGCGATGATCTTGCGGGCATCGTCGATCGGAATCGCGAAGCCGATGCGCTGAGCCCCCGCCCGGATGGCGACGTTGATCCCCACCACCTCGCCGTCGAGGTTGATGAGCGGTCCGCCGCTGTTGCCGGGGTTGATGCTGGCGTCGGTCTGGACGAGGTTGCGGTAGCCCTGCTTCTCGTTCACTTCGACGTCGCGGCCAAGGGCGCTGACGATGCCCTTGGTGACCGTCATGTGGTAGCCGAAGGCGTTTCCGATCGCGAGGACCGTCTCGCCGAGCATGATGTCGGACGAGGTGCCGAGCGGCATGACCGGCAGCGGGCGGGAGGCGCGGATCTTGATGACCGCGAGGTCCTGCTGCTTGTCGAAGGCCACCACTTCGGCGTTGTACGTGCTCTTGTCTTCCAGCGTGGCGGTCAGCGTATCGACGCCGTCGACCACGTGGTGGTTCGTCACGATGTAGCCACGTTCATCGATAAGGATGCCCGTGCCCATCCCGTTGACCTTGCGGCCGCGGCCGGAGCCCGACCCGAAGGCCGCGTCTCCGGAGTACGTCGTCTTTTCACTATTGAGGTTGACTACGGCCGCCACCACCCGATTGACTGCCCGCACTTCGGGAGTCTCACGAGGGTTCTCTGCCCAGGCGCCCGACGGCACCCAGGCAAACAGGACGGCGATGGTCAGCCCGTAGGGGGCGATGCGCTGCGTCATAGGCGGGGGGTGTTCGTCGCTGGTTCCGTTCGTCCTTGGGGCGGCATCCTTGCCGACCGGAGGGTCGATCCATCGGGTCTCCGCACGGCAGCATCGTCAAGGCCGGAATCGGGTCTTGAAAACCGGGACCGGAACGCGCACAACTTACCTCACCCGCAGGAAGTTGAGTTTGCGGGTTCTATCGATCGGCAAGACGTTTTCTTCGGCGGAATGACGGCGTTTCGGGGATTGCGCTGAAGCTCCGGGCGCGGACGATCCGGATCCTGCGGCCGGCGACCGGTCCATCGGCCCCAATGGCATTCAGACGGGGAAGCTGCATAAACTCTGCCCGTCAGAGAGAGCTTTCCGCCGCGCCGGAAAACTTTGCCAGCTCTCACAAATCTGCGCGGTCAGACAGCCTTTCCAACCCTGAGGAACCGATGCCGAAGCGTGAACAGGTCGAGCGGATGCTGAAGGACGATCCACAGGATCCCTTCCTCAACTACGCCCTGGCGATGGCGCTCGAATCGGAAGGACGGTCGGACGACGCGATCGCTCAGTTCCGTCGGTTGCTGGAGATCGACGCGAACCATGTCGCCGGATATTTCCAGCTGGGCCAGTCGCTGGCGAAGACGGGAGCGGTCGAGGAAGCCCGAGCCGTGCTAACGACCGGAATCGATGTGGCAGCGAAGGTCGGCGACCAGCATGCTCAGTCGGAAATGTCCGGTTTCCTCGACACGCTTTGAACCGTCGCCGGACGTTCGGAGTGCGCGCAACGGGTGATTCGAGAGAGGCCGGTAACTCTCCGCGCGCGATGCATCGACGATGTCGAGTCGTCATCGCGTGGCGGCCGCTTCGCCGATCCGAGGTGCGGCTGCGCCGGCCGACTGTGGCTTCCCTTCTCCGAAACGGCGGGCGAAGCGAGCGCTGGGCTCTTCGACGGTCAGGCAAAGGAAGTGGGCGGCGATCAGGCTCAGGCCGAGCGAGAGGACGAGCCACGCGACCGCGGCGACCGGGTTGTCGCCGGTGATCTCGCGCCCCATCACTTTGACAATCCAGCTCACCCCGTAGTGAATGAGGAAGAGACTGTAGGAAATCCGGCCGATGTGCTGCAGCCAGCGGACATTCAGCCAGCGGTGCATGGCGTTCGCCTTCGTGCAGGCGTAGATCGCCAGTCCCGCCAGCAGCCCCACGCAGATCTCTTTGCTGAAGGTCTGATACTTCGCCGTCTCGATCACGAGCCGGGCGAGCATCATCGCCGCATAGGACCAGAAGGTCCATTCGGGCATCCAGCGTTCGAGGACCGCGTAGGTCACGATGCCGAATGCGATGATCCCGAAGAAGTACGGGGCCCACACCGAATGTTCGATGTCGGGCATCAGCGTTTCGACGAACGGGTTGGGGTGATAGCAGTAGAGCAGCATCAGGCCCGGCAGCCAGAAGCAGAGAATCATCGGCCAGGCTTTCGGAATCGTTCCGACGCCCGAGAGCCGCTGAGCGGCCCAGAGGAGCAGGGCATAGAGAGCGTAGAACTGCATCTCGATGCACAGCATCCAGAAGCCGGTCGAGATGTTTTCGTCGCCGACGATCTCTTGAAAGTAGAGGAGATGGGAGAGGTAGACGCCCGGACTCGGAATGGGGCCGAGGGAGTTATCGTCGAGCTGCTTGACCGCGTCGATGGTCAGGGCCGTGACGAAGACGATGGTCACCCAGTACGGCGGACTGAGCCGCAGGTACCGCCGCAGCACGAACAATGGGCCCGACTTCCAGTCGATCCGCACGTTCCGCAGGCTGTGGGCGATGATGAACCCGCTGATGACAAAAAAAACCTGCACCCCCATCCAACCGTGCTGTGGGATGGCCTGCAGCCATTCCGGCACGATGCGGCGGGCGGCGGTGGCCAGCGGGTCGTACCGTTCGATGTGATACGCCGCGACGCCCAGCGCTCCGATCGCCCGCAAACCGTCGAGGAAAGCGAACCGAGCCGCGGGGCGCGCCAACGCAGGAGAATCGACCGAGACCGCAGGGTCAGCCATCGGAGCCGGCCGGGGAGGAAACGAGGATTGACGACGTCCGTGCCGTTCCCGTGAGGGGAGTGTCTCTGCGCCGTCGTGCGCTGAGGGAAGCCATCCGGCGACGTCCGAGAACCGGACCACGAACGCTGATCGTTCGTCCGTCACCGACTTGATGGAGATACCATGCGAATCTCAGGAAGTCCAGAGCTGGCCAGGAGCGGGCGTTGTCGACCCGGTGGACGATTCAGAGCTTCCCGTCAAAGACGGAGTGCATGGCAAACCCAGCCTCTGTCCCCCCATCTCCCCCTCGCTCCGCCCCCCATCCTCGACTCACGGCTTCTGCACCGTCACCAGGAGCGGCTTGCTGCCATAGGTCGCTTTCATGACGAAGTTGAGCGAGATGTGGGCCATCATGCAGATCTGCTGCTTTTCGACCGGCGGGGCTTCCTTCGCAGCCGTGAAGACAATTTTCGCCGTCGATTCCTTTCCCGTGAGGAGCGTTTTGCTCTGCTTTCCGTCGATGGTCACTCCTTCGGGAAGGGAATTGCCGAAAATCGACCCCAGGTGCTGGTAGACAACGTCGAGCGTGATGTTCTGGGTGTACTCGGGAGCGCGTTCGATCGTCACATCGATCGCCTGCGACTCCCCCGGCTTCAGATTGATTTCGTAGCTGCTGAGGGTCAGCTTGCGGATGTCCCCCGGCGCGCCGACCGACAGCGTGCAGTCTTCGACGGGGTAGTGGGCGCGGCCGCCCCCCGGCATGTAAATCTCCTGGAGCGCGTTGGCCACGGCCGAGAGTTCGACCGTCTTGTCTTCGGCGACCTTGTGCGTGCCCGTCCCGCTCACCGTGATATTGACGGCGCCTTGCGGGGCGTCGGGGGCCGCCTCGAGGACGATGCAGCCATCGATGCTCTTCCCGGCAAGAATGCGCCCGCACGTCGCGGTGACGCCCGGAGGCAGGCCGTCGACCTTCAGTTGCACTTCGCCCGTGAAGCCATTCTTGCGGGTGACGCGGACGAACAACGGGGCGCAGGTGCCCGGAGTGATGAGCGTTTTGTCGGTGTCGGTCTCGAGCAGGAAGTAGGGTTCGGGACGCGTCACCTTGATGTAATAGACGAAACCGTCGCCGCCGCGCAGATGCAGGTCGCGGATTTCGACTGCGTACTTGCCGTCCGCCGGACAGGTCCAGGTTTCGATCCACGAGTCGGGAAGCGTCAGCCGGCCGAAGCGGCCGTCGTCGTTCTCCGCGAACGTGCCGTTCTTGTCATTTGTGATCCGCACCGTCGGGTCCAGCGGCGAACCCTGCCGACGGGCGATGACCTCGACCGCGACCAACTCACCCTTCTTCGCTTCGAAGGTGTAGTAGTCGACGTCGCTGTCGGTCTCGATCCGGCCGTTGATTCCGCACGGGATGGTGACGAGCTGCCCCTTTTCGACCGTGTTGTTGTCCCCGTCCGCTTCGATCACCTGCGGATGGTCACTGACAACGACCGGCACCGCGGCGGTTCCGCTTCCCATCGGCAGCTTGATCGTCTGCGGCCCGGGCTTCGTCTCCATCGGCAACGTCAGCGAGGCCATCGGATCGGCCGGAAGCTGATAGCCGATCATCCGCAGTTTCGTCTCCTGGCCGCGGGTCACGCCCATCGGAAAGACGCTTGCCACGAACGGGCGGTTCGAAATTTCGACGCTGTACTCCCAATAGATGTTCCCCTGGTACCGCACATCGCGGACTTCGAGGATGTACTCCCCCGCCTGCTCGAACTTGTGGTTGAGGAAGGGGTCGCCCGCGTAGACGTTGTCCGACTGGGCAAGCGTCGAACCGGTCGCGGTGCGAATCGTCATCAGCGGATCGGAGTGAGTTTGCAGGTCATGAATGCGGTTCTGCAGTCGCTGCGAACGGACGTGGAAGCTGAGGGCCGTCCCCGCCTCGACCTTGAACTTGAAGAAGTCGACGTCCTCGGCCTTCTCGATGCACCCGCACAGGGTGGCGGGAACCGGGATGACCTGGGCCTTGTCGAGCGTGTCGTTCATCGCGGCTTCGGACACGATGGGATCGCCCGCAATGACCAGCTGGGCCACCGTGCTGACACCGTTCGGCGTGGCGATCTTCACGTCCCGCACGCCGGGCAGCGCCTCGGGCGTGACGGTGAACTTCACCATGATCTTGGTGAGAACGGGCTTCTTCTCGCCCGGCTTCACCGTCATGGGGGTCGTCACCTCGCCCGTCACCCCTTCGCCGGTGACCATGACCTTGTACGCGCCGAACATGTCGTAGCGCGAATGAATCTCATGCTCGGACGCCGTCCCCACCTGAGCCGCCACCGGCTTGATGCTCATGAGCATCGGGTAGGAAGTCTGCGCGTGGGCCGACGATGAGACGTGAGCCAGCAGCAGTCCAAAGGCTGCCACCGCGAGAACAGGACGCAACATGAGACGATCCCCGGGATGCAGGATTCAAGTATCGATCAGAGGGATTCTTCAACCGGGAATGACCCGTTGAGAACGTCGGCGGGCGAGTGAGCGGTGATCGACAAGTATCGCAGGAAATCGCGATAGTTGTGAGTCAACAGATGCGGAATTGAGAAGCGGGTCATGGCCGCCACCAACCGGGCGTCATGTGCCTGCTTCCCTTTGACATCGAGGGTCGTCACCAGTTGCTCCCACACGGCGAAGACTCTTCGCTCGTCCCTGAGCAACCGGAAAAGACTTTTGAAGGCGTCAAGTTCTCGTCTCGCTTCGGCGGGGGACATCCCGAGACCATTGCTTTCAACCGGTCGCGTTGCCACGACCCAGAACTCGCACAAAACCTGAGGGACGATCAGCAGTTCGTGTCTCCGCTGCGTCAGTGTCTCAACCGCTGCTGAAGTCTGGGAGAAATGGGGATGGCCAGTTTCTGCAAGTCGCAGCAGGATGTTGGTGTCCAGAAGGATTTGCATCAGTCGTAGATGCTTTCACGACTATCGTCGACATTCGGATTGCGGGACTGCTGACTCGAAAGCCACGCCCGGAAATTCTCTCGCCACTGGTGGTATGGCAGGTCGTGCCATGCCGCTGTTCCCTCGTCCCCTTGAAGCTGGTCCTCGACAAGCCCGCGAACGAACTCTGAAATCGTGACGCCGCTGCTCGCGGCGAGTCGCTCCAATTCAGTCTGCTGTTGCGGAGTGAGTTCGACGGTGACGGTCATGTCGTCTTTCCTGGCATGACGGATGAGGCTCGTCTCAAACGGGCGGGAAACGTCCATGAAGCTGCTTGAACATGCGGAACTGCCTAATGGCTTATTCTGCACGCGGGGAGTGCTTCTCGCAATTGGTTGACGCCGTCCGGAGTGAGGCGTGTCCGCCGCACGGAGAGGGTTTCCAGACGATGGAAACTGGCAAGCAGGTTGACCGTGGAATCGTCGATGAGTGTGTCGTCGAGGATGAGATCTTCCAGTGTGGATCGCCGCAGGTCTTCGAGGCCGAATCCACGAATGGCGGTTCCTGATAGGTCGAGGCTCCAGAGCCGAACATGTTCCGTCAGCAGACGGATCCCGTCCTCGGTGATGGCCGTCTCGGCTAGCGAGAGGACATCGAGCCGCCACAAGGGCGCGAGTGCGGCGACACCGCGGTCGGTCAAGCGGGTTTGTGCGAGATCGAGAACTTCGAGTTCGCGGAGATCGGCAATCGGCACCGCCGCCGCGTCGTCCACCGGCGTGCCGTTCAGGAGCAGTTCGGTCACCGGACGCATGTCGCGCAGGAACGCCAGGTCGTCACGAGTGACAGGAGCGCCGCGAAGGTCAACTTCCCACGACTCGAAATCGGGATCGAAGCGGATGACGGCCCCGAGGGCTTCCAGCTGTCTCCGCACGTGAGCCGAAAGCGAAGGAGGCTGGGGGAGCCACATCAGGCTCCCGCAGCGCGGGCAAAGGGCGTCGCCCGCGAATGACGGGGACGCCCTCACGAGGTTGCGGCAGACGGGACAGCGGCGGCGCGAACCCTGCGGGTTGGTTGAGGTCGATTCCATCGGAACGCCCCCGCAGATGGCTCAGCCCGTTGCCCTATGCTTGGGACGCAGCACGCTGTCGTCGTTCGTCACCGAAGCGAGGGACTGGGGGAACCGGCCGCGATAAAGGAGCCGCTCCCACCAGCGGGCGGTCCGCAGGTTCGGATCGTCCTGCGAGATCACGTGCTCCTTGCCGCGGCGCGTCCTCAGAAGAAGACGGCCGCCGTCAAGGACTTCGGCCACGACCCAGAACTTGTCGATGAGGTAGCTGTAAAGCTCACCCTGGGGGGCGGGAGCAACATGATGTGCCCGAGGCCCCGGCTTCACGCTGGCCTTGGTGACACGGTAAATGACAGGTTCACCACGCTTATACATCGCTATCATTCCCGACCTGCACTCCGATCGCATGCGAGGGAGCGGGGCAGATGGACTCAATCCTGCGAGTCTCCTGCCGGCAGGCTGCGAACCTCCGCGAGCAACCTGCCGCGTCAATCATAAGACTGACCGGATGGTACGAATAGGCCAACACCGGGATGAATCGTCCCAAACCGTAGCGGATTTCGCGAATTTTTGGGGAAGTCGGGTGGTGTCGGGCGGCGGCGATGACGCATGGTTCGCGTCGTCGTCCGGACTTCCCGAGGCGGGACTCGGGCAGCCCGAGTTGCGGAGGCTCGCACCGGATATTCGCTTACTGACCCACAGTCTCGGCTCTCGCCTCCGTCCGAACGCGACGCGACAGGAACCGCGGAGCCGGGACGGCAACCTTCGGCACTCGGGTGTCAACTTCGCCGAGTTGCCCCAGATCCAGTCCCAACTGGTCGGCGACGACGAGGATCCGCAGGACTTCGCTGCGGCTGATTTGTCCGACGAGGCGGCCCCGCTCTTCGACGGCGACACGGGCGAAACGGCCTTCGCGGAACAGCGGGAGGATCTCGCCGACCGTCAGGTCGGGGGTCACGGACGCGACGCTGCAGCTCATGATGGTGGTAATGGCCATGTTGCCCGGCGACTGCATGACGCGGGCCTTGAGGAAGGCATAGTCAGGGACGACGCCCGCGAGCTGGCCGTCGCCATGGACGACGTAGATCTCGGGGGCCTCATCGCGAAGCATGACGGACACCCCTTCGTCGATCGTCGCCGTCGTGGGGACGGCGGTGGGATGCCAAGACATCAGATCCTGCACGCGAAGCGTCATCTTCGGAACTCCGGCTCGAAGGGCGAGTATTGGGGCCGCATTCGAATGCTGCCTGAAAGCAACATACGTTGCGTTTTGGCAACACGCCGAAGATCCGGATGCGCGAAGGCAACAAAGCAGGGCGATCTGTAAGGATCGTAGCGGAGATGAGGAGATTGGCTTTGAAACTGTGACCAAAGTCGGAAGAAAAAGGCACTCAACGCAAAGGCGCAAGGGGCGCAAAGAAACGCAAAGGAAAGCCATGTTGAGCTGGCATGACCGCGAACCGGCCCTTCTTTCCTTGCGACTCTTTGCGACCTTCGCGCCTTTGCGTTAAATCGCTTTCGCCTTTTGCGGGATACTCAGCTCGAGAACTTCCGCAGGACGTTGGCCGTGATGCGGCTGACGGCCGAGTCGACCAGGAGCGAGCTGACCCAGTTGATCGAGCCGGCGGAGAAGACCGACGCGCCGTTCCCCGGCTCGTGCACCACCATGTCGGCGCCGCCTCCGTCACCGTTGAGGCCCTGGGCAAGGAGCTGCACGTTCTTCGGCGAACTGGGGGAGATCTTGTCGGTCTCGTGACCGCTCGCCCCGCCCGGGATCCGCTGGTGCTGGCTCTCGCGGCCGAAAATGTCTCCCTTCTTGAGGCCGGTCCCGGCGAACACCCAGTGCCCCGGCTCGATCACCTGGTAGGGGGCCGCCGTCATGATCCCCCGGGCATCGTAGACGACCCCGAGCAGGTTGGCCTCGGATTCCTGCCGCAGGTGGAAGCGGCTTTCCCACTTCGGATCGCGGAGCCGGCGGTTGTCCTCGTTGCGGTAGATGCAAGTCTGTTCGTCGAGGAACTCGACGTCGCAGTTGAGCCCGTTGCCGCCGAGGTAGACTAGCCGTCCCCCCTTCTTGAAGACCCAGTCCTTGAGCTTGTAGTACATCTCGCTCGACCAGTACTCGGGGTGCACAGCCGTCACCAGCACCTTGTAGTGGTCGAGGTTGAGCGTGCCGAAGTGGAGCTGCGTTTCGGCGTAGTAGTCGTAGTCGAAGCCTTCGCGCTCCATCCAGGCGAGGAGCCGCCACTCGGCCGGGGCGAGATGGCAGGGGGCGCGGCCTTCGATCGGGCTGAGGGGCTCTTCGTCTTCCGGGATGTGCAGGATCGGTTCAGGGCGGTCGAAACTGAGCGGGGCGTAGTCGGCCGTGTCGTAGTTGAGATGCTCGGGATCGGTATACCGCTTCAGTTCGAGCCGGGCGTTGGCGGCCGGCGCCGGCGGAAGCTTGTCCGGGTGGATGTAGTTCGAGCGGCCGCCAAAGTTGTTGTAGGCGTTCCACGAGATGTTCGACGCCAGCACCGCAATTGCCGATTGCGGCGTAGCGGGCGCGACAATCCAAGGAAACGAGAAGAACCTTCCAGACTCCCCCTTCGCATGGAAGTAGTACAGCCCGCTGCGCTCGGGGGCGACGACATACTGCTTGTGGTGAGGGCTGCTGTATCCGTACTTGTTCCAAGTGACGCCCGTTTGCGTGTAGTCGCCATCGGGGGTGAGTTGCACGGTGGCTCGCGGGCCGTGCTCGTCGAACCAGCCGATCGGCATGACCAGTTCTTTCTTCCAGCCGTATCGCCAGAGCGAGAGCTTGTACTGCTCATCCGAGTGGACGCGGAACTCGGCCTTTTCGCCGGACTTCACCCACTTGGGCCAGGCGTAGCCCAGCAGGCCGTCTTTCAGCAGACGGAACTGGTGCGGGGGCATGCCGGGGAAGATGTCGAGCTCGGTCCGCTTGAAGCCATATCCGCGATGGGCGAGGGTGACGGTGTAGCGCCCGGGAGGGATATCGGCGTAGACCGAGCCGGTCGCCCGCGAGCGGGCCTCCCACGAACCCTGCGGGTTGACGAACTCGAGCTGGACATCGTTGAGAACCACGTACCGTTCGTCGCTCACGTAGCCAATCAGCATGATGCATTTTCCGGGTGAGGGGCTCGAAATCGCGCGGAGGATCGTGTGCGGGGACGCCGTTTCTTGAGAACCGATTTGGCGACGCATGATACCGAGATTCGGGATAAACTGCGCCGCGACGAAGTTCGGTTCTGGTCGACTACGTCGCGCGAGAAGCCTGCCATGTCGGATTCCGTCGTCGAGATGAAGCGTATGCCAGTCGGCCCTCTCACCGGCGCCATCGGATTCATGTTGGTGGTCGTCCTGTATTTCGGCTGTTACGCCGCCATGGTCGAACGCGTCGAAATGGTGCAGTGGTGCTGGCCGTCCCGAATCGTGCCGACGGCGCATTACCATGTTCCGTTTCGCCCTCAGCAGCAGTTGTCTCCCGAGTTTGTGCGATGGGCCGATTCGCTTCTCCTGCCCGCTCACTGGGCTGATCGACGCGTCCACCGCGAAACCTGGCAAGAGCATTGAAACGCTGCCGCCCGGAGTTCAATGGATGTCCGATTCCATCCGCACGTTCCTCGCCGTCAAAGTTCCGAGCAGCCGCGCCCTTGAGCGAGTGATCGACGAACTCGCTCAGATGGGCAACGCCATCAAGGCGGTGTCCCCATCAAATCTGCACATCACGCTGAAGTTCCTCGGCGACGTGCCACCGGGCCAACTCGACACCATCGCTCGCACCATGCGGGAAGCCGCCGCAAACGAAGGCCCGTTCCGATTCAGCGTGCGGGGGTTCGGAGCGTTTCCCTCGGCGGCTCGCCCGTCGGTGCTGTGGGCGGGGGTCACGGACGCAGAACCCCTGGGGCGGCTGGCGGAGAGGCTTGAGACGTCCTTAGTTACCCAAGGCTTCGCTCCGGAAGGCCGTCCGTATTCGCCACACCTCACGCTGGCCCGCGTGAAGTTCCGCCCCCCCGACTCACTCCCGGCACTCTTTGAACGGTATGCGTCGACGGAATTTCAGACAGTGGATGTCGACCGCATTCATCTTTATCGCTCCGACTCCGGACGCGGCGGCCCGGTCTACACTCCGATTGCCGAGGCCAGGTTGAAAACCAGCTGACCAAGCCCGGTGGGCCCAAAGCGAGCGGCAGCGCTTTCGATCGACTGGCAGCCAAGGTACTCTGGCAATCCCGCTCGAAATCCCACCCACTTCACGAGCACTCCACCATGCCCAATCGCCGCGACTTCCTGCAGGCCTTCGGAGCCACCCTCGCCGCCGCTCCTCTCCTCTCGGCACACGCAGCTTCGGCCGCTGACGACGCGAAGCCGGCCCCCTCAAAATCATCCGCTCCCAAGCGATTGGCAGTCGTCACCACCCTCTGGAACTACAAGTCGCACGCCTGGCACATGGCCGAGCGGTTTCTCGCCGGCTACCCGCACAACGGCCACTGGCATCGCTCGCCGTTCCACGTCGTCTCGGCCTACGTCGACCAGCGGCCCGAAGGAGACCTGAGCGGCCAGCGGGCGGAGGAGTTCGGCTTCAAGATCTATCCGACAGTCGCCGAGGCGCTGCGGTGCGGAGGGAGCAAGCTGGATGTCGATGCGGTGCTGCTGATCGGCGAACACGGCAGCTATCCGATCAACGAGTACGGGCAGAAGCAGTATCCGCGGTATGAACTCTTTCAGAAAATCGTCGAGGTGTTCCGCAAGGATGGCCGCACGACGCCGGTCTTCAACGACAAGCACCTGTCGTGGAAGTTCGAGTGGGCCAAAGAGATGGTCGACATCTCGCGCGAGATGAAGTTTCCGTTCCTCGCCGGGTCCTCGCTGCCGAACACGTGGCGGATGCCATCGGTCGAACTGCCGCTGGGGGCGGAAGTTGAAGAGATCCTGTGCGTCGCCCATGGCGCGCTCGACATCTACGACTTCCATGCGCTCGAGTCGCTCCAATGCTTCGCCGAACGGCGGAAGGGGGGCGAGACCGGCGTGAAGTGGATTCACGCCCAGCGCGGACCCGCGGTGTGGGACGCCATGAAGTCGGGAAGTTGGGCCAAAGGGGGCTGGGATCCTCAGCTCTTCGAGGCGTGCCTCTCCCGCAGCCATACGTTGAAGCAGGCGCCGACCAACAGCCACCGATATCCGACCGACGCGCAGATGAGGGAATGGGTGAAAGACCCCATCGCCTACCGCTTCGAATATGTCGACGGCACGCGGGGCACGATGCTGCTTCTGAACGGCTTGACGGAAGACTTCCTCGTTGCCGTGCGTCAGAAAGGGCAAAGCGAACCGCTGTCGACGCTGCTCCACCTGCCTCCGAACCCGAACGTCTACTACTCGGCGGGGCTGATGCGGAAAGCGGACGAAATGTTCGTCACGGGGAAAGCGCCCTATCCCGTCGAGCGGACGTTGCTGACGAGCGGCATGGTCGAGGCGGCCCTTCACTCACTGAAGGACGGTCAGCGGCTCGACACTCCGCAGCTCGCCGCGGTGAAGTATGCCGCGTCAAAGGAATCGCAGTTCCTGCGGTCGTGAGTCCGGCCAGCGGTGCGTGCGGAACCGAGGATGTTTGCGCCGCCCAAGTTGGGTCGCACATGGTCGCTTGTATCTCGCATTGTCGCAACCATCGGCCAACTGTCGCTCAGTGCGTCTGCACGCAGATCCGATTCTGCAGGCGGGCGGCGGGCAGATGGCTCTTGATCGCCTGCGTGACGAGCTGCTTCACGTAAAAGGTGCGGCTGTGGCCGGTCACTGTGACGTCGTCGCCGGTCAGATTGACCTGGAGGCCATGGACCTGCCGGTTGGTGGCGGTCTGAATGCTCATCGTCAGGTCTTCGGCGGAGCGGAGCAGCGAGGCGGGAAGCGTGGTCGGCATTGATGTTCCTGTCGCGGGAGGTGATCCCGTCATGGGGAACCAGAGAAAGACGGGTTCCGGCGTCCGTGGCGATCATTTCGATTAGCAACAAGCATGCCGGATCCAGCGAGAGCCGTGGGGCCTGCCGCGGCGCCGTCGCGCGATCGCGGTCTTCTCCGGGAATTCGTCGGCGAGTCTCACTCCGCAAGGCATTGCGGTCGCTGCGCGTTCGTTCCAGCGATCGCCCGAAGGATTGCAGAAATGACGAGATACCTTGCAATTTGTGCCTAAAAACCAGTCATCCACGAATTGTCAGGGAACGACCTGAGGAGAGTTATGGATGCTCGATTGTGCAACCCGAAGTTTCCCTGGGCGTCCGTTGTCAGGTTTTGTGGCGTCGGGTAACGACGGTAGTTTCCGTTGATGAAGTCCCGAAGAAGTTGCGGTGCATTTTCTGAAAGCAATGATTGCAACGCTGACCCGAGCGTGACGGGGGCCTGCCGGCTGCGACGAGTCGTCGGTCCTCACTATGATCGATCGTGCCGGTACGGAGCGATCACGCCCCGGCGTTCCCGAACGCGTCGTCGAATTCCTGTCGATCCACCAATGACGTCCGAAGTCCGATTTGTAGCTGATGATGAAACGGAGACCGACCGGCTCGGGCGGGCGCTTGCGGCTGCGGTCGAACCGGGACTCGTCGTGGCGCTGGTCGGCAACCTTGGCGCCGGCAAGACACGCCTGGTGCGGGGGATTGCGGCGGCCCTGGACGTCGATCCGAGAACCGTCTCCAGCCCCACGTTCGTACTCATTCACGAGTACGACGGCCGGATTCCCCTCTACCACTTCGACGCCTACCGGTTGCGGAACGAGGCCGAGTTCCTCGAGCTGGGAGCAGATGAGCTGATGAGCGGGGACGGCGTCTGTCTGATCGAATGGGCGGACCGGGTCGCGTCGAGCCTCCCCGCGGATTGCCTCCGTATCGAGATTGTTGCGTGCGGGGAGACGGCCCGAGAGTTCCACATCACGGCCTCGGGCATTGCCGCATCGCGTTGCCTGGAGCGGTTGATCGCAAAACTGGGACGAGGAATGGACGAGTAGCGCGCGGCTGGGCTCATTTTTCGCGGTTTTTCGCGTCCTTCTCCACCTTCTGTCGCAGCAGATCGTAGTGGACGCGTCCGACGTGCCACATGTAGGCCGGTCCGTATCCGGCCACTGGGCCCCAAGTGTTGGCGACCGCTTCCTTCAAGTGAGCGCGGGCGTCTTCCGGCTTGTCTTCGACGGCGTAATTCAGCCCGATGTAGAGCTGCGCAAAGAACAGTCGCATCTCCCTCTGATCCTTCGTGATTTCCGCCTGGCGGATGCCATCCAGAATCTCCGCGGGTTTCGTCTTCCCTTCGAACAGCCGGTAGACCGCCGGGAACGGCTCGCGATCGTCCTTGCGGTACTTGAGCAGTCCTTCGCGGGCCTTTTCGATTCCGGTTGCCCGGACTTGCGAGAAGAATCGCCAGATGCCGTTCTCGCGATCGACGTCGTCAAACGTATGGTAGATCTCGAACTGGTGTGCGGCATCCTTTGGACGGTTGGCATAGAAATAGGCGATGCCGCGCCGCCAGTGCGAAGTCGCCAGTTCCGGCTTCAGTTTGACCATTTGTTCGTAGTCGGCGACCGCCTCATCGAACCGGGCGAGGAAGAAGCGGGCGTCCCCGCGCGACGAGTAATGCTCGACGATGTCCGGCTCGGCGGCGATCAACTTTGTGGTGCGGTCGATCCGGTCCTGGAACGAAGCCGTCAACATCGCCCGCTTCTCGATCGACAGGGGATGTTCTTCCAGCGGTTCTGCTGCCATCGCCAGAGTGCCGTGGAGAAGGACGAGGCCAGCCATCAGGACTGTCCGCATGGGGAGCTCTCGGTTTGTGGGAAGGGTTGCGGTCGCCGGATGATGAGAACTTGCGCGCGGCGGAATCGACGATCTTCTCTTGCGAGCACGGCAATTGGAACCGCGTGACAAGTAGAATTCGCGCGCGAAGCGAGGTAAAGCATTGCGAAGACAGGAAAACTGCAAGGTTGACACTTCTGGGGGTCGCCGATCTAATAAACCAACTTTTGCACGTGGCGGTCTTAGCTGTTGTGGGTGCATCAGTGAGGTAAGACCGCTTGGGGCCTGTTGCGCACCGCGCTTGTGAGCGGCAGGTGATTGCGGTAGCTGCCACGTGCAGATGGTCCAAGAAATTCCAACGGGAGAGTTACTATGGTGAAGGGGATGTCTCGCGTGGTGTGCGGCCTTGCGGTCGCCGCCCTGGTGGTCGCGGTTCTCGGCGGCACCGCCAGCGCCCGCCCGCCGTACGTCGGCGCGTTCAAGGGTGCGTACCCGAACGTGAAGATCGAGAACAACGCGAACTGCGCGGTGTGCCACATCGGCAAGCCGGCGGATAAGAAGTGGAACGACTACGGCACCGCGATGAAGAAGGCGCTCGGCAAGGAAAAGGCCTCCGCCGACGAAGCGACCGCCGCCCTGAAGAAGATCGAAGGCGAGAAGAGCGGAACCGAAGGCAAGACGTTCGGCGACCTGCTGAAGGACGGCAAGCTCCCCGGCAAGGGCTGAGCGATCGGCCGGCAGAAGTCACCGTCGAGATGACGGAATTGGAAACCAACAGGCGAGCCCCTTCTGACGAAGGGGCTCGCTTTTTTTGACATGGGGCGGCCGCCTGTCCCTGACGCGCGGCCCGCGACGACTCGAATTGCGACAGGGGGATGCCGCACACTAAGATTCCCTGAGCGGCGATTTCGTCCGCTGGTCAACCATTGCGCCGCTCTCACCCGCGTCGGCCGTATGAATCATCGAGACAATCCCCTCTTCTGGTCGTTTTCGCTCGGGACGTGGATTGGAGTCCAGGTCCGGCTCAGCGTCTGGTTCTTTGCGGCATTCCTGCTGTGGTGCGTGCGGCTGGGTTGGGACGTCGGACTCGCCTATGGGGCGATTGTGCTGGTGAGCGTGCTGCTGCATGAGTTCGGGCACGTCATCGGGACGCGGGCGACCGGCGGCTCGGCGGAGGAAATCCTGATGTGGCCGCTCGGCGGCCTGGCGATGGTTCAGCCCGCCAATACGCTCACCTCGCAGCTCGTCTCGACGTTCTTCGGACCGCTGGTCAACCTGGTGATCTTTGTGGCGCTGCTCCCCGCAGCGCTCAAGTCCGGGCAGGGGGCCGTGCTGTTCAATCCCCTCAGGATTCCCGCGGTGGACCTGGCGAACGATCCGGTCTTCGCCCTGATGCTGCTCGGATTTTCCGCCAACTGGACACTCTTCCTGATCAGCATGATTCCCGCGTACCCGCTCGACGGCGGCCGAATCGTCAAGGCGCTGACGCACCACTTCTGGGGGAACGAACTCGGGACCGAATGGTATTTCGTGTTTGGTTTCCTCTCGGCGGTGGTGCTGGTGTTCGCAGGGTTGCTGGCCGACAGCGCGGCGGTGGTCTTCCTTGGCACCGTGGTGATCGTGCTGACGATGCAGGAGTTCTGGCAGCACCGTCACGGAGATTCCTACGACGACTCGTTCATGGGATACGACTTCTCGCAGGGCTATACCAGCCTCGAAAAGACGCATCAGGAAAAGGCGCCGCCTCGGCAGGGCTGGCTGGCCCGCTGGAAGGAAAATCGTCGGCGCGAACGTGAACGCCGCGAGCGCGAGCGTGCCGAATGGCTCGAGCAGCAGGTCGATGTGCTGCTCAACAAAATCCATGAGCACGGCGTGCAATCGCTCACGCCGGCCGAGAAGGCATTGCTGCAACAGGCGGGAACGCGCTACCGCGACAAGGGAAAAGACGAGAGCTGAAGCTTCCGCCTTCAAGAAGGCGCTTGCGACGGATTTCCGCGGTGGATCGTGCGGCCTGCCGATTTCAGTGAGACATTCACGTCTTCAGTGCGGCACCCAGGTCGGCTGGTAGCGCGGTTGTCCGGCCCAGCCCAGCTTCCGATGCAGCGTGGCATAGAAGCTCGACCCGGGAATGCGGGCAAGCTTGAACGAGCACTCGGCCCGGCGGATCTCGATGAAATCCCCTTCCGCCACGGCCACGCGGATCTGCCCATCGATCACCGCGATGGCCCCGGAAGCCGCTCTGCCAATTTCGAGCGAATAGACGCACTCGGCCCGATCGACCAGCGGCCGGTTGGTCAACGTGTGCGGGCAAATGGGCGTGATGACGAACGCCTGCAGATCCTGCCGCAGAATCGGCCCCCCTGCTGAGAGGCTATGGGCAGTCGACCCGACCGGCGTGCTGACGATCACGCCATCCCCGCTATAGGTCGTCACGGGGGTGTCGTCGATCCGCAGATTGACATCGAACATCGACATGCAGACCGCCGAAGACAGCGTCACCTCGTTCAATCCGAGGTGGGTTTCGCAGTGTCCGTTTCGTCGCTGGATGGTGCACTCGAACATCAGGTGCTTGGTGACGTAATGCTCGCGCTGCAGAATCTTCGGGAAGTGCTCCTGAAATTCATCCGGAGAAAGGTCCGCCAGAAAACCGAGCCGTCCCAGGTTCACGCCGAGGATCGGGCGCTGGTAATGCTTCATCTGGCGGCAGGCCCGCAAAATCGTTCCGTCGCCCCCCACGACGACGACCAGGTCCGGGTCTCCTTCGTGCAGGTCGAGATTGTCGGCGAGTTCTTCGAAACGCGCCGTGACCGCCGGCTGCGAAGCGAGGAACGTGCGCAGCGTCGACATCATGTTCTGGATGGTGGCGCTGCCATCGCGTCCAACGACCAGGAGCCGCAGAATCGACGTGGCCATGACGATGCTCGTCCCGAAAATAGTTGCGTCCCGGTTCAGTGCGGCCGACGGCAGTCAGACCGGGAATTCTGTCGCTTGAGGGCGCGACATGCAATCCCCTCAAACCGATCGTACCCGGTCGACTTGTGAAATGCGGTACGATGGAACAATGTCATGAGACGGCGCCGCCGGTCTTGCCGCGACTTGAACGTGTCGCGAAAGTCGGTCGCCTTCCCCGTCTCCGCAGACACGAAACTGCTTCGTCCTCCGTTCACCGCCTGCGACCTTATGTTGCCGAAATTCGCCCTGGCCGCCGCTCCGTTCGACCGCTCCCTCCGCGAACTGCTGCGGATTGCGGGATCGCTCGGAGCCAAAGGCCTCCAATTCAATTCGAAAACCGAACTCCGGCCGAACCAGTTTTCGGAGACCGGACGCCGTCAATTTCTGCACGAAATGGACGAGCATGGCCTGAGCGTCTCATCGCTGGTCTTTCCGACGCGGAGGGCCTTTTACGATCAGGATGAGCTCGAGGCCCGCATTGCGGCCTGCCGGCAGGTGATGCAGTTCGCCTGGCAGGTGCGCTCGAAGGTCGTCGTCCTGAGAGTCGGACGTCTCCCTGAGGATGCGAACGCGAAAGAATACGGAGTGCTCCGCGAAGTCCTGAACGATCTGGCCGCGTACGGAAATCACGTCGGTGTCACGCTCACGATCACTCCCTCCCGCGATTCGAGCGCGGCGCTGCGCACTCTGATGGATGCGGTGACATCCGGACCGATTGCCGTCAATTTCGATCCCGTTCCGTTCCTGCTGAGCGGCGAAAAGCCTGAGGCGGCGTTTCGCGTGTTGCACGATCGCATCGGACATCTCACCGTTCGAGACGCCTTGCAGGACATCGATGGCGCCGGGATCGAAGTCCCCGTCGGCCGCGGCGAGACGCGCTGGGACGAACTGCTGGCGTTGGCCGAGGAATCGGCCTATCGCGGCTGGTGGTCGATCGACCGCACGCAGGGGGACGACCGGGGAGGAGACGTTGCGCGGGCCCTCTCGTACATCCAGACAATCGCACTCGGGGGATGAGAAATCACCCCGCGTGTGACAGGGCGACTCTGGGCGTAATAAGTTCTGGTTGCAGGAATTGCCCAGTCTCTGCGGTGAGAAGCGAGAGGGGGAACGTGAATTCTCCGTACGCCCGAAGGCGTTCCATCCGATAGCCCAGCGTCGCGAACGGAGTGAGCGCACGCTGGGAATGGCCGGAAGGTTTCAGGTACCCCTACGGGGTTCCATAAGAACGTGCCAGATGCTCGTTATGGAACCCCGTTGGGATACCTGATGAGATCGATGCCCCACCCAGCGTGCGCTCGCCAGGCCTCGCGACGCTGGGCTATCTGACGAAACGCCTTTGGCGCAGTGATGCTCGCGGCGTCACTCAACTCCACCACGTATGCAATGCGGAAATCCGCTCCTACGCCCGCGACTGTGAAGCGGCAGGGGAAGATTGACGCCGCCCCTCGACACCGGGACACTGGCGTTTCCGCCCGATGATCCCGCCACGTCCCTCCTTCGCCCGCTGAGGAAGCCGCTCATGTCCTTCCGTCGGTCAATCGCTGTTGCGGTGCAGTCCGTCAGCTTTGCCTTCATGCTGGCTTCGACCACCGGAAGGGCCTGGGGGCAGGCCATGCCGCCGAAGGAGTTGGTCGGCCATACCGATCCAGTCTATGCGTTCGACGCCTCGCCGGACGGAAAGCTACTGGCCACGGGAAGCTTCGACAAGACCGTGAAGCTCTGGGACGCCGCCACCCGCACCCCCATCCGCACGATGACCGGGCACACCGGCCTCGTCCTGACGGTCGCCTTTACCAGGGACGGGACGCGCATCGCCTCGGGCTCGCTGGACAACACGATCAAGCTGTGGGACGTGCCCGTCAACACGCCCCTCGCCAGCCTCGCCGGACATACGGGAGCGGTGAATGCGGTAGCCGCCAACGCCGATGGAACGCTGATCGCCACCGGCGGCGCCGACAAGCTCGTGAAGCTCTGGAATCCGGTCGATGGAAAGGTCGTCCGCGACCTCGCCGGGCATGCCGCTCCCGTCGTGCGGGTCGATATCCGGGTCGACAAGAACCAGGTGGCGTCGGCCGACGCGTCGGGTGTCGTGCGGTTGTTCAATCCGGCGGATGGAGCGGCGCAGGGAGTGATCGGGGCGCATCCTGGAGAGATCACCGCACTCGTTTATGCCCTGAATGCCCAGTTCCTTCTGACGGCCGGCGCAGACGGCATTGTGAAGCGCTGGCCCACGCAGGTCACTCCTCCGCGGCCTTCACCCGGCCACACGGGACCCATCAATTCGCTGAGCGTGGCGCCGAATGGGGCCTTTTTCGCAACCGCCTCGGCCGACAAGACGGCCCGGCTGTGGAATCTCGCCAACGGGCAAGCGGTCCGCAATTTTGACGGACATCCCGAAGCCGTGACAGCCATCGCCTTCAGCCCCAACAGTGCCCAGGTCGCGACCGGCGGCGCCGACAAGATCGCGCGGCTCTTCGATGCCAACGCGGGTACGCTGGTCAAGGCCTTCCCCGCCCAGGCCGGCGCGGTGACCGCCGTCGCCGTCAAACCCGACGGACAGGAAGTCGCGGCCGGTGACGCGACCGGCGTCATCAAGGTCTACAAGGTCGCAGACGGAACCGAAGTCCGGGCACTCGCGGGACACACCGGAGGCATCACCGGCCTGATGTGGACGCCGAATGGAGCTCAGATCCTCACCGCGAGCCTCGACAAGTCGTTCCGCGTCTGGAACGCCGCGGACGGTGCGGCGGTCAGCAAGATCGACCTCCCCGCCGGCGCGACGTCCCTCGCATTGAGCGCCAACGGAGCCCAGGTGGCGCTCGGCGGCGATGACAAGGCGATCCGCACCTTCACGCTGGCGGACGGCAAGGCCGTCGCCACGTTCAGCGGTCATGCCGACAAAGTGACCGGCGTCGATTTCAGCCGCGATATGACGAAGCTCGTCTCGTCGAGTGCAGACGGAACGCTGCGGGTGTGGGACGTCGCCACGGTGCGGCACCTGCAACACTTCGTCCATCACACCGGAGCCGTCAACGGAGCCGCCTTCGCTCCGGACAACAAGACGGTCCTCTCGGTCGGCGCCGACATGCAGGCCGTGGCCGATGTCGTGACGATGCAGATGATTCACGTCGCCGATGAGAAGCGCGTGAACGACCTGGCCATCACGCCGGGAAGCGACATCCATGCGACGGCCGGCGCCGATGGCAGTGTGAAGCTTTGGAACGCCGCGAACGGAGCTCCTGTGAAGGCATTGGCCGGCCCGACTGGCCACCAGGGGCCGGTGCTGTCGGTCGCCATTCTGCGGAACAACCAGCAACTCGTCTCGGGCGGCAGCGACAAGACCCTCATTGTCTGGAACTTCCAGAATGGTCAGCCGCAATATCGCATCTCGACCCCTTCCGAGGTCAAAGCGGTGGCGGCCACCATCGATAACAAGAAGCTCGTCGCGGCGGGTTCAGACAACATCATCCGCAGCTACGACCCCACCCCGCTCAACCCGCAACCGCCTCAACCCCCCACCCAGGAACCGGCGCAGGCGATGGCCGGTCACACGGCCGCCGTCACGGGCCTGGCCCTGCTCAACGATAACCGCACCCTCTTTTCTTCCTCGGCCGATGGAAGCATCAAGAAGTGGGGCGTCGCCGCCGCGACCTTCACCCACAACCTGACCGGACTGGCTGCCCAGGTCTACGGCGTCGCCTTCAGCCCCGACGGCAAGCTGCTCGCCTCGGCCTCCAACGACAAAACCGTCCGCCTCTGGGATACGACGACCGGACAAGCCACCAAGGTCCTCTCGACCCAGGAGCAGGGCGTCTACGGCGTCGCGTTCACTCCGGACGGCAAGCACATCGTCACGGCCGGCGGCGACAAGACGGTCCGCCTGCTGAACATCGAGACGGGGGCCGAAGTCCGCCGCTTCAACGGACCCGAGTTCGCGGTCTATAACGTCGCCGTCAGCCCCGATGGACAGACGATCGCCGCAGGGGGCGTCGGTCTCGGCGCCGGCCGCAAGGTCTACGTCTGGAACATCGGAGCCCCCGAGCCGGTGAAGGTCCTCGATGGACACAAAGACGACATCTATCGCGTCCAGTTCAGCCCTAAGGGGACCCGGCTGCTGAGTGCGGGCTACTCGGGCATTCTCAACGTGTGGGACCTCGCGTCGGGCAAAGCTGTCTACGCCAACGACCTGCCGGTCGTCGTCTACAGCGCCGGCTATCTGACCGACGGAAAGACGATCGGCGCCACGGCGAACGACAACAAGGTCTACCTCCTGGATCTCCCCGCCGAAGCTCAGTAACGCCGGAAACTTGCCGGAAGCGACGCATCTGTCGTGGGTTACGGCCGAATACTAGAGCGTCGAAACCGGCATAGATCCATTTCAGGTCGATTGATAGAATTCCGCCCCCTCTCGGGGAACGTGTACAGACCCCACTCACTCCGGCCCCGGCCGGAGCCTGTCTTCGGGCCGCGAAAGACTCTCTTTCGCCGTCGGTGGAACCGACGTATCGCACAAGGATGTCGCCGCCTATGAGCCGGATGCTTCGCACCGTGGCTAAAGGTGTTCTGGTCTTCCCCGTCCTCGCACAATCCGCGTCGATTCTTCCCGCACAGGAAAGTCGAACCCGCAGCGCCAACGCCGGCGGGGCCGTCGAACGCGGCGCTCCTGACCGTGCATCCCCCGCCCGGCGTCAACCCGGGGAACGGGTCACGCCGGCCGGGAACGCCGCCGCGGAAGACGGGCGGCTCGACCGGCCCGGTCCGGCCGAAATGAAGATCGAGGAGGTGTCCCCCGAACTCCAGGCGGTGCTCGAAGCTTGGGAACGCGCATCCTCGAAGGTGACCCGCCTGCAGGGAGAGCACCAGCGGTTCGTCTACGACCTCGTGTTCGACACCGAAAAGCGGGCCGACGGCAAGTTCTTCTACGAGGCCCCGGACAAGGGCCGCATCGACATCACTCCGACGAAGATCGCGAAAGGCGAAGTCGCAAAGCGTGTCAACAAGAAAAATGGCAAGCCGTTCAAGCTTGATCCCGACCTGCAGCAGCGCTGGGTCTGCACCGGCCGCGAGATCATTCAGCTGAACGACACGGAGAAGAACTACGAGCTCTTCCCGATCCCCCCACAGCACCAGGGGGCGAACATCATGGAAGGGCCGATGCCCTTCCTCTTCGGGATGCCGGCCGAGAAAGCCAAGAAACGCTTCGCCCTGACACTGATGAGCGAGACCGCATCGGATGTCCGCCTGAAGGCCATTCCGCGATGGCAATCCGACTTCAACAACTATCGTGAAGCCGAAATCATCCTCGACAAGACGGCCGAACGTTACCTGCCGAAAGCGGTCCGCCTGATCGACCCGTCGGGCAACCTCGAAACCGTCTACACGTTCCGCCAGATCGACGTCAACAAACCCTACAAGAACTGGTTGGGCATCGGTGAGGACCCGCTCAAGCCGAAAATTCCGAAGGACTACAAGCCCGTTATCAACAACCCCGCTCCGGCAGGACCCGGCAACGGCATCGCCGCTCCGGCCCCCGCGGGCGCTCGCAATATGAATCCGCCAAAGGCGAACGACCCGCTCCCGCACGAAAAGCTTCCGGCGAAGGGAGCTGACCGGACGGCTGGAACTGGTCAGCTTCCCTCAGTCGTCGGCTTCCACTGGAAGAACGCCGAAGCGGCCCTCAAGGCCGAAGGTTACGTCGTCAAGTTCCGCCGCGGTCAGCCCGCCGCGGCCGACAAGCTGGTGTTCGTCGTCTACGACCAGAACCCCAAGCCCCGCACCCCGGCCGAGAAGGGAGACACCGTCTATCTCACGCTTTACGATGAGCAGGCGGTCGCTGGCGGCGGCGACGGCACGAACAGGAAGTGAACCCACGCGGCGTCGGCAGTGATCAACGGTGGTCGCCGCGTCCGACTCACGCTTCAGCACGAACGGCCAGCGCGTCCTCAAGAACGCGCTGGCCGTCTTCATGCCACCAGGATTTCGCACTTCTGCTCGTCTGAATTCCAACGATTCACGAAAAATCGCCGCAGAAAAACAGGCCCACGAATAGCGCGAATCGACGCGAAATCAAAGCCATCCAGAATCAGAGCCGCCAAGGACTAAGACAGATTGCCAGATGGGATGCGCTGCAGGCCCGACCGCGTCCGATCCTGATCCTGCCTTGATTCGCGGATATTCGCGCCATTCGCGGACAAAACTCTTCTCTCGCGAACTCAACCAACGCTCCCGCGCCGTTCGTTCCCCGCAGAACTTTGACGCACCGAAACTTACTTGGTGCGCCACAGCCACCGCAGCGAGTCCGGCAGAATCGCGCCGCCGTGCTTGCCGTTGTGGCCGCCGTCGCCGAACTCGAACTTGAAATCGTACTGGGCGAATTTCAGCGCCGCCGCCATCTCCTGGTTGGCCAGCGGCCAGTTTCCATGCAGGTTGTCGAGGTCTCCCGAGCCGTCCTGCAGGAAGACGCGGATCGGCTTCTTTTCCGTCTTGCGGATGAGCGCGTGATACACGTGCCCGCCGCGGATGTTGGTGAAGCTGCCGACGTGGCTTAGAACCTTGCGGAACTGGTCCGGGCGTTCCCAGGCGACAGTCCACGCACAGATGCCGCCCGAGCTGATGCCGCAGATAGCCCGCTCTTCCGGGTTCTCGGTCAGCTTGAGGCTGTGCTTCTCGGCAACCCCCGGCAGGACTTCCTCAATCACGAAGCGGGCGTACTGGTCGCTGAGGGTGTCGTACTCGAAGCTCCGGTTGGACCGCGGCTTGCCCCCTTCGGTCTCGGCCGGAATCGACCCAGGCTGCAGGAAGATGCCGATCGTCACCGGCATCTCCTTTTTGTGAATCAGGTTGTCGAACACGATCGGCACGCGAAACTGTCCGGTGGGGTTCACATAAGATCCGCCATCCTGGAACACCATCACGGCCGCCGGCTTCGACCCGTCGTATTGCGCCGGCACGTACACCCAATAATCCCGCACCGTATTCGGGAAGACTTTGCTCCCTTCCCACTTCCCCTGCGTCACCTTCCCCTCGGGCACGCCGTCCTGCTTCTGCGAGTCCGGTCCCAATGGGTAGTCATCCGCGGCCCGGGCGGAGAATCCGCACACCAGGACAATCATCGCCGCTGGGATCGCGGCCCGAACGATCGCAAAAACTCGGGACATGAAAGGAACTCCGGCCAACGCTTCAGGGAATGTGGTGCGAAACTCTCGCAACCTGCGACCGAGACGGATCAATGATCCACGTCGACAGGACTGTATCGCGAAGCGTCGCCGGCGACCACGAACGCCAGTGGTTCTTGCCAATCCCCGACGGCGGGTGACGTTCCGACTCTCCAGCGTGAGGGAAGTGCTGCTCTCCTTCGCAAGAAGGAACAAACAATTCTGTCGACCGGGCTTGAATCGGATCACATGAACACATGCGAACACGAAACTTGAGCAGATCGAGGTCAAACAATCGCAACCAGACGATCTGTGTACATTCCACCTCTCCGTTCAACGCCATTCTGAACTATTTCTCAGATCCACGGTGGTCAGTTTGACATTCCTCGCGTTAGAGAGTCATGATTGGTGGGTGTCTCATCACGATTGCAGAACGCACGTTTCCTGTCCTCTTTCAAACGTCTTGTGTCGATTCCTTGTCGTCGAACTTTAAGGGAGTTGTGATGCCGGGTCAGACCAGTCGAGTGCGAAGCCGGGGTTTCACGTTGATCGAGTTGCTGGTGGTCATCGCCATCATCGCCATCCTGATCGCCCTCCTGCTTCCTGCCGTCCAGCAGGCCCGTGAAGCGGCCCGGCGGACTCAATGCAAGAATAGTCTGAAGCAATTCGGACTCGCACTGCACAACTACCACGACGCGTTCAACACATTTCCCGCGGCCCATTTCGGTTCCGCGCCGGCGACGGTTGACACTCAGGGAAGTGCCCTGTCGGGATCGAACTCTGGCCACTCGGGTGTCGTCGCCCTTCTTCCGTACATCGACCAGGCCCCGCTCTACAGCGCGATCTCATCGATGACGATGCCCTGGCCCAATCCCTGGACCGGCAGCGTGAAATGGGACGCGAAAATCCCCGGATTCGTCTGCCCCTCGTCGCCCGATTGCGATCCGTACAGCGGATCCCCCGCTGTCGGCCCCCGCAGCTATCGCTTCTGCCTCGGGGACTCGATCAACAACATCGCCGGCAGCGCGTCCATCTATCGCTCGCGCGGAATGTTCGCCACCTTCTCCCGCGTTCGCATGGCCGATATCAGCGATGGCACGAGCAACACGATCGCCATGAGCGAACGGGAACTCGGCGGAACGGGAACGACCACGAACGGCAACCGCGCGGTTCTCGGCCGCACCGCGGTGAGCATCGCCTCGGTCAACACCAACCCGTCGTCGTGCCTGGCCACCGTGGCCGGAAAGCAGTACACGACCGGCACGACGGTTTATGCTTTCCCTGCCGGGATGCTCTGGCCGTGCGGCCTTCCTTACTACAATTCGTTCAACACCGTGCTGCCTCCGAACAGCCCGTCGTGCGCCCCCACCAACAGCGACAAGACCTGGGGCGTCTACAGCGCGACCAGCAATCACACGGGGGGAGTCCACGCGCTGATGGGCGACGGAGCCGTCAAGTTCATCAGCGAAAACATCAACTCCGGCAGTAACGGAAGCGCCGAGGTGACAACGGGCGCGAGCCCGTACGGCGTCTGGGGCGCCATGGGGACAATCTCCGGCGGCGAAGTCGTCACGATTGATTGAGCCCGAACTCTGTCGCCTTCGACTGCACAACTCGGTTCCACGGGACGCCACCGCACTTGCGGCGGCGTCTTTTTTCATTGTGCGGCTGCAAGTTCGCGACCCGATGCCAGAAGGACTGCCGTGCGTCGTCGAAAAGCTCGACGCCTGTCAGAATCTCATTGAATTGCCGTCCGTAAATCGTTACGAATGCTTCAAGATTTCTTCGCCTTTGTTTGTCTGAATGGTTGCCCTGCCTTCAGGAGTCATCTCATGGCCGTTCGTCGACGCGTCTCGGGCTTCACGCTCATCGAACTTCTGGTCGTGATCGCCATCATCGCGATCCTGATCGCGTTGCTGCTCCCTGCGGTGCAGCAGGCGCGCGAAGCGGCGCGTCGCACGACGTGCCGCAACAACCTCAAGCAGATTGGCCTGGCGCTGCACAACTACCACGACCAGTACCAGATGTTCGCCATCAACTTCTTCACGCCGGGTCCTCGCGACGCGACTCAGCGGGGCGTCAGCTTCCTGCAGGCGATCCTGCCGCTGATTGATCAGGCGCCTCTCTACAACACCATCACCCAGGGAGCGCCCTACAGTTCCGCCGGGCACCAGGCGGCAATGCGGAAAGTCATCCCCGCGTACCTCTGCCCGTCGGATGACAACGAGGGGGGCATGCTCAGCAACCGCTGCGAGGATCTGGGCAACCAGCCCTATGCCGTCACCAATTACAAATCGGTCCTGGGAAGCAACAACGGCTCTTCGCTGCTGGGCTTCAACAATACGTCGACGGTGGGCCGCAATGCCGGACAGGGGAACCCGTGGGACTTCCCCAACGGCTTCATGGGACGGCACGATTTCAACGCCAATCCCAAGGTCTACGTGACGCGGATCGGCGACATCAAGGACGGAACGACCAACACGCTGGCCATCGGCGAAGTCGTTCCCGACTGGAACTGCTACACTTGGTGGATGTGGCCGAATGCGGTCAACATGACGAACTCGCACCCCATCAATTACAAGGGGCATGTCGGGGCCGGCCAGAGCCTCTCGACCCAGCGGACGAACTGGCAGGACGCGCACGGGGCCTACAGCCGGCACACCGGCGGGGCTCATTTCGCCCTCGCCGACGGCTCGGTCAAGTTCGTCAGCGAGAACATCAACCTGACGCTGCAGCGCGCCCTGGGGACGATCTCCGCCGAGGAAGTCGTCGGCGAATTCTGATCGACCCGCACGGCGTTTCTGCCTGTCCTCAATCCGTATCGATCACGCCAGAGAGCGAATTCGACTCTCTGGCGTTCCTTTTGGGAGCCGTCGCGCCATGCCTGTCCGCTGCTTTGCTGTCGCCGTTCTGACGATGATCTGTCTGGGGTGCGGTCCCGAAGTCGTCCCCATCGCCAAGGTGAAGGGAACAATCAAGTTCAAAGGCGAACCGCTGGCCGACGCCGCCGTCGTCTTCGCCCCCGCCAAGGGACGCGCGGCCACCGGCAAGACCGACAGCAACGGAGTTTACACTCTCACGACGGAAACGGCCGGAGACGGGGCGGCCGTCGGAAAGCACGACGTGACGGTCAGCAAGATGGTCCCGCCGAACGGGATGACGGCCGAGGCCTATGCGAAACTCCAGCAGTCGGCCGGGGCCGGGACGATGGTCCCGCCGGCCAAGAGCGCAATCCCCGAGAAATACTCGATCCTCGGCTCGAGCACTCTTCAGGCGAATGTCGAATCCGGGAAAGAGAACGTCATCGATTTCGATCTGAAGGAATAGCGGTCCCCGAGCTCCCGGCCGCACGGCACAGGGGTCTTCCGACCGTGGTTGAGACTCGAGATCGTTTCAGACCCTTCGAGCAATTTCGAGTCGCTCCGCGGTTGACCATCCATCGACAGTATCCGTATCTATCGCTTGCAAAGATTCATTCGGCCCTGGCGTACTATTACGATCACCTGGATGAAATCTCTTCCGAGATCGAACGAAGGCGCGCGATCCTTGACGACTTCCGGCAAAACGCGGGACCGTACACGATTCGCGACAAAATCCGCCGCAGCGGAGAGCGAACCCGTTGATGCACCGTGTCCATGGACGCGACGACCTTCAAACGCCGTTTCGACGCCTGCCTGCCGTTGACAGAAACCAAGCCGTACCGCTCTCGGTCGCTTTGGACCAAGGCGGGCCAGCGTCCGATCGATCTGCAACTGGCCGAAGTGGGTCGACTTTACTGGGAGTCGAATCCTCGACAGCGGCAGCGCATCGTCGACGCGGTCGGAGCAGTCGACTCGTGGTGCCTGATCGCTTTCATCCGGCGAATCGCAGTCATGGTTGCAGCGGAAGCCGATGCCCAGCGGGTCCGTGCCGGTCTGGCCATCGCACTCATCGAGAATGCCCGCGACGACTTTCGCGATCTGATCGTTTCGCTGGTCATCCTGCGCCATGGGGCGGAGAGGGCCGGGATCAAATGCCGGCCCTTGTTCGACGAGGCCATCGCGACGGCGGCCGGGGAAGTCCGGACCTGCCTCGTCAATGCACGAGATCATTCCGCCAAAGACGTGCGGATGACCGTCCGCGAGTTCGGCCCGCCGGAGTGGTCGGATCAACCCGTCGAATGACGTTGTCTCGTCCGATGTACAGACAAAAAAAGCGGGAGACCTTTCGGCCTCCCGCTCGATTTTCATCGGGTTCTCACCGGCCGAAAATCGGTCAGTGCTGGAACAGGAACTCCTTCGAGTTCAGGATCGCCCAACCCACGTCCTCAAGGGCTTGCTGGCGGGACGCCGCCCCGACCGTGGCGATGTGCTTCTTCGCCGCTTCCATCTCTTCGGCGGCCGGCTGACGCGACAGGGCCGCCAGGTACAGCGTCGTGATGATCTCGTCGTCCGGCTTGTTCTCCTTGATCATCAGGGCGATGCGGCCATTCCCGTCCCGCAGCTTGTTGTGGACCGTCGGGCCGTTGATCATCTGGAGAGCCTGTGAGAGGTTCGATTCGTTCGAACGCTCGCACTGGCAGGCCATTTCGCGCTGCGGCTGGCCGAAGATCTTGAGGAAGTAGTGATCGGTCGGCGGATCGGCCAGTTCGGTGGCGCGGGTGCCGGCCGGGACGCCCGCGAACGGCTCCGCCACGCCCGTCACCGCACAGATCGCGTCGAGCAGCTGCTCGGCCGTCAGCAGGCGGGTATTGGCGTGCGAGCTGTAGATCTCGTCGTCCTTGTTGAACTGGTTCTTCCGCGAGCTCAGCTGGTAGATGCGGCTGTTCATGATCGTGCGAACGGCCCACTTCGTGCTGAACTTGTTCGCGGCGAACTGCTTCGCCAGCTCGTCGAGCAGCTTGGCGTTCGACGGCGGGTTCGAGTCGCGGAAGTCGTCGACCGGCTCGACGATGCCGCGGCCCATCAGGTGCCCCCACACGCGGTTGACCGCACACTTGGCGAAGAACGGGTTCTCCGGAGTCGTCAGCCAGTTGGCGAACACCGCCCGGCGATCCTGACCCGGAGCGTCGTCGACGTCCCCCTTCAGCAGCAGGTGGACCTTCATCTGCTTGTTGGTGCGGGGCTGGGTGACTTCGCCGGAGGCCATCGGGAAGATGATCTCTTCGTCGGCGGTCGTCGCCCCCTTCTTGCGGCCGATGCGGGTGAAGGCCGCCGCAATGCCGTAATAGTTGTCCTGGCTCCACCGCTCGAACGGGTGGTTGTGGCACTTGGCACACTGGATGCGGATGCCGAGGAAGAGCTGCGCGGTCGTCTCGACCGCATCGTTCGGATCGCGGCTGGCCCGCCAGTAATTGGCGGCCGGGTTCTCGAACGTGCTGCCGTCCGCGGTGATCAGCTCGCGGGCGAACTGGTCGAACGGCTTGTCGGTGCGGATGGCGTCGAAGACGAAGCGGCGGAACTTCTGCACGCCCGACGCGGTGAGCTTCTTGCTGTTCGAGCGGAGGATGTCGCACCACTTGAGCGACCAGTACGAGGCGAAGTCGTCGGTGTCGATCAGGCGGTCGACGAGCTTGGCCCGCTTGTCGGCCGAGGCGTCGCCCAGGAACAGCTTCGTCTCGTCAATGGTTGGCAGACGGCCGGTCGTATCGAGGTAGGCCCGGCGGAGGAACTCTTCATCGGTGCAGAGTTCCGACGGCAGGATCTGAAGCTGCTGCAGCTTCTCGAACGACAGGGTGTCGACGAAGTTGGAGGCGGGCGGGTTGTTCCAGGCGAAGCCCTTCACCTCTTCAAGGAAGCTGATGTAGGACGTGTCCATCTTGTCGAGGTAGCGGGCGAGGATCGCGGTTTCGCCGCGGCCCACCTTCTCGACCAGACCCTTGTCGCCGACGGTCGCCACCTGCTCGTTGGACGAGCTGAAGACCGCGAGGGCGGTCAGGTCGCGGATCGAGCCGTCCGAGAAGGTGCCCATCAGCATGACCTGCTGCATCGGGCTCCCTTCGCGGAGCGTGCGCTTGTTCGGGAAAATCTCGACTTTCACGAGGTCGGGGACGGTCGGTTCGTCGAGCTTCATCCCTTCGCTGATCCAGTCATGCAGCACCTGGTACGACTCGTCCGTCTTCTTCAGCCGGCGGCCGCCGCCGTGGGCGACTTCCATGAGCGGCTTCTTCAAAAGCAGGCTCTCCGCCGGCTCAACGATGTTGACGCGGCGGCCGAAGAACTCGGTCCGCAGGGTGAGGATGTCGAGCGGGGCATCGAATCCGCGGAGCGACAGACGGAACCCCCCTTTGCCCGAGGGAGAACCATGGCAGGCCCCCATGTTGCAGCCCGCCTTGGTGAGGGCGGCAAGCGTATGGTTCTTGAAGCTGACCGGCGACGGCATGTCCATCCCGGTGACAGTGACGTCCGCCACCGCTTCCAGGTTGCCGACCTTCACCGAAATCTTTGCGGTGCCATTCGCCATCGGCTTGATGAGCGAGCCTTCGACGACAACGACGCTAGGAGCCGACGACGCATAGGCGACGACGTTCGTCAGGTCGCGCGACTCGGTTGAGCCGTAATCTCCCGTGAGGACCAGCTGCTGCCGAGCCCGCGGTCCTTTCAGTTCGAACGCCTTCGGTTGGAGCGAGAGAGCCGTCGGCGTGCCGACGACGACCGTCAGTCGCCCGTCCTTGTCAACCGGGGGCCCTTCCGCACGCGCCGCGAGGGGAAACACCAGCAGCGCGGCCAGCGCAGCGACGAGGCGCCGTCCCCGACCTTGCCTGCCGAACAGTGCGACTTCCGGATGAGACATGCAAACCTCCATCAAACCGTCGGGGGAAGCGAGAATTTTCCCGCGGGAAGTATCGAGCGTAGAAAACGTTGAACCAAGCTACCGGGCCCGCATTGAACATGCCACCTTGCATGTCACCGAATGTCACTCGACCGTGAACGGCACGGCCGCCGAAGTCACCGACAACGCGGCATTGCCCACACCCTGTCCATCGGCCTTCACTGTCACATTGGCGGCGGCTCCCACGGCGGCATCAGCTGCCGCGGTGAGGACCACTTCCACTTCTTTCTGCTCGGGGGTGAGCATGGCGGCGGCCGCCGTCACGCCCTTCGGCAGGTTCTGGAACGTCAGCGTCACGGGGCCCTTGAAGGCCGGGTTGCGCTGGACGGTCACTTTCACCTTCAGCATCCCCCCTTTGGCGACCTTCGGCTCGACCGCGGCCGCCGCGATCGTCATGGGAGCCTGCATCTTCAGCATGACACCCGGAACGGCGACGGTGTGCGTCTCGTTGCCGTGCTTCAGCGTCCCGATCAGAACGGCCGTGTATTCGCTCAACGGCGCCTGGGCCGTGGCCGTGAAGACGATCTCAACTTCATTCGTCCCCTTGGCAATCGGCTTCACCGCCGCCGTGAGGCCCGGCGGAAGTCCCGTCTGCGGGGGCGTGCCGAACGTCGCGAGGGCGAGCGTGATGTCTTCGTCGTACATCGGCTGCCGCGTGGCGATGACCTTCACCGAGGCCGCGAGGCTCTGGCCGAGAATGATCTCGGCCGGCTCCGCTCGAAGGGCGATCGGAATCGCAGGGGCCACGGCCAGCGCCATGTCACGCGAGACCACGGCGGGAGCGAATGGCATGGCGGCATTGGCGGTCTTGATCGCGGCATCCACCGTTCCCGGAACTTCAACTGTCGCCTCGCCCACCTTCGCCGTGCCGACGACACGAATCGGGAACGGCTTGCCGCTCGCCGCATCGGGGTTGGCCTTCACCGTCAGCATGGCGGTCGTCAGATTCATGCCAATCACCGTCGGAACACTCGTCACCCCCGGCGGAAGGTCGACCGCGGCAATCTGGATCGGCCCTGTGTAGCCGGCTCGCGCGGCGACGATCGGCACGTTGACCGTTCCTCCCGCGGGAATATTCAGCGAATCGGCATTCACGGCGACCGAGAAACCCGCGACCGGAGTCGGATACACCTCGACGCGATACGCGAACTGCGGACCTCCGCGGTTCAGCAGATCCGAGCACTGAAGTTGATAATCTCCATCCGCGGGGAACACGGCATTGACCAGGGCGTCCTCGGTCCCGACATCTTCTGCCTCGACCAGCAGCGCTCCATCGGGCTTGAACACCTTCAGCGTCAGGTCGACCGGCGAACCCTGCTGTCGGGTGATGGCCTTGAAGGTCATCTTCTGATTGGCTTTCGCCGTAAAAACGAAGCGGTCGACATCGCCCGGCAGTTCGAGGCGGCCATTGAGGCCGGCCCCAAGATTGACGCGGGTCGCCTTATCAGCCGTGTTGTTCGGCTCGACTTCCAGGGCCTCCTCACCATCGACCAGCGCGAGCGAAACAAACCCGCTCGACTTGCCACCGGCCCGCTTCACGCCGGCCGTCGTCGCCACCGCCCCCGGAGTCGCCGGCGCTTTCAGGACGACCGGTTGGACTCCGTCGAGATCCGGACCCGCCACATTGACGGTCGCATCGGCGCCGCGCTTGACGGCCATCGGATAGGGAACGTTGAGCAGCGGGAAGTCGCCGACGCGAAGACGGAAGTTAAAATTGCCACCGCCGCGGTTCTGCACATCGCGGACTTCGACGAAGTACTCGCCGGCCGCCGCAAACGTGTAGGACAGCTGGCAATCGCCCGTCAGGCCGAGCGAGTCGTCCGCGTTGGCGATCTCGCGTCCCTGGGCGTTCAGAATGCGGAGGAAGGGATCGAGAGCCGACCCCATCCGGCGGGCGACGACCTCGAACGAAACCTTCTGATTGGCGGCCACCGTGAACTTGAAGAACTGCTTGCCCAGCGAGGCAACTGAGCCGTCAACGGCGATCGGCAGCGTCAGGGCCTGGGCCGTGGCGAGCGTTCCATTGGCGGCCTGAGCCACCGACGGAAGATCGTCGACGATCACGAACTTGAGCGGGCTGACGCCGCCGGGCGTCGCCACCCGCAACGCATGGATGCCCACCGGAGCATCGGCCGGCGTCGTCACGCGAAACACGACCGACGCCGGGTTCGTGCCGTTGTCCTTCACATCGGGCGACAGAACCGAGGTCGACGGGAACGTCGTGACCAGTCCGGTCGCTCCTTTGAGATTCGCCCCGCTCAGCGTGACGTCGATGTTCTGTCCGGGAAGCACCGCTTGCGGAGTGAGCGTCGTGACCGACGGCGCCTGGGCCGAAGCGATCGAAGCCACCGAGAAAGCGGAGAGAAAAGCAAGCGACAGAGCCGCGCGTCGGGCGGGACGTGGCATCGGACGTCTCCGTGGAGAACGGAAGGCGGGAAAATCGAGGGGAGAAAAGGCGGGTGGTCCGAGTCGAACGTGAGGCCTTTCACTCGGACGCAATAACCTATGCGTTACGTTTGATCTTTTCGATGGTACCCCCGCTCGATGCGGTCGTCAAAGCAAAAGCGACTTTAGCGGTCGAGTCGGTCGAATTGATGCGGTTGGTTTCCGAAGACGTCGCTGGATCTTTCGCCACGCCCGGCTGCTTGTTGAAGGCGTGTGAAGGGACCGGTACGATGCGGAGTTCCTGATCGGGAACGTTTTCTCGGACTTCTGTGCCGGCGGATTCTGGTCCCGGCCCCCGGACTGTTCCCCGAAACTTCGTGGTGATGTCATGCAAGACTTTCTCTCCCGCCGCAGCTTTCTCGAAGCTTCCGCCCTCTCGGCCGCGGCTGTGGCCGCAACCGGCCTGTTGACGGCCCGCGATTCCCAGGCCGGACAAACCGCGAAGTCCGAGACGACCGGAGCGGCCAACGGTGGCCAGGTCCCGCTCACCGTGAAAAAAGCGGTCAAGATCGGAATGGTGCAGATCCCCGGCACGCTGGCAGAGAAGTTCAAAGGGCTGAAAGAACTCGGCTACGACGGGGTCGAACTCGACAGCCCGAGCCCGCTCAAGCTCGACGAAGTCCTCGAAGCCCGCGACAAATCGGGGCTGACCATCCACGGCGTCGTCGATTCGGTCCATTGGAAGCAGACGCTGTCGCATCCGGACGAAGCCGTGCGGGCGCAGGGCGTAACCGCCCTTGAGCAGGCGATTCGCGACTCCAAAGCGTATGGCGGCACGTCGGTGCTGCTGGTCCCCGCGGTCGTCAATCGCGACGTCAGCTACGCCGATGCCTACAAGCGGTCACAGGCCGAAATCAAGAAGGCCATCCCGCTCGCCGGCGAGCTCGGCATCCGGATCCTCTTCGAGAACGTCTGGAACAACTTCCTCCTCAGCCCGCTGGAGATGGCCCGCTACATCGACGAGTTCGACAGCCCGGTCGTCGGTGCCTACTTCGACGTCGGCAACATCGTCCATTACGGCTGGCCGCAGCACTGGGTACAGGCTCTCGGCAAGCGGATCGGCAAGCTCGACATCAAGGGCTTCAGCCGCAGCATCGCGGACAAGGAGGGCAAGTACAAAGGCTTCAACGCCGAGATTGGCGAGGATGACTGCGATTGGCCCGCCGTCGCGAAAGCATTGACCGAAGCAGGGTTTACGGAAATCTGGGGGACGGCCGAGGTCCGCGGCGGCAACGCGGAACGGCTCAAGGACATCCTGATGCGGATGAACAAGGCCTTTCCGAAAGCGTAAAGACCGCAAAGTCGTCTCCCAGGGAATATTCGGGCGGCTGGGGTCAACCGAAGAGAGCCCTCAGCGGGGCGCGATCCGTTGATCCGACGGAAAGTTCGGTCATTTCACGGGTATTGATGTGGAGAGTGCGGTCCAAAGTCCGTTCTGAGGACAGACTCTCAGGAAAACCGTCCGAAGCGGTTCATCATTCGAGTCCCTGACCACGGTCGCCCGTTGAGGGGACTTTGTCCTGCGACAGGAACGCTGGATGACCACTTCCTCTGCCGCCGAGGCTCGTGCCGGATCCGCTTCCGAAGACGCGTCTTCCGCTCAAGCGCCGCGCGATGACGTTTACGCCACCCAAGCGGCGCCGACCGGCGCACAGCCTGTCCCCTCGTTTCAAAGCCTTCCCGCCACGGAGGCGCTCCCCGCGTATCCGCTGGGGCGGTATCGTATCGAGAAACTTCTCGGCCGCGGCGGCATGGGGAGTGTCTATCTCGCCCGCGACCTCGACCTCGACCGGCCCGTTGCGCTGAAGATTCCGAGCTTCAGCGATCCCGCCCCGGCCGATGCGGTCGAACGCTTCTTCCGCGAGGCTCGCTCTGCAGCGGTCATCACGCATCCCAATATCTGTCCCGTCTATGACGCGGGGGATAGCGGGGGCGTGCGATACATGGCGATGGGCTACATCGAAGGCCGCCCCCTCAGCGACTACATCAAGCCCGGCCGCCCCCAGGCCGAGCGTCAGGCCGCCGCCGTCGTCCGCAAGCTCGCCTTCGCGATTCAGGAAGCCCACGACCACGGGATCATCCATCGCGATCTGAAGCCCGGCAACATCATGATCGACCGCCGCAACGAGCCGATCCTGATGGATTTCGGCCTCGCGCGAAACCTGCAGGACGCCTCGCAGGCGCGGCTCACCCAGGAAGGGCTCGCCGTCGGCACGCCGGCCTACATGTCCCCCGAGCAGGTGCAGGGCAGGGCAGACCTTGGCCCCGCGACCGACATCTACAGCCTCGGCGTCATCCTCTACGAACTGCTGACCGCCACGCAGCCCTTCCGAGGAAACATCGCCGGGATCCTCGGGCAGATCCTGCATGTCGAAGCCAAACCGGTTCGCGAACTGCGACCAGAATTGTCCCCGGACATCGCCGCCATCTGCGCCAAGGCGATGGCGAAAGACCCGGCTCAGCGCTATGCCAGCATGCGCGATCTCGGACAGGCGCTGAGCAATTTCTTGAAAGGGAAGCCGGGCAACGAAAACGGGACCATGGAACTGCCTCCAGGTCCCGCGGCGAGCGGTCCGCATTCCGACCCCAAAGACGCCTCTCAGCAGACCCGCGGCGGCGCGGACGACACCGAGTGGGAAGCCCTGCTGGCCAGCCGCAAGGACAAACTGCCCGAACCGCCGCGGCGGCGTGCGGCCTCACGCACGAACCTCCGCGCCGAAGAGCGCCGCCCGCAACCTCTGGTGTTGATGGGGATCGGCATCGCCATTGGAGTCGGTGCGGTGCTGCTTCTTCCACGACTCTTCCAGGGAAATCCTTCGACTTTGCCCTCCGGTTCCGCGGCATCCACCAACCTGGCCCAGGCGAGCCCGGCCTCCGCAGCTTCTGTTTCACCGGCGGCTTCCGACGAACAAACCGACGTTGAACCTCCGGTATCCGATGCGACTCTTTTAAAGTCGTCTGGGCCTGAATCCGTCGCGGCCGAAGAACCCGACCGGCCCGAGACTTCTCCGGCGGCCCCCTCGGACGCCCCGCCCGAGACTGTCGCGAAAGCCCCGCCGACCGATCTGCCGGCGGGCGACTCCGTTCCAACCGTTTCAGCTCCCGCATCGCCCGAAAATTCCGTCGCTTCCAGCGGCGGCGAGAAGAAAGAGCCCCTCTCGCCACCTGCCGAGAAAGTGAAACCGGGGACGGCCGAGCCCGCCGCAAAGCCTCCCGCCCCCGCGCAGCCCAAGCCCCCTGTTACACGCCCCGACCCCCCCATGCCCGGCAACGGGCCGATGGGCCCCCCTGACATCAGGAAGGAGTTCGCGAAGTTCGATCTCAATGGAGACAACGAGCTGACCATAGACGAACTTCCAGAGCACGTCTTCAAGAAGGTCGACACGAACCGAGATGGGAAAGGGACGTTCAAGGAACTCGAAGCGGCTTACAAGAAATATCGCGACCGTCTCCACGCCCCCCCCGGCCAGAACAATAATCGCCCTCCGCCGCGTCGCCGACCGTGAAGAGAGCTCAGCGCCCAGACCGGGTGACTTTCACGTGATTCTGGCGGACGCGGCCGGCGACCGCCTCAACCCATCGACGCCAGAAACACCAGCCCCCCGCACGCGATGCACCGCAGGACCGCATCGTTCACAATCTCTTCCGCCGCGGGTCCCGCATTCATCCAGGACGGCCGGCGTGAAAGATACTCGACGAACTCTTCCGGCCAGATCACCTCTTGCAGGCAGAATTCCAGAAAGCTCGACCGCCACGCCATGTAGTCGACCCCCGAAAGGGTCGAAAAGTACTGCGTCATCAGCGGTCCGAGATCCGTGACACGCTGCTGGCTTGGCCGCAACTCCTCGCGAACCGGAAGCTGCCGCATCACGCGCCAGAGCTGGTCGAACCCCACGGGCGACGCGTGGGCGAAAGACGTCACTGTCTGTAGCGCCCCCGCAGGAAAAGCAACCCATTCCTGAACGAGACGTTCGAAGTCCGGAAGAATGTCCGCGATCGGGCTCGTCCACGAATTCCGTATGAGCCGCCGCATCGGCTCGTTGGCTGACATGTTCGGATCGCTGGCCAGCTCTAGCAGAAACGCGTGTCGCTCATACTCGTGCGACAGCGCGAGCTCCCGGTCGCGAAAGCCGGCCAATTCGTGGCGGCATCGTGATGCCAGCCGCTGTGCGCCGTCCTGGCTCGACCATACCGCATGATCCAGCGCAGCGAAGATCTGGCTGACCCAGTCGTCCGGATGGTCGATCATCAGCCGCGTGCGGAGATGATCCAGGTCGCGATCGATCCGCTCCCAGGCGTTGACGTACGCCGCCGCCCGCCAGCGGGAACGCGAGGCTTCGAACAATCGCTCACGCGGAGCGTCGACCGCCAGCAGCGAGTCACCTGCATCGCTGCGAACCAAGACTGGAGAGCGCCGAAGCTCGTCACAATAGACGTCCAGCAACCGAGGCGAGAGGGCTGTCGCCTGCAGACCCCCCAGCAGCCAATCCCCGGCATTCCGCTCCCGGTCGAGCTGCGGGACGAGGACGTGCAGCCAGAACAGTCTCAACCACGGCTCGGGATCGTGAGGGGCCGCATCGCGCAGCGAGAGCAGGGCCGCGCGTCCTCCGTCCGGATCGCCGTTGCGGGCGAGGTTCCACGCGGCATCCAATGGGTTTGAAGCACTCGATGCCGGAGATTCTGGGTTCCGACTGTCATGCCGCGAATGCGGGAAGGAGCGATCGACGTCGGCCTGGGGCGACTGCGGACCATCCGTCGACGCGTCCGCGTCCGGCTCGCTCGACGGCCCCGTGGTCTGAACACGCAACGATCCGTCCGCCTCGGCCGAGACGCTCAGGGGGCCGTGCGTCGACCGCAGTTCGATGAGTTGATTCGCCAATTCATAGGCGGCGCGGATCTTCTGGAACTCGTGCGGGGCCTCGTCCGGACGATACCGCCGCACAAGCCGCGTATACGCCCGACGAACGTCGTCCGTCTCGGCTTGCGACGTGATTCCCAGCAACTGAAACGGATCGCGCGGCCAATCGTCCGGATTGTCGGGCAGCGTGCTCACGGAGACTTCTCCGTCTGCGGAGGAAGTCCGAAGAGAATGCGCGTGCCGATTTCGGCTGCCCGCCGGCTCTTGATTTGCGCTGCGAGGTCCTTTCTCCGCATCTCCAAAGAGTCATCCAGCGGCTCCCCGGGAATCTCCGCCGCGGCCGGCTCATTGGTGATCGTGTCGAATTCACGCTCCAGCCGTTCCCGGTGCTCACTCAACCGCCGATCTCCGTTGATGCTGGCTCGAAGTTCCTGCAGGATTCGATCCGATCCCCCATGGCCGACGGGAGGGATCGAGATTTGCGGTTTGGGATAACTCGTCGTGGTGTTGTGGTGCGAACTCGAGCTTCCGGACGCGAACATCGCCAGCCGGATCACTCCGACGATGACGAACACGATCAGAGTCACCGGCATATAGCTGCCCGTTTCTTCCGTCGACGGAGCGACCGGCTCGGGCGCACGGACGCGACGAACCGGCGGTGCGTTGCCCGCGAGATGCGTGAGGAGCGTCGGATCGAGCCGTCCCCAGAGCGGATAGCTGCGCTGAATCTGCCGAGCCGTGTGCCGGGATTGCTCTGGAGCGTTCAACAGATCCGCCTGCTGCAATGCGGCATGACGCTTTCCGGGCGGCGCGAGATACACCGACATCAGCCGCCGCATCATCGCCTGCACTTCGGCCGTCGCGGTGAGCGGCGGCTGGCCAGGAGTCGACAAGCCCGATTCGAGCCGTGCGAGCCGGATCCGGATGCGCGGGAAGTCGGTCGCCCGCTTCACCAGTTCCTGCCAGTGCTCGCGGCGAGTTTCCGGCGCAAGGGAGAAATAGTGTGTGAAGAACCGCTCGACGTCCTCCTGGAGCCGTGTTTCGACCGAAGTCCGCCACTCCGGCAGCGCCGACATCGTGGCCCAGTGCCCGGCCCCATGGATCACGACCGACATGGCTTCGACCGTTGCCTTGCTCGGCGCAAAGCGGCTTTCCCGAATGCGATCAAACAACGCACGCGCCGCGTCCTCGCGAGCCGCCTCTGCGGGAATCATCAGGACATCGCGGGCCCATTGATCCGCGGTGCCGGGAGTTGTGGATTCGTGCGACATGACCTGTGATCGCCACTCAATACTTCGATGTTCCGCCGATCGTTCGAGGTGCAGCGAGCTCTCAACGAGAGCGAAACTTATCTCCCCTGGCCCTGCTCGTGGGCGTAGGAGCGGATTCCTGCATTGCCTGTCGTGGTAGACTTGAATGACGTTGCAAGCCCCACTACGCCAAAGGCGTTTCATCAGATAGCCCAGCGTCGCGAGGCCTGGCGAGCGCACGCTGGGTGGGGCATCTATTTCATCAGGTACCCCAACGGGGTTCCATAACGAGCATCTGGCCCGTTCGGATGGAACCCCGTTGGGGTATCTGAAAACTTTCCGGCCATTCCCAGCGTGCGCTCACTCCGTTCGCGACGCTGGGCTATCGGATGGAACGCCTTTGGCGTACAGGACACTTTCGTTCCCCTCGTGTCTCAAAGCTGAAACTGGGCAATTCCTGCAACTAAAACGTACTACGCCCCTGCTCGTCACTCGCTTCCTTTTTTTCCAATCGTCGCAGGTTCTGATCCATCCGGCCCCTCAGTTCAAGAAGCTGCCTCAGGACCGAATCGCCGCGTGCGGGGTCCTTTCGAGGCGGTTCCGGGATTTCAGCAATCGCTGGCTCCTCGGTATCGACCGCTTTGCGTTGGGGCGAGGTCCGTCTTTTCAATTCATCCAGACGGCGCTGTTGAAGAGCCTGACGCTCCCTGCGCTGCTCCTGTTGCCATTTTTCCAGTCGCTGCGAAGTTTCCCTTGCCGACTCGGCGGTTCGATAGCCGGGCAGCCTCTCCGGCGATGAGAACGGCGGTGCGGCAATAGCTGTCGGCCTTTCCTCCGCTCTGTTGGCAGGGCTGAATGCCGAGACGGCGCGGAAGAACAAGATCGCAAGCGAAATGAACAGGGCGACGGGAAGGTAATTCTGCGAGTCCGAGCGCGGTCCCGTGACGCCGGACGAGGTCGACACAGTGATTTCCGGACCGGTTCTGGCGGGCTCACCCCGAGTGAGGCGATCGACCAGAGCGGGTTCGACCGTCGCGAATTCCGGCAGCGTCCGGCGGACGAAACGGGCGAGCTTTCTCATCTGCGGGCGAGGCAGATCGAACCCCGCCTCGCGGATAGCCTCGTGCCGCTTCGTGGGCGACGCCACGAAGACAGCCATCAGACCCCGGATGTGGCGCTCGACTTCCGGTGAAGCGCCGGGCGGAATCTGCGACGGGATCGCCAGTCCGGGTTGAAGCCTTTCGAGGCGTCCCTGCAGTCGCGGAAAGTCTTTCGCTCGGTCATGCAGAGCCCGCCACTCGTTCTCCCTTGACCGCGGGTCCAAGCCGAAGAATCGCCCGGCGAACTGCTCGATTTCGCGCCGAAGCGACTCATGGACGGACCGCTGCCATTCGGACCGTGTCATGAGCGATGCGTCCTCCAGAGTCCTGCCCTGAACGACTTCTATCGCTTCCCGTGTGGCGGGCTCGGGTTCAAAACCCTGCTCTCGGATCCGGTCGAACATGGCCCGCTGCGCATCATCGGGCGCGACGTCAAAGGGGAGCCGCAGAACATCGCAGGCCCAACGCGTCCGCGAACGTTCCATGAGAATTTCGTGCGACATGAGAATCAGGAGACGGTCGTTCGACGAATGACGCCGCGATGATCATACATCCATGGACGGTCCCGGTTCTGAAAAGTTCGCAGAAACTGTCCTGAGTCGAAGACGCAGGGACTCGGTTCCCGCTCGGCGGACTTGGCACGCCTTGCAGATCTCGATCGCCGCTCAACTCTTCGGAATGTTATTCAGCGTGTAGTACGCCGCGGGATGCAGCACCGGCAGTCCGCCCTTCGACCTCACGCCGTCGAGGTGCAGTTCGTGGATGTGGCCGCGCTTGAGGCCCTCCACGAACAGCCGGGCCGACTTCCCGTCCGCGGCGACGTCGATTCTTGTGATTGCAGGCTTCGACTCGTCGACGATCGGGCTGCCGTAGCTCGCCTGGAAGATATATGTGTAGGCGTCGAGCGTGTACGACTTCGGATCGGACGCCGTCGCGGGGTCAACGGGGTGCGTGAATGTCAGTTCAAACCCGTCGGGCTTCGCCCGCATCTCGTGCACTTCGAAAGGAACCTTCCCCGTCCACACCAGCCGCTCCAGTGCGAAGGGCTTGGGGCCGCGCGAGCCCCAACCCCGGTTCGTCCCGCCGACAAGCATCGACCCGTCCTTCGTGATCTCGACCGGCAGCGTCCCCGAGCCAAAACCCGCCCGGAACGGGAAGCACGCCCCTTGGAACTTGCCGTCCACCTTTTCCAGGCAGCACCGCATCACGGTGCTGAAGGTCTGGTCGCCGACGAAGAGCTGCTTCGCGAACGGCCCGAACTTTCCGCCGGTCGTATCGCAGGCGATGCCCGACGCCGATTGCCCCATGCGGCCGTAGGGAAACAGGATGACCGGCGGCATGTACTCGGGAATCTTGTCCGACTCGACCATGAAGCGGCTGCCGCTCTCGGGATCCCTGGGCCGCGCCCCCATCGCCGCCTTGGCCTCGGGAAGGTCGTACCACTTGTTGCCGCCCGGATGCCCCTGAAACGTCCCCGGCGCCAGGTGTTTCAGCTCGCACGTCCCGTTCCACGGCCCCTGATTGTCGGTGTAGAAGACGTTCTCCTCCGCATCCATCCCGATCCCGCCCGGCGAGCGGATCCCGCTGCACGTCGGCGTCATCTTGCCGTCCTTGTTCACCCGCAGGCACCAGCCGCGGTACTTCACTTCGCTGCTGAACGACCCCGTCAGGCACAGCACGACCCACATGTCCCCCTTCTTGTCGAACTTCGACCCGAAGGCGTACTCGTGATAGTCGCCGTTGATCTCCCAATCGGAATTGACAGTCTCGAACAGGTCGGCGACGCCGTCGTTGTTCGTATCCTTCAGCCGCGAGACCTCGCACCGCTGCGTGACGTACAGCCAGCCGTCGTTCCACGTGATCCCCAGCGTCTCGTGCAGGCCGTGGGCGAATCGCGTGAACTTCGCGTCCTCGGGCTTCTCCGTGAACGCGTTCTCGACCATCCAGATCTCGCCGCGCCGCGTGCAGAAGACGATCCGTCCGTCAGGCAGCTTCTCCATCGCGCCGATCTCGAGCACCTGCTTTTCAGGCAGGTTGTACGAGAGGAGCTTGTAGTAATCGGCCTCGACCGGAGGTTTCGGCTGTTCCTGAGCTATGGATTGGCTGGCAGAGAAATTCAGACCTGCAGCAACGAAGAGGCACGCACTCACGATCGAACAACGCATGAACCCGATCCTTCCTGGAATCGAATGCGGGAAGCGAGAGGGCAATGGACGCAACACCGGTTCAGGAGCCCCATGGTGACCCGGGATCGCGTTCACTTCAACTCAATTCGATCCGTTAAATGCAGGGGCCACAGGAGCGACGGATAAGACGGAAAGGCACGGAGAGACTGTGATCGTGCGGCGTGCTTTCTGATGTCCGTGAAATCCGTCCCATCCGTCGCTTCCGTGGCCTCTCTGCGGGCCGGTGGAGCACGAAGGCCAGCGCGCCTACATTACTCGAGCTTCGACTCAACGTAGCGACGGTGCGTCTCCAGATAGCACTCCCGCACAATCTCTTTCTGCCTGTCCTGTGGAGCGAATCGTTCGGAGAACCCGGGAACCACCGGATCGATCGCGAGGCGGGCCGTCTCGACCAGATGCGAGATCAGGTCCATCGGATCTTCATCTCCCACCGCAATGCGAATCATCGTCCGCGGAATGCCGGCTGCGGTCAGCGCCTCCTGAGACAACTCCGAGTGCGTCGTCAGCGCCGGGCAGCTGACGATCGTGTTCGACTGCCCGAGGCTGATCATGTGACCGAAGGTGGGCGCGAGATTGTCGAAGAACCGCTGGAAAGCCACCTGAGGGAGGCCCGCCTTCTCGAAGTCGACCGTGAACAACGGGGCGGGGAGCCCGAGGAACATCGAACTCTCCCGCAACTCGTGGTTCGGATCGTCGGCCAGTTCGTTGCAATGGACGGTGATATCAGGATGCGAGTCGAGAAGCCGCGCGAGGATCCGCGTGTTGATGCACTTTGACAGCATCCGGACTTCGAGCGTCCGGATTCCCTGCAATACCTCGAACGCCGCATCGGAATTGAGAAATGCCCCCTTCACGTAGTAGACGTTCCAGAAAAGCGTCTCCTGCCACGACCGTCCCCCCGCACTGTCCCCTTTGGGCAGGAACATGTCTTCATTGCGGCCGATGACGACGCCTGCGATGACCGATCCCGTTCCCGACAGATCCTTCGTGTAACTGTGAATGACGTAGTCGGGACGCTCGGCGGGGTCGTTCCGCTGGAGCGGACGGGTAAGGAACGGAGTGCCGATCGTCGCGTCGAGGATGACCTTCAGTCCCGCCTCATGGGCCGCGCGGCAGATTCCGGCGACGTCGAGGATGTAGCCGTGCGGGTTGCAGGGGGATTCGAGGAAGAGGTAGGCGCGACGTCCCTGGTCGAAACGATCTTTGTGCTTCTGCCGGGCCGATTGCCAGCAGGCGGAGAAGCTGCTGACGTCGAACCCGTCGAACGATTCGACGGCGATTTCGAGGTTGGAGGATTTCGCATACCAGTCGTGGATCAGCTGGTGCGACCCGCCGTAGATGTTGCGGCTGGTGATCAGGACGTCATCGCGTCCCAGCAGGTGCGCCAGCACCGCATCGATGGCGGCCATCCCGCTGTTGAAGTTCCACGCGAAATACTCCGACGTATTCGGGCCGGCTTCGAGATCCACGATGAAGTTCGACAGAGCGATCGACGTCGGGTTGAGCAACCGCGAGTAGATTTCGAGGAGCATCTCGCGCCCCTGGAAGGCATCCTCGATCCACTCGGCGCAGGCATAGATATAGGTAGCGGTGCGGGCGATGACGGGGTTCGCCGAGAAGAGAGCCGTCACGTTGTCGAAAACCGCGTAGGGACCCTTTGCGCATTGCGTTCCCGAAGCGAACCCGAGGCTTTGATAAGTGCGGCGCGTCGGGTTCTGCAGGGTGTCGAGAGTTTTGGCGAGCTGAAACGAGAGAAACTTCTTGGCGTTGAACCACGCGATGCGGTCCGACTGGCTGAGGCGGTCGACGCTTTCGAGCGTGATCTTCCAGAGATCCTCGACGTCCCCCTGGTTCTCGTAGAGCCGCGTGGCGATGCGGGCGAGGGTACGGCCGAAGTCGCTATTGGCGTCGATTCCGAAGTGGTCGAGCTGCTCGGCGACGAGTCCCGGGAGGTCGCCGGCCTGGGTGCTGTTGCGGCGGGGAGAAAGCCGTTTCATCGAGGACAACATCGCGAGCCTCCTGCGGCGGTGCAGAGCAGACCGTTCCAACGGAACGGCAATCCCCGCTCCGCAATCGAAGTCTGGCGCACGAGGCGACAGAAAGGCAAGCGCCGGGCGAGACCGCCTCAGGGAGCCCACTTCGGCTTGCGCTTTTCGAGGAACGCCGCAAGCCCTTCGCGGGCGTCGCCCGTCTCGCGAGCTTCGGCAGAGTGTTGCATCCCCTCGGACAGTTGACGGTCGAGGTCGGACGTCGTGCAGGCCTGAAGGTGACGCTTGGTGACGGCGAGGGCCGACGGCGCTCCTGTCAGGATCGAGGCGATCAGCGCCTTGACTCGCGATTCGAGCGAGGCGGCCGGGGTCAGTTCGTGAAAGAACCCCGCCCGGCGGGCGGCCTCCGCCGTCCATTGTTCGCCCGAGAGGAGCAGCCAGCTGGCGGGGGACGCTCCGACGCGATGAACGAGGAGCGGCAGCACGACGGCGGCAGTGATGCCGCGCTTCGGCTCGGGGAGCGCGACGGTCGCGGTATCGGCCGCCAGGACGAGGTCGCAGGCGGCGACGAGACCGACGCCACCCGCCAGCACCGGTCCCTGCACCACGGCCAGCGTTGGAACGGTCAATCGAAAGAGCGACGTGAGAAGGTCGTGGTAGACCTCGGTATCGCGCTGCCAGATCGCTTTGGCGTCGGGCTGCGACGCCGTTTCCTGCATTTCGGCCAGATCCATCCCCGCACAGAAAACCGTTCCGGCCGCGGACAACACAACGACTCGTGTTTCCTTTTCGGCCGCGGCCTTCGCGACTGCATCACCGAGTTGCATCAGCAGATCCCGGCTGAGCGCGTTCCGCTTGTCGGCCCGCTTGAGTGTGATGCGGAAGACGCCCGCTTGAAGAGAAACTTCCACGAGGTTTGTTGACATGGCGGTGGCATTCTTCACGCTTGCGGCGTTCAAGGGCTACGTCGAGTATTGTCCGAATGGACGTTGGAAGGTTGGAACCCGTCTTCGGCTCTTGAATCCAGCTCTGTCGAGACAAACCTTATGACGGTTCAAATCTTTGCCGAACGGTGCTCCCTGATCGCACAAGGCTGGCTCGTGTCGGGCGGGGCCAAATATACCGTGGCGCAGTTTGCTCCGGGTTTTGTGGAGCTGTCCCGTCCGGGAACGGTGGCACTTGGCACTGCGACGTTCATTCGCGAGATCGATGGCGTCGAGGAAACCAGACAGGTGCAAGTACTGGGGACAGATCCGAAGGACCGCCTGCGACTGCTTGTGACCTGGGAGTGATCCCGCCGATCGATGCTCCGACCCCGAGTATGAAAGATGAGAGGGTGAACCGGGCGATTTGCCGGTCCACCCTCTTTGCATTTCGAATGAATTGATTTCCATCGCGATTGAATCGGTGGGCAGTGCCCACCCTGCCTGAACTACTTCCTCGCCTCATCCACCTTCAGCGGAACCCAGGCGCCGCCCTTGGCATTGCTGGCGACACACTGCTGGATGAACATCATCCCCTCGAGGCCGTCGTAGACGTTCGGGTAGATCGTGTTCTTCTTCTCGAACTTCTCGCCGGTCGCCCGCTTCACCATGTCGTCGTAGGCCGAGCGGTAAATGTTGGCGAAGCCTTCGAGATACCCTTCCGGGTGTCCCGAAGGAATGCGGCAGGCGGCTTTGCCCGTGGCACTGAGGTACGGGGCGTTGGGGTCGCGGGTGTGGATGGCGTGCGGCTGGCCGTTGCGGCGGACGATCATTTCGTTGGGGTTTTCCTGCCGCCACTGGAGCGAGGCCTTCGTGCCATCGATCTCGATGAAGATGTCGTTCTCGCGGCCGTGCGAGATCTGGCTGGCGGTGACGGTCGCCAGCCCGCCGTTCTGCAGGCGGATGATCGCGGTTCCATAGTCGTCGAGCTGTCGACCCGCTTCGAACGTCTTGAGGACGCAGGCGATTTCGGACGATTGCACGCCGGTCATGTAGCGGGCGAGGTTCCAAGCGTGGGTGGCGATGTCGCCGAAGCAGCCCGCCGCGCCGGACTTCGTCGGGTCGGTGCGCCACGCGGCCTGCTTCTGGTCCGACTCTTCGAGCCGGCTGCGGAGCCAGCCCTGAATGTAGTTCGAGCGGATCGCCTGGATCTCGCCCAACTCGCCGCCGAGGATCATCTCGCGGGCGTGCCGCACCAGCGGGTAGCCGGTGTAGTTGTGCGTCAGGGCGAAGACCACGCCCGACTTCTCGACGAGACCGATCAGTTCCTTCGCTTCGTGCGAGTTGAAGGTCATCGGCTTGTCGCAGACGACGTTGAAGCCCGCTTCCAGGGCCGCCTTGGCCACCGGGAAGTGCATGTGGTTGGGAGTGGTGATGCTGATGAAGTCGACGCGGTCCCCCTCGGGACGCTTTGATTCCTTCTCGATCAGCTCCTGGTACGAGCCGTAGGCCCGATCGGGCTTGATGTCGTAGGACGGGGCGGACGCTTTCGCCTTTTCGGCGTTCGATGACAGAGCCCCCGCGACCAGCTCCGCCCGGTTATCGAGGACGGCCGCGGTGGCGTGGACGCGACCGATGAACGCTCCCTGGCCGCCGCCGACGAGGGCCATCTTGAGCTTGCGATTCAGCTTTCCGTTCGTGGTGTCCATGCGAGGCTCCGCGGGGCGAGTCGGGGTGAAGTTTCGTGAAGATATCCCCGCGCCGAAGACCTGACAACCAGTCAACCGAGGCGACGATTCAAGGCAGAATCGGGACCACGGAGGGAAACGACATGGGACCACCTCGATGGTGGTATCAGGTGACATGCGAGGCCATCAGAACATGACAAGAAGGAGCCACGGAATACAGGAAATACACGGAAGGAAGGCAGAAAGGCCACAGGCCGGAAACTCGCGGGACACAACATTCTCCACCGAACGTTATCCGTCATGAACTGCCTTTATCTTTTTCCGTGTATTTCGTGTATTCCGTGGTTCCTTCTTCTCTTCGCCTTTCTCTGAGTAATCCAAGTCGATCAAAGCCCTTCGCGCCCCATGCTTCTGCGGTAATTGCCCCGGATCGGGCTGCATCACAAAGGAACACCTGGGTGATCGCCCCCGGACTTCTCGGAAAAGTCAACCTGCCTCGCCCTTCTTTCCGCCAGTTCTCGTTGGCGTGAGAGACGAAATCTGTCAGAATTCCATGAGACGCTCGCCCACTCATCCCCCCGCGAATCTCCCCTGCCGCGTCCCCGGAGACGCCCCGCAGGTTTTGCCCACCGATATCCGGCGTGGAAGGAACTGCCAGACGTGTCGTCCATTCTGACTCACAGCGAAAACGTCAGCTTCGTTGAAAGCCTCTACGAGGACTATCTTCAGAATCCGCAATCGGTCCCCACGGTCTGGCGGGGGATGTTCGAAGAGTGGTCCCATGGGACCAACGGGAACGGCACGGCCCGCCCGGCGCTCATCGCCCGTTCGACACCGATCGATGTCGATGCCAGGCCCGGCAACGGGACGGCAGCCGGCCTAAACCGCATCGCTTCGATGCCCGTCACCCGAAGCGGAGCGACGACCGAAGCGTCCGCCCTTCAGGATCGCGTGGACCAGCTCGTCCGCAACTTCCGCGTCCGCGGGCACATCATCTCGCAGGTCGATCCGCTCGGTTCGGTCCGCCCGACGCCCGTCGAACTCGAGCCGCTGTTCTACGGCTTCACCGAAGCCGACCTCGATCGCCACGTCTCGACGCTGTCGATTCCGGGCCCGAACCGGGTGACGTTGCGGCAGGTCATTCAGCGGATGACCAACACGTATTGCGGGGCGATCGGCGTGCAGTTCATGCACATCGACTCGCTGACCGTCCGCGGCTGGCTGCAGGAGCGGATGGAAAGCACCGAGAACCGTGTTGTTCTCTCCCGCGCCGAGCAGATCCGCATCCTGACGCGACTGACCGACGCGGTGATGTTTGAAGACTTCATCCAGAAGAAGTACGTCGGGGCGAAGAGCTTCTCGCTGGAAGGAGCCGAGAGTCTCATCCCGCTGCTGGACATGGCCATCGAGAAAGCGGGCGAGGACGGCATCGCAGAGATCGTGCTCGGCATGGCTCACCGCGGGCGCCTCAACGTCCTGGCAAACATCATGGGCAAGAGTCCCCGCCGGGTGTTCCGCGAGTTCGACGACGTCGACCATCACCAGTACACAGGCAAAGGGGACGTCAAGTACCACCTCGGCTACAGCAACGACTGGATTACGGCAACGGGCAAGAAGATCCACTTGTCGCTGTGCTTCAACCCCAGCCACCTCGAATACGTCAACACGGTGGCGCTGGGCCGGTTGCGGGCCAAGCAGGACCGTGTGGGGGATGACAAGCGCCGCAAGGGAATGACGATCCTCATCCACGGCGATGCGGCGTTCGCCGGCGAAGGGATCGTGCAGGAGACGCTCAACCTGAGCGAGCTGCCGGGCTACTCGACCGGCGGGACCATTCACATCATCGTCAACAACCAGCTCGGCTTCACGACGACGGCGGCCGAAGGCCGGTCGAGCACCTACGCGACCGACGTCGCCCGCATGCTGCAGATTCCGATCTTCCATGTAAACGGCGAAAACCCGGAAGCGGTCGCCCAGGCGATCAAGCTGTCGATGGACTTCCGCAAGACATTCCAGCGGGACGTCGTCATCGACATGTACTGCTACCGTCGCCGCGGTCACAACGAAGGGGACGAACCCGCCTTCACCCAGCCGCTGATGTACAAGGCGATCAACGCCCGCAAGAACGTCCGCGAAGCGTATCTCGATCACCTCGTGAAGCTGGGTGTGACGGCCCTCGAAGCGGGCCTCATTTCCAAGCAGCGCCAGGAAGCTCTCGAGAAGGAACTGAAGGAAGCCCGCAGCGACAAGTACGCCCCCGAGGCCGAGCGTCCGCGCGGCGAATGGGAAGGCTTCTTCGGCGGTCCCGAAGACAAGGCCGACACGGTCAAGACGGGGGCCGACAAGAATTACCTGTCCGATCTGCTGCAGCGCCAGACGAATGTGCCGGAAAGCTTCACCCCGCACCCCAAAATGGTCAAGGTGCTCGAAGCCCGCAAGGAGATGGCCGCCGGGAAGAAGCCGCTCGACTGGGCCTCAGCCGAGTCGCTCGCCTTTGCCACGCTGCTGCTGGACGGCCAACGGATCCGCATGACGGGGCAGGACTGCCAGCGCGGAACGTTCACCCAGCGGCATGCGGTGCTGCACGACTGCCAGAACGGCGAGACCTACACGCCGCTGGCTCATCTCGACCCCAAGCAGGCGCCCATCGAACTGGTCAACAGCCCGCTGTCCGAAGCCGGCGTGCTGGGCTTCGAGTACGGCTACAGCCTCGACTGGCCGGACGGGCTGGTGCTGTGGGAAGCCCAGTTCGGCGACTTCTCGAACGCCGCCCAGGTCATCATCGACCAGTTCATCGCGAGCGCCGAAGACAAGTGGAACCGGCTCAGCGGTCTGGTGATGCTGCTTCCGCACGGCTTCGAAGGCCAGGGGCCGGAGCACTCGAGCGCCCGCCTCGAGCGGTTCCTGTCGCTGGCGGCCGAAGATAACATGATCGTCGCGCAGCCCAGCACTCCGGCTCAATACTTCCACCTGCTGCGTCGCCAGGCGCTGCGAAAATGGCGGAAACCGCTCGTGGTCATGACGCCGAAAAGTCTGCTGCGGCTGGCCGCGGCGACGTCGCCGATGGACGAGTTGGCGAACGGGTCGTTCCAGAAGATTCTGAAGGACGTGAAGCCGCCGGCGTCCAACAAGCTGACTCGCGTGCTGATGTGCTCGGGCCGCATTTACTACGATCTGGAGCAGAAGCGAGCCGAGCTGAAGCGGGACGACCTGGCGATCGTTCGCGTCGAGCAGTTGTACCCGCTGCCCGAGGCGGAACTGAAGGCGATGCTCTCCGGCTGGCGCGACGGCACGCCCGTGATGTGGGTGCAGGACGAACCCGAGAATATGGGTGCCTGGCGGTTCCTGCATTCCGTCTGGGGCGATCGGATGTTCGGACGGTATCCGTTCACCGTAGTGAGCCGTCCGGCGTCGGCCAGCCCCGCGACGGGTTCGAACGCCAGCCACAAGCTCGAACAACAGAAACTGCTGGCAAAGGCTTTTGCCTGATCGACGGAGCCTGAACTTCCAGCTTGAGTTAGCAGACTGACGGGCCGCTATTCCGAGGCGAATGGCGGCCCGTCCTGCGTTTCCGGCACGAATCATCGCCCACATCCGAGTTTTCGACGTCGCGCAAGGGGCATCCTTTATCTCTGGAGATTCAGCTGTTCATGGCGATTTCCTGGCAAGTGCGATCCAAGACCATTTCCACCACGGAGACACGGAGTCACGGAGAAGAAAAGCAGTCGACATAAGCGAGCCGAGGGAGCAGAGAGAATGTGGATGTCGAACGGTGCTGAAAGGGATGCGGCGGAGCAAGAGAATTCTGGCCTCTCTTGCCTGCCTTCTCTCTGCTTCCTCTGCTTGCTGCTGTGAGATGCCTTTCGCGTTTCTGGCTTGGTTTTCTCCGTGACTCCGTGTCTCCGTGGTGAAAAACGCTTTCCCAGATGACGAGTGCCACGACTCCTGATCAGACGCACCGCCAATAATTGCGGGACGCAACCTTCGCGCAACCGATTCGACCCCTTGGGTTGAATGATGCACGCGGCGCGGAGACACTACGGGGCTGCGTGTCCGAACCAGTCTTTCTGCGGCGCTGGAGCGCCGCTTTCAGTCATTATCAGCGGTGTGAGTTCGCATGCCCATTGAAGTCGTCGTGCCGCGCGTCGGCGAGTCGATCACGGAAGTCCGCCTGGGAGACTGGCGCAAGTCTCCCGGAGAGGCCGTGGCCAGTGACGAGGTGTTGATCGAGCTGGAATCGGAGAAGGCGACTTTCGACCTTCCCGCCCCGTCGGCCGGCGTGCTCCTCAAGGTTCTGAAGGAAGGGGGAAGCACGGCCGCCATCGGCGAAGCGATCGCGATCATCGACGAAGCGGCGGTTCCCGCGGGCGCGGCCAAACCGGCTGGCAAGCCGGCGGGTGAAAAGTCCGCCGCGTCTCCAGCGGCGTCCGCTGCCTCCGCCGACCCTTCCTCCACGGGCAAAAAGGGGGACGGCCATGTGATGCCGTCCGCCGCCCGCGTCGCGCATGACCTCGGGGTTTCGGCCCAGCAGGCGACGGGGACTGGCCCCGGAGGACGCATCACGAAGGAAGACGTCGAGAAAGTCTCGAAGCCGAGCAAGCCGGAAGCTCCCGCTTCGGTTCCGGTGAAGGCGAGCAAGGCCCCGACCGAGATCGTCCCGGCTCCCGCCACCGCGGCGGGCTCGCGTCAGGACCAGGTGGTGTCGATGACGCTGCTGCGGCGTCGCATCGCCGAGCGCCTGGTGATGGCCAAGCAGAACGCGGCCCTGCTGACGACGTTCAACGAAGTCGACATGTCGGGCGTGATGGAACTCCGCAACCGCTTCAAGGACACGTTCCAGCAGAAGCACGGCGTGAAGCTCGGTTTCATGTCGTTCTTCGTGCGGGCTGCCGTCGAAGCCCTGCGGGCCTATCCCGGCGTCAACGCCGAGATCCGCGGCACCGACATGATCTATCACCACTACTGCGACATCGGCGTGGCGATCGGCGGCGGCAAGGGGCTGGTGGTCCCGGTGCTGCGAAATGCCGAGACGATGGGCTTCGCCGAGATCGAGCGACGAATCACGGACTTCGCGGTGCGGGCGAAGGACAACGCCCTCATGCCGGAAGAACTGACCGGCGGCACGTTCACCATCAGCAACGGCGGCGTGTACGGCTCGATGCTCTCGACGCCGATCGTGAATCCCCCGCAAAGCGGCGTACTCGGCAT
>JADZEF010000093.1 GCA_020850695.1 Planctomycetaceae bacterium | reverse complement strand
TTTCGCCCGATGGTCGTTACGCCCTTTCGTCATCGGACGATGGGACGGTACGGCTCTGGAATGTGATGGTCGGCCGCGAGGTCCGCCGCATGGTCCATCGTGAGGGGGTCCGCGCCGCCCGATACTCGCCCCATGGGAGTGTGATCCTCACGGTCGGAAACGACGGCTTGCTGCGACTATGGGATCAAGAGTCCGGCCACGATCCGAGAACGATGGAGGCGAAACCGGAGATCGGCATTGTCCATCATGCGGCCTTCTCTCCGGATGGGACGCGGGTCGCCGCGGTGGGAGCGAAAGGGGTCGCGGTCTGGGATGTCGGGACCGGCGCACAACGGCAACGCATTCTCCTTCCGATGTCGGAGACGGGCGTGGTTGAGTTCACGCCGGATGGTCAATCGATGCTCGTGGCATCGCCCGGACGATTCATGCTCATTGACGCGGAGTCTGGCCGAGCGGCGAAGATCTTCGGCGGCGTGCCCGGAACTCCTCACTTCCTGCGGTTCTTCAAGGATGGGCAGCGTTTCGTCACCGGTCACTCGGACGGGGTGCTCCGACTCTGGGACCTGCGGTCGTCCACACTGGTTCGCAATTTTCGTGGCCACCAGGGCCCCGTGCTCAGCGGAGCGGTTCTACCCGGAGAATCGATCTTGCTCACGGGGGCGGCGGACAAAACGGTGCGCCTGTGGGATGTAAAGACCGGTCGGGAAGTGACGCGGCACGTTTCCCGCACGTACCTCACCAACCACGTTGCCATGCTGCCGGATGGTCGGACGGCGGTATGCGGCGGGGGGCACTTCGCACCCGAAACAGGACCGATGTCCGCGGCATGGCCGAAAGATGCCGAGACACGGCTCCAGATCCTGCGGCTTCCGAGTCCGGAAGACGTCTATCTCTCCTCACTGACGCCGGCCGTCATCGACATTCCGGACGGTCGACTGGCGCGAGGCTTGAACACTCAGGGGCGGCACCTGACCCACGGCCTCTTCACACACCCCGGGATCGATGCAGGCCCCCCTTCCTTTGCGGAGTATGAGCTGGACGGCGATTACGCGAGCTTCTTCGGGACCGTCACCATCAACGAATCGGTCCTCGTCGCAGGTTCAAACAGTCCGGTCATCTTCGCCGTCCATGGCGATGACAAGCTGCTTTGGGAGTCACGTGGGCTTCAGGCCCGCGGCGACACTCAAGATTTCCTGATCCATGTCGAAGGGGTCAAAAGGCTGAAGATCTCAGCCGGCGCACAAACCACCAATTGGGCGCACGCCGCCTGGCTCGAGCCGCGTCTGTCGCGCCGCGCGATCGGCAATGCCTTTCGAGCGGCAACCGTCGAACAGTCGCCGCTGATCGGGTTCGACTTCGTCGACGGGCGTCGTCTGGAACGACACACGGGCCAGGTCACCGCTTTGGCCGTCGCCCCGAGCGGAAGTCGGGCCGTCACTGGCTGCAGCGACCGCACGGTGCGAGTGTGGGACATGGAGTCGGGCCGCGAGACCGCACGCTTCACGGGACACGAGGGTGCGGTGACCGGCGTCGCGGTTTCTCCGGATTCCGAGATGGGACTTTCGTGCGCAGCGGACGGATCCGTGTGGACTTGGTCGATGAAAGAAGGACGCCAACTGCGACGATTCGTGCGGGCGGGGCAAGCCGGACTCTTCACCGAGGTTGCTTTTACGCCGGACGGAGAGATGGTCGCCATCGCGGGTTCTGGCGGGATCCGGCTCTGGCGCGTTTCCGACGGCGAATTCATCCGTGAGATCGTTCCCAAAGGTTCGATCCTGACGTCGACGGTTTTCAACGACCGCGCCGGGAAGAGCATCGCGGCGATGGCTGTCGATGCGGACCCCTCAAGTCATGCCCTCCATTTTCAGGATGTTTTCTCTGGAGACGAAAGCCCGCGGGTGATCCGTCCGGTTGGCGTGGTGCGGAAAATGACTGCGGTTGCGGGGAGTTCTCTGACGGCTCTCGTCGGTGCAGAGGGTCCCGTCCGCCTGTGGGACTTTGACACCCGGACCGAGGTCCGCCGATTCGAGGGACATCCGGCGGCGGTGAGAGCGCTTTCCACGTCTGCAGAGGGAAGCGCGCTGGCCACCGCCGGGGCGGACGGCACGATCCGAGTATGGGACATGACAACGGGTCGCGAACTGGCCCGTCGGACCGACACGATGTTCGCTGTCGACCAGGTCGCTCTGCGTCCCGGAATGTTCGTGGCCGCCATCGGGAAGGAAAGGAATGGTTTGTCGAACGCCGAGGGGGCCGCCACAAGCGACCAATCATTGCATGTGTGGCGATTGGCTCGAAAAAAGGAAGTGTTCCTGAGCGATCTGGAACCTCAGAAGCGGGAAGTGTGGGGACCGAAGACAACGCGGGACGATCCCGTGTCGAGCCAGGGCAAACTGTCTCCCCACGGACTGTGGACTCATCCGTTCGGCGTTTCCGCCGCGTTCGTTAGGTATCGGTTGGCCAGCCAGTTTGACACTCTGACAGGATCAGCGGCGATCAACGACACGGTGCCGGAGACAGGCTCCTCAGCACCAATCGTGTTCCAGATTCTGGGGGACGGCCAGCCGCTCTGGACATCCATGCGATTGCAGAAACGGGGAGACTCGGAAGACTTCAAAATCGATGTCTCGAACGTCACAACGCTCGAAATCCGCGCAAGCTCGTCCCGCTCGAATCATGCCCATGCGGTGTGGCTTGAGCCACGTTTGACCACAAAGCCTAATGCGGTCCCCTGACAGCCGGAAGCGGCTCCCCACGACGTTCTTCGTTCGCCCTTCAAGGATCGCAGTCAATCAAGCCAGCGGACTCGAGAGCACGCGACGGGATTTCTACAAGGACCACGGGCTGCCTCGCGCCGACCGGTACCAGGCACTTACGGGACGCTCTTTCCCTCGGTGCTACACGAAACAGACTATATCGAAGAACGCGGGCTTCTACCGATCAAGTGTTTTGCTTGAACTCGCATCGACTGCAGCGACAAAGCACCCGTCGTTCGCCGCTTCGGTGTGTCATTGGGCGCGTGAAAACCAGCCACGAATGGGCGCGTCAAAACCAGCAGGTGTACAAGGCTGGGACAGGCATCAAGGTCAGGCTGTTCTGAACGTCG
>JADZEF010000092.1 GCA_020850695.1 Planctomycetaceae bacterium | reverse complement strand
CTCTTCGGAGTCGGTTGTGAGTCGGCTAGGTAGACCGGATTCATCCGATCGACAATCGCCGCGAACGCTCTCGAGCGTCGCGAGACGCGATCTCTTCCACCAGCCTTGTTTATAACCAGAGGCCTCTTTTCCCTTCACCGGGGAGAGAGGCCTTTGGCATTCTTTGCCGTGATTCGGCCGTGGCTGGGGGAGGAAGGCGAAGACTGAAGACTTCAACGCAAAGACGCCAAGGCCGCCAAGGGGGAACGCAAAGGAAAGAAGCCAGACGGAAAGAATCTGCTGGCAGCTTTGTTCTTATTCGCTGACAACAACCAATGATCGCGCGGTCCGTATCCGGCGTCGGAGGGCGGTCTCCCTCCCCTCTGCGTCGTCCCTCTGCGAACTCTGCGTTCAGGGATCTATTGCCTTCGTGTCTTTGTTCGACAGGACTTCGGTGTCGCCAGCGGTTCAGAATTCTCATCCAAAAGCGGAAGGCCTGAACGCAGAGGCCACGGAGAGAAGACGCAGAGATTGGGGAGACGTTCTCGGAATGCTCCACACTCTGATTGACTCGACGTGATTAATGAAGGAGTCAGGGGCGATGAGATCCGCAATTAGGAAGCATCGTGTGGTGCCGTTGAGCTTCATCTGCTTCAACGGCCCGCCGTTGCTTTGCTCGCGGTGCGATCGGTCGCTTTGAGGAAGACGTCCATCTGCTGGCCGACGTAGATCGGTGAGCGCCCGGATTCGTCGATGCGGTAGAGGACCTGCAGCACCCGCGTGTCGACACGCTCAGTGTTGTCTCCCGTCAGCGATCGCTTCGGGATGACGTACGGCTCGATCCGCACGAACTGGAGCGGGTATTGCTCCCGCGCATCGCCTCGGACGATGGCGATCGCCTCCGCCTCAGGGTTGAACCGCGGGATGTCATGTTCGTCGATGTCGACCCGGACGTTCTTACGACGAATGTTTCCGAGGACGATCAGCGCCGTCGATGAGGCGGACGCCACCGCTTCGCCGGGCCGCACATTCACCTGGAGCACCACGAACTCCGCCGGTTCGCCGTCCGGATCCTTCATGTGCGGAGTGAGGATCGTGTGCCGGTCGCGCTCGGTGCGGGATTGCTCCAACTCCGCCCGCGCCCGTTCAACCGCGGCTTTCGAGACCTTCTTCTCCGCATCCCACGCTCCCGCCTTGAGGCGAGCTTCCTCGGCTTTCATCCGGTCGAGTTGTGCCATAGCGACGTCAAGCCGTGCCCGCCGCGACGTCATCTCTTCCTCGGTCGACACCTTCTTCTCGAAAAGCCGCGTCGTCCGCTGGAACATGTCGCGCATCTCAGCGACCTGGGCTTCGGCCTCGCGTCGCTGGGCTTCGACCGGCGGAACGTCTTCCGGTCGAGGCATGCTGGCGATGCGCGCGAGCTCGGACTCCGCTGCCGCCAGCCGTGCGGCGCCGGCCCGCAGGTCGGCTTCCACCTGGCGAGTGTCCAGCTGAAAGAGTGGAGCATCGGGCTTCACGGTGTCGCCGACCGCGACATCCACCTTCTCGACAATCCCCGCGAGGGGCGAGCCGATCTTGATGTTCTCGGTCTGCGCCTCGACGATCCCGCTCCCCGCCACCTGGCGATCGAAGGGAGAGCGCGACGGCTCAATTGGCGGGGACGCCTGCTCGATCGGCTTCTGCCGCGACATGACGTGCTGCGTGGCGAAGAGCAGAAAAATACCTGAAACCAGCGGCAGGATGAGTGAACGCTTCATAAGTCACCGACAGCCAAAAAGAATAGTTCGTGAGCGCAGTGCGAGGGAGTGATTTCAGGAGTGGGGATTCGACGGACGTTCTTCGACGCATTCGACGCGGCCGTCGCTCATCGAGACGATGCGGTCGCCGAAGTCGTAGACCCGGTTGTCGTGCGTGACCACGATGACGGCCCGGTTCGAGCTGAGCGCCACGTCCCGCAGCAACCCCATGACGTTTCGTCCCGACTTGGCATCGAGCGCGGCAGTCGGTTCGTCGCAGACAAGCAGTCGCGGCTGATTCACCAACGAGCGGGCGATCGCCACGCGCTGCTGCTGACCGCCGGAGAGCTGCGATGGCATCGAGTTCGCTCGATCGCCGAGCCCCACGGCATCCAGCATCTCGACGGCCTTCTGGATCGAAGGCAGACGCTCTTGTCCTCGAACCAGCAGAGGAACAGCGACGTTCTCCGCGGCCGTCAGCGATGGAAGCAGGTTGTACTGCTGGAAGACGAAACCGATGTTCTCCGCCCGGAATTGAACCAGCTTCCGGCCGGTCAGGTTTCGCCGGTCCTGTCCCAGCATTTCGACCTCGCCCTCGGTCGGATCGAGCAACCCCGCAATGATCGAGATCAGCGTCGTCTTGCCGCACCCGCTTGGGCCGACAAGGAGCGTCAACTCGCCGAACTCGACGTCGACGTCGATGCCGCGCAGCGCCCTTACCACGGAGTCCCCCGAGCCGAACTCCTTCGTGACGCCGCGGCAGACGACTGCCGATCCCGTCACGACGTTCGATGCGGTTGCGGGCTGATCAAGGGCGCTCATGGACTCACCGTTGTCATCTCGAGGGATAGGCTCGCTCATCGGAGCCACGCCCATCGGCCTTGTGCCGATGGTGCCGTCACTGTCCGGCTATTTTCGATGCGAGCCTTGCGGGTGTGGCGTAGCTGACCAGTCATTTCAACACCGGGGCGAGCCCGGTGGGGCTCAACGCAAATCACGAAGCTTGCTACTTGAAGACGACGGCTGGTTCGAGGACGAGGACGCGCCGCAGGCTGAGCAGGCTGGCGACGACGACGATCATTCCCACGGCAGCCGCCGTCATGGCGATCACCTGCCACGGGACGAACATTCCGCGCAGGTCGGCCTGGCCCGAGATCTCCATCGCCTCAAAGAAGCCGGCCGCCATTCCGATCCCGATTCCGAAGCCCATCAGTCCGACCGCCATCGCCTGGAAGAGGATCATGCCGACGAGCCGGAGGTTGTCGACACCCATCGCCTTCAGGCTGCCGAACTGCTTCAGGTTTTCGAGCGTGAAGAGGTAGAACGTCTGGCCGGCGATGGCTGCTCCGACGATGAACCCGAGCGTCACCGTGATGCCGAAATTCACGGGAATTCCGGTGTTTTCCAGGTAGTAGCGGATGTTGAACCAGAAGAAGTCGTCCCACGACATCGCCTGGAGCGACGTCTGGTGGCGGATGCGGGCGGAAAGCTCGTCCTTGTCGACGCCCGGCTCGGCCTTCGCGAGGATGAACGAGAGGGTGTTGCGTTCGCGGGGGATGAACTGCGTCGCCTGGCTGTAGCGGGTGTAGATGACGGGAAAGGTCTGGAACGGGGGCGTGACATCGCAGATGCCGACGACCACCGCGCGGCGGTCGTTCATATCGAGCGTGCGGCCGAGTTCGACGGGCTGGCCGGGGAAGAGGACGCGGTAGCCTGCCTCGTCCACGACGATGCCATCGGGACGCCGGAGGTCGGCGTGTTCGCCTTGCTTCATCTGTCGCGGGGCGCCGACGAACGTCGAGTCGTCAACTCCGACGAGAATCGCCTGGCGGAACTGGCCGTCGTCGGTGCGGATGCGAACGAGTCCCTTGTAGAGCCGCACCGCCCAGGCCACTCCCTCGACCCCTCGCACCTGGTAGAGGCGGTTGTCCGGCATCGGGCGGATTTCGTCGACGTTCTGCTGTCGCTGATCCATCACCCAGACGTCGGCCTCGGTGACATCGAGGATCTGGCTCGACGTTCGCCGCATCAGTCCGACGAAAATCGACGACTGCTGAGCGATGAGCAGCGATCCGAACGCCACTCCGAAGACGATGCCAAAGTACTTGGCGCGGTCTCCGGTCAGCATTTTCCAGGCGAGCCAGTTCATGGCGCGGCCTCCGCATCGGACGTCCGGGCCGCAGAGCGCAGTGCGGCCAGGCTGAAATCGGTGATGTGGCGGGTGAGTTTGTCGACGTTCCAGAGCGATCGGAACTCACCCTCATCAATGAGCAGGCGACCGACGGGACGGTGATAGCGATAGAGGAGGCACTGCCCGACAATACTGAAGGCGTGCAGATGCCGAACACCCGCGGGCGTTCCTACGGGAAGGATCTCGGCGATGATCTGGTTGAGCAGATCGAACATCGGCCCGATGAAGCTGCGGACGAGTTCGGTGCAGGCGGCCGTCGGTCTCGCCATCTCGCGCATCATCAGCTCGATGTGCCACGACGGACTCTCGTCGTCGACCATCATCGACATCATGTCGCGCAGGAAATCCTCGAGCTTCCGCTCGGGGGGCGTCTCGTCGGTCCAGTCGAACTGCGGCATCTCGCCGCGGTGGCAGTGTGCCTGCTTGACCGCCTCAATGTAGAGCTGTTCCTTCTCACCAAAGTGGTAATTGACCGCAGCAATATTCGCGTCAGCCAGACGGCAGATCTCGCGGATCGTCGTCGCCTCAAACCCTTTTTCAGCAAAGGTTTGCCCGGCCGCGTTCAGAAGTCGTTGCCGTGTGTCGTCCATTATTGATAATCCATAGTCGGCCGCAAACGGCTGATTCAATCAATCGTTTGATTGATTCATCGTAGTCTGGGAAGAAGAAATCGACAACCAGATTTTCCGGAGAGTGGTCGGGAGATTTCCTAGAGCGCGGTTCCGCATCGTCCGTTACAGACCTCTTCATGCGTCGGAACCAGTTCCCGGAAAACCAGTTTGAACACAGGGCGCCGTCCGCGAACGGCTGATACGCCACCGTAATCAACACCGATCTACTGTTTTCACCGTTGACGTCTACGGTTTTTCCAGTAGATTTTTCTGGCGAGGCGAATTTGCACGAAACGGAGTCGAAGCCGCCGGGTTCAATGGGCTGACACAGGAGGGAACGCGCGATGGTCCGCCCCCGCAACGAACAACCGACGCCGGCCGAGCTTGAAGTGCTCAAGGTCCTCTGGGATCGCGGCACATCGACCGTCCGCGACGTGCTTGATGTGCTGCAGGCCCAGGGAGACAACCGGGCTTACACCTCGGTGATGAGCCTGATGAACGTCATGGCGGACAAGGGCCTGTTGAGTCGCCAGGCGCAGGGGCGAGCCTTTCTTTACAGCGCCCGCGAATCTCGGGAGTCGACTCTCGGAAGCCTTGTGGGCGACCTGTGCCGCCGTGCCTTCCAAGGCTCGGCCAAGACGCTGGTCACGCATCTGCTGGAAGAGTCGCGGCTGTCGCAGGAAGAACTCGACGAGATTCATCGCCTGATCGATTCTCACCGCACCGGGGGAGAATCGAAATGAGCGATCTCGGCTTTCTGTCGAGTGACTGGGCTGCTCATCCGCTCTGGTTAAAGGGAGCTGCGATTCTCATCCAGTTCATTTGGCAGGCCTGTGCCCTGACGGCGCTGCTGCTGATCGTCGAGCGGCGGACGCGACCGGTTGGCGCTCGCATTCGCTATCGCCGCTCGCTGGTCACACTGCTGGCGATCGCCGCCGCACCGTTCCTCTCATTGGCTATCAGCGAGTCGCCGACATCGAGTGACAGAAAGTCTTCCGTCGCTGTCGTACAAGCGGAGTTATCCACAGAGGTCGCGGAGCCTGCGATCTCGCGGATTGTTGAAGTGGAGCATGACTCGATCGAAAGCGACGGGAATGAATCCCGAGGGACGAAAGACGTCGATGATGAAGCAGTCGAAGCTTCGGAGTCCGTCACCGTCGTCGGATCGCTTCCGGATCTGGTCTCGGACGGTGGTCTGAGTGATGGAATGGTTGAACGAACGGCTTCCGATTTCGCCGCCAACGCGACTGCTGAGCGAACTGCAACTGGTGAGGCATCGGCCGCAGGTTCGTCGGTCGCCACCTCTCGATTCTCGTTGGCGCTTCGGTGGTGGGTGCTCCCCGCCGTGACCTCATTCTGGTTCATGGGGACCACAGTGCTGCTGCTTCGCCTTCTGGCGGGAAGCATCATCCTTCGATCCTGGGCTTTTCGTGCGGCGCCTCTGTCGGCGTCCGCGAGGCAGATCGCCGAACGCGTGGCGGGACGGCTTAGTTTGCGGCAGCTGCCGGCGATCGTGGCTTCGCGTGAGGTGGCCGAGCCGCTGGCGGCGGGAGTGATTTCGCCACGGATTTTTGTGCCGTCGGACTGGCTGGCGACGATCTCGGACGAGTGCCTTGAGGCGATCCTGGCTCACGAGATGGCGCATGTGCGGCGTGGGGACTTGCGGGTCAACCTGGTGCAGCGATTGATCGAAGCGTTGTGGTTCTTTCATCCGGCGGTGTGGTGGCTGACGCGCCGCATTCGTCGCGAGCGGGAATTGTGTTGCGACCGCGAGGCGGTGTCGGCCACGGGGAATCCCCTGGCCTATGCCGCGGCGCTGGAGTTTGTGGTGGAACGGGCTTTGGCCGCACGACGGCCGAGCGTGGCAACCGGAATGGGAGACGATTCGATGGCGGTCTTGAGACGAGTGAAAGCGGTGCTCGGCGCGCCGTCCGACCAGCCAGCCACGTCGTGGTGGCGCGTGGGACTTCTCTCTGCGGCGATTCCAGCAGGGCTGTGGCTGGGGAGCATCTCGCTGATTCCCGCCACAGCGGGCGATGGCAAAGAGGACCCACCGCCGGCCCGGGCGGACAACGGCAACGAAGATGAGGACGACGGGCCGCGCGAGCCGCGGCGTGATCCTCCGCCGCGCGAACGTGAGGATCGACCCGGTCCGCGCCGGCCCGAGGGAGAGCGCCGCGAGGAAGGCGGACCGCGAGAGGGGCGCCCTCGCGAGGATGGAGACCGGCCTCGTCCGCCGCGCGAGGGTGGCCCGCGTGAGGAAGGTCGCCGTGAAGAGCGTCCGCGAGAGGATCGGCCTCGTGATGAACGTCCCCGCGAGGATGGGCGTCGTGAAGAAGGCCGTCGCGAACGGGGCGACGGCACGCGTCCGCCGCACCATGATGGTCCTGCGAACGAGCAGATGATGCGATTGATCCGCGAACTGCGGGAAGAGATTAGCGAGCTGCGCCGCGAAGTCCGCGAACTGCGCGGCCATCGCGGGCCGGCTCCCGAAGGTCGTGGCGAACGGTTCCGGGATGGAGACCGACGGCCGCCGGAAGGAGAACGACGCGGTCCCGATGGGGAGCGTCGTGGTCCGGAAGGGGACCGCCGTGAAGGAGACCGTGATCGTCCGCGTCCTGACGGCCGCGAGGTCGGGCCGCCGCGCGATGGCGGTCCGCGCGAGGCGGGTCCGCGTCGCGACGGTGATCGACGACCCGAAGCAGGTCCTCGCGACGGTGGCCCGCGTGAAAAGGGACCCCGAGACGGCGACCGGCGTCCCGAAGGTCGTCCGCCGGAAGGCGAGCGTCGCGAGGGAGATCGTCGTCCGGACGGACCTCCTCGCGAAGGTCTCCCGCGTGACCCGGGTCCGCGCGATGGCGACCGCCGGCCGCCCGAAGGGGAACGACGCCCGCCTCGGGAGGGCGAGCGGAAGCCCGACAACCCGCCGCCGCCGCCGCGCCGCGAGGAGCGCAAGCCGGAACCGCCGCCCGAGCGGAAACCTGTTGACGGCAAGCCAGCCGCCGAGAAGGAGAACTGACCTGTCGCGGGACCTCAATGTCCCGTTTGAACGAATCAGTCGCCTGTCACATGACCCGGCCGCTCCTGGCCGGGTCATCGTGTTTAACGGCGCTGCGGGCGGCCGCCCGCAGCCTGTCGCTTCTGCTCTTCCTCGAGCGTCGTGATCGACCCAGGCCGACGGATCGTCTTATAATCAGTGCCGCGATCGGTTCTGTTCGATCCAACGGCGTCGACGTCCAGACTCTGATTCTCCCCCGAGCGCCCGGGACCAGTTCGTCCCGCACTGCCTCGTCCCCGCGGTGTCTTCCTTGCCCGGTTCAATTCCCACTCTCGTCGCGTATGTCGGACCCGGCGCGGGGATCACATTTCTCGGATCGTTCTTTGTGCTGCTGGCGGCCTTTGGACTGCTGGCGGTGTCGCTCCTCACCTGGCCATTCCGTTTCGCCATCCAGTCGATACGCCGCATGGTTTCGGGCGTGCGCGGCGAAACGAATCGCGTCATCGTGCTGGGCCTCGACGGCCTCGACCCGGCCCGCACACGGCGATTGATGGCCGAAGGCCGGTTGCCGAATCTCCTGCGCCTCGCCAACACCGGCACATTCTCCGAGCTCGGCACCACCCTTCCCCCCATCTCCCCCGTCGCCTGGTCGTCGTTTCAGACGGGAACCAATCCCGGCAAGCATAACATCTTCGATTTTCTCAATCGCGACCTGCGCACGTACCTTCCCGAACTCTCCTCCACGCGGATCACGGAAGGCCGCCCCGGCTGGTTGTCCTGGCTGACGGGCTCGGGCGCGTCCATCCGTCTGCTACGGAAGAGCCAGCCCTTCTGGAAGATTCTCGGCGACTACGGGATCTTCAGCACGATCCTCCGCGTGCCGATCAGCTTCCCACCCGAGAAGTTCTTCGGACTCTCGCTCTCCGCAATGTGCACGCCCGACCTCCGCGGCACACAGGGATCGTTCACGTTTTTTACGACCGATCCCGGCGAGTGCGTGACGGCGACCGGCGGCCTGCACATCGCCGTCACTCGAAATGGCAACCGGATCGAAACCGAGCTGCCCGGACCGCCGAACGCTCCAGGTCAGTCTCCACACGATTTTCGCGTTCCTCTGCGGATCGACATCACTTCGGCGAACTCCGCGGTCCTGCACATCAGTGGCGAAAAGGTGCCCCTCACCCTTCAGCAGGACTCCGGCTGGATTCGCCTCTCGTTCCGTTGCGGGCGGGTGACGCGGGTTCACGGTCTCTGCCGCTTCCGGCTCGAATCGGTCGAGCCTCACGTTCGACTCTACGCCTCGCCGATCCACCTCGACCCGGAGCGGCCGGCGATGCCGATCTCGCATCCCCTCTCTTACTCCATTTATCTTGCGAAGCTGCACGATTCGTTCGCCACGCTGGGCCTGGCCGAAGACACGTGGGCTTTGAATGCGGGAGCGATCAGCGAGGCGGCATTCCTCGAGCAGGCCTACGCGATTCACGACGAACGCGAGCGGATGTTTCTCGATGCTATCCGCCGCATGCCGCGCGGGCTGTCGGTCTGCGTGTTCGATGCTTCCGACCGCATCCAGCACATGTTCATGCGGCACGACAACCCGGCCCATCCCGCAAACGCCGGCCGCGACATGACGCGGCATGCCGGCGTTCTCGACGAGATGTATGCCCGCATGGACAGCCTCGTGGGAAAAGTGGCGTCCGAAGTCGGACAGAACGACGTGCTGATGGTCCTCTCCGACCACGGCTTCTGCGAGTTCCGCCGCGGCGTCAACCTGAATGTCTGGTTGCGGGAGAACGGCTACCTCGCGCTCAAGGACGATGCGCCGCCGGGGAGCGAGTACCTTGCCGCGGTCGACTGGTCGCGAACGCGAGCCTACTCTTTTGGACTCAGCGGGATCTATCTCAACCGCGCGGGACGAGAAGGTCGCGGCATCGTTCCAGCCAGCGAGGCCGCGGCGCTCGAAATGGAAATCGCCGCGAAGCTGGTCGCGTTGCGAGATGTCGATGGAGCGCCGGTCGTGCGGCGGGCCCTCGCCAGCCGCGAAGCCTACAAGGGCCCCTATGCGGGGAACGGGCCGGACATCATCGTGGCGTATGAAGCAGGGTATCGTGCGTCGTGGGACAATGCGGTGGGACGGACCGACGGTCCGGCAATCCATGACAACACTCGCTACTGGAGCGGCGACCACTGCGTCGATCCCGAAATCGTTCCGGGAGTCTTCTTCTCGAATGTCCGCTGGGCGGACGAATCCCGCAACATTCTCGATCTCGCACCGACGATCCTGGGACTTTTCGGAGTGCCGGTTCCCCCCTACATGGACGGACGAAGGATGACACGTCTCGTGGCGGGACGCGAAGCCGCGACGGCCCAGTCCCCGGTTCCGGCCACGTCTCCCGTCGCGAGCTGAGAGAAAGCCATTCCCCATGCCGCACCGCGTCTCGCGACGTCGATTCCTGCAGGCCTCACTGGCCGCCGCGGCCGCGACCGGTTGCGGGGGTGCGCGGACGGCGGCTCGTGCGAGCGGCGAACTCGAGCGGATGATCGTGCTCGGTGTCGATGGCATGGACCCGAAACTGCTGACGCGGTTCATCAGTGAAGGCCGCATGCCTCACTGCCGGCGACTGCAGGAAATTGGTTCGTTCCAGCCGCTGGGGACCAGCAATCCGCCGCAAAGCCCCGTGGCGTGGTCCAACTTCATCTCGGGGACCAACCCCGGCGGTCACGGCATCTTCGACTTCATCGCCCGCGACCCCGCGACGATGCAGCCGTACCACTCCATCTCTCGCCTCGAAGGGGGCGGCAAGCCGATCAAGTTCGGCCGCTGGGCCATCCCCACCGCCCCCGCCACCATCAAGAGCCGGCGCCGCGGACCGACCTTCTGGAACGAACTCGAACGCCACGGCGTCGACTGCTCCATCTTCCGCGTGCCTGCCAACTTTCCCCCGACCGAGAGCGAAGCCCGCACGCTCGCCGGGATGGGAACGCCTGACCTGCAGGGGGGCTACGGAACGTTCACGTTCTTCACGGACAGCCCGTCCGCCAAGCCGCGCGAAGTTTCCGGGGGACGCATCGAAGCGGTCACCCTGCGAGAGCACACTGTCACCTGTTCCCTGCGTGGACCCGTCAACGAATTCACGGCCGAAGGGGAAACGGCCACCGTCCCTTTGACGATTCAACGCGACCCCGAGCGCCGCGTCGTCCGCATCTCCGTGCAGGAACGGACGGTCATCCTTCAGGAAGGGGAATGGAGCGACTGGATCCCGGTTCGCTTCACGCTGCTGCCCATCGCAGCAGAGGCCGCCGGCATCTGCCGCATGTACTTGAAGAGCGTCCACGAACCCTTCGCGCTCTACGTTTCGCCGGTCAACGTCGATCCAGCCAGTCCCTCGATTCCTCTCTCAACGCCTGCGAGCGAATCCAGGCGCCTGGCAAGACAACTGGGCTACTTCTACACCCAAGGCATGGTGGAAGACACGCACGCCCTTTCGTCCGGCGTCCTCGACTCGGACGAGTATCGCCAGCAGGCCCTGTTCGTGCATGACGAGCGGATGCGATTCTACGAACACGAACTCGCCGAATTCCGGCAGGGCTTCCTCTTCTATTACTTCTCGACGCTCGACCTGAGCTCGCACATGTTCTGGCGGGCTGTCGATCCGAAGCACCCGCTCTACACTCCCGAACTGGCGGTCAGCCAGGGGGGCTTCATCGCCAGCCTCTACGAAAAGGTCGACCAGGCGATCGGCCGGACGATGGAACGCCTCGACGACCGAACGTGGCTCCTCGTCATGTCCGACCATGGGTTCAACTCCTTCCGACGCCAGTTCAACCTCAACTCCTGGCTGCTCGACAACGGCTTTCTGCGAACCCGGGGCGCGCCAGCGCGGGCCGGCTCGACGCTGTTCCAGGGAGTCGATTGGGAGCGGACCCGCGCCTACGGGGTCGGACTCAACGGCCTCTACCTCAACCGGGCCGGCCGCGAGGCGAACGGACTCGTGAAGGACGAACAAATCGACCGTCTCGCTTCCGAACTCGCGAAGCGACTCCAGACCGTGCAGGATCCCGAGACCGGCACGCCGGTGATCAAGCGAGTCTTTCGAGCTTCCGAAATCTACTCCGGACCACACGCGGGCGATGGACCGGACCTGATCGTCGGCTACCATGAAAACTATCGCGCATCATGGGACACGATTCTGGGAGGCTTCCCGCGACAGCACGTCCTCGACAACACCGACGCCTGGAGCGGCGACCATTGCATCGACCCGAGCCTCGTTCCCGGAGTGTTGTTGAGCAGCCGGCCGCTCCGCCACAATTCTCCTCAACTGGAAGACCTCGCCCCCACCATCCTGAAGGCGTTCGGAGCCTCGATTCCCGAAGAAATGACGGGAACGGCACTGATCTGAGCAGCACCCCCGGCGACGACTTCCATCATTCCAGCACGCGACGAACTTCTCTTGCTCTCTTGATTACCGATCCCCCATGTTTGAACCGAAGGTCAAAATCGAACGCAGCCTGTACGACTCGCTGAAGCGGGCCGCCTCCGCCGCGGGATACAGCTCGGTTGATGAATTCATCATCCACATCCTCGAAAAGACGGTCGCCGAAATCGAAACGGCCCAGTCCGAAGAGGAAGTGCGGAAGCGTCTGCAGGGGCTCGGATATGTCGAATGACCGACCCATCAGACCACAACCGGGCGGCCCTCTGCCGAGCGACGCATGAGGTTCTTCAATCAGCTGATGAACTTCGCCGGCGACCTCGTGATGAGGCCGTGGCCCGGCGCGTCTCCGTGGGTCGGACTGACGTTCGCGTCGCTGCTGACCGCCGCACTGATGGTCTTCGTGTTTCGACTCACGTCCAACCAGGCCGCCGTCCGCCGGACCAGAAACCGCCTGCTGGCTCGCACGCTCGAACTGCTTCTGTTCCGCCACAGCCTGCCGGTCAGCCTCTCCGCCTGCGGTCGCATCCTCGCGGAGGACGCGCGATACCTCGCCACGCTGTTGCGTCCCATGCTTGTCGGCATCGTTCCGATCGTGCTGATCTTCGTGCAGATGTCGGCCTGGCTCGAAGCGCGTCCATTCGCCGTCGGAGAATCGATCGTGCTGGATGTCGAACTCGATCCCGGCACGCCCATCCTGTCGACCAGCGTCACTCTGATCCTGCCCGGCCAGGTCCGGATCGACTCTGACCCCGTTCGCATCCCATCGCAGAACTCGATCTCGTGGCGTCTCAAGGCAGTGGATCCTGGTGCCAGTGATCTGCGGGTGCACGTCGCGGACGCCGACGCATCGAAATCGGTCGCAGTCGGCGACAGCTTCGTGCGGGTCTCCCCGCAACGCGCTCGGAGGGGATTCTGGAGCAGCCTGCTCTCTCCCTCGGAAGCCTCGCTGCCGGCGGACGGACCCATCACGCGGATCGCGCTGAATTACCCCTCGCGCACGCTCTCGATCGGACTGCACGATATCCATTGGACGATCGCGGCAATCGTGCTGATGATGGCTTTCGGTCTTGCCTTGGGGCGGATTTTCGGCGTCCGGCTGGCTTGATTCCCGATGTGAGCAGAATCGAATGATCGCCATTGTTTCCGGCCTGCCCCGTTCCGGCACTTCGCTCATGATGCAGATGCTCCAGGCCGGCGGCCATCCGATCCTGTGCGATGACCAGCGTGCGGCGGACGAACACAACCCGCGGGGCTACCTCGAATACGACAAGGTCCGGCGACTGCGAAGCGATAACACCTGGCTGGCCGAAGCTGACGGCAAGGCCGTCAAGGTCGTGTCGCTCCTGCTCTATCATCTCCCCGCCGGCTTCGAGTACCGCATCCTTTTTGTGCGGCGCGATCTCGACGAGGTCATGCGGTCACAGGAGCGGATGCTGGCCACGCGGGGGACGGCGGACGGCGCCGAGATGCGGGTCCATTTCGAACGGCACCTTCAATCAGTGAAGGAGTGGATTGGCCGGCAACCGACCATGCACATCCACGAGGTGAACTACACCGATCTCCTGGACCAGGCTGAAACATCGGCCCGCGCGGTCGCCGCATTTCTCGGCCGCGAACTCGACATCGACCGCATGACGGCCGCCGTCGATCGAAACCTGTACCGTCAGCGAAAGGCCTGACGGGTCTTCGACGTACTGCCCACCTACTCCAGCTTCCAGAGCTTGATCGTCCGGTCGAAGCTTGCGGAGGCCAGCAGCCCTCCGTCAGGAGAAAACGCGACGCCGTACACCGAGTTGATATGGGCTTTCTCCCGCGCTGCCACCTCCGCCCGTAATCCGGCATTCCAGACACGGATCGTCCCATCGGTCCCGCCCGAAGCCAGCCAGCGGCCGTCCGGTGAAAAACCGATCGATTTCACTTTGCTCGATCGGCTCGGAACGCTTGCGGCGACCGTTCCATCGGAGTTCCAGAATCGCAGAAAGCCGTCGGCTCCTCCGGAGACGAGTTGATCGTCCTTGGGCGAGTAGGCGAGCGCTTCGACAGTCGCCGCATGTCCCGACAGTTTCGCCTTGAGCGTCTTCGCTTCGACGTTCCAGAGACGAATCGAAAGGTCGTCCCCGCCGGAGGCCAGCAGCTTTCCATCGCTCGAAAACGCGACGGCCTGGACGTTCCCCTCATGCCCGCTCAGCACCGCCCCCGCCTCTCCGGATTGCGGATCGTAAAGCCGCACCGTGGCATCAAAGCCGCCGCTGGCCACCATCGAACCGTTCCGCGCCACCGCCGCACACGCCAGGTACTGTTGATGTCCCGAGAACGTCGTCTTGAGCTCCCCTTCCGCCGACCAGATCCGCACCGTGCGGTCGAGGCTGGCCGAGACGATCCGCCCGTCCTTAAGAAACTCCACGAAGGTGACGCCGTCGCCGTGCCCCTTCAATGTCCCGGTGTGCTCGCCCGTGGCGGGATTCCACAGCTTCACGAGGTTATCCAGGCTCGCGGTCGCCAACCGCTTCCCGTCATGCGAGAAGGCCGCCCAGTAGACGCCGTTGTTGTGAGTCAACGTTCTCAGCAGCGTGAGGTTCATGCGAGTGTCGGAACCAGGCGGAGGATGGGTTGCAGTTCGACTCTCATTTCAAGACTATCGAATACGTTCGCTCGACAGAAGCCTCAGTTCAACCTCTCCCGGACCGCCCCATGACTGACTCGCCCATGAACCTTTCTCGCCGCTCGGCCTTGAAAACACTTGGTGCGGCGGCCGCCGCCTCGTGGTTCTCCACCGCGGGATGGTCCGGCCTGTTCGCCGACGACAAGCCGAAGGGGAAGGCGTCCAAGTACATCGATGTCCACACGCACATCGGGACGACGTGGAACGGCAACAAGGAACTGACGCCCGAACTTCTGCTCGAATGGATGGACGAGCACGACATCGAAAAGGCAGTTCTGTTACCGCTCACATCGCCCGAGTCTTCCAGCTTTCTGCTGCTGACTGAGCCCGCTCTCAAGGCGGCCAAGGAGCACCCCGACCGCTTCATCCCCTTCTGCTCGATCGACCCGCGGACTTCGGTCGTCGGCGGAGTGAAGGGCTTCAAGAGCGTGATTCAGTCGTACGTCGACAAGGGAGCCAAGGGCTTCGGCGAGCACAAGGTCGGGCTCAACTTCAACGACCCGCTCATGATGCAGATCTACCAGGTCTGCGAGGAGATCGGCATCCCGCTCCTGTTCCATTGCGACAACCTCCGCGGCAAGGACAAGCCCGGCCTCCCGCACCTCGAAGAAGCCCTTCAGACGTTCCCGAAGCTCAATTTCATCGGCCACGGTCCCGGCTTCTGGGCCTCGATCTCGGGGGACGCCGAGCAGAAGGACATTGGCGGCTACCCCAACGGGCCGGTCAAGCCGGGGGGCGCGCTCGATCGTCTGATGGAGAAATACGCGAACCTCTTCTGCGATCTCTCCGCCGGATCGGGCGCCGGCGCCATCAGCCGCGACAAAGAGTTCGGCCGCGAGTTCATGATCCGCCGACAGGATCGCCTGCTGTTCGGTACCGACTACCTCCAGCCCGGCCAGGCGGTCCCGCAGTTCGACGTCTTCACCAGCCTCAAGCTGCCGGCCGACGTCGAAGCCAAGATCTACCGCAACAACGCCATCCGCGTGCTGAAGCTCGGATCGACGTGACGTGCCACGCGGGACTTGTGGGTTTCAGCCCTCGGAACGCCAGGAACGCTCAGGCCCTGCCGTGCGGATCTCACCGCACGGCAGGGCCTTTCGATTTCCTTGATCAACGCGTTCCGTCCGTCACTTCCCTGTCGACTTAACGAACCGGAAGATCCCCTTGCCCGACTGCGTGTGCGTCATCAGGTAAGCGTTCCCCTTCTCGTCCTCGCCGAAGGACAGCACCGGCACGCCCGGACCTTTGATTTCGTGGTTGGCGACGACGCGTCCCTTGGCCTCGTCGTACCGCAGCGCCCACACCTTGGCTGAGACATAGTCGGCATAGAGATAGGCCCCTTCGAGTTCGGGGATCTTCCCGCCGCGATAGACCAGCCCGCCGGTGATCGACTTGCCGACGTCGTGGTGGTATTCCCAGATCGGATCGATCAGATCGGGCTGGACGTCGACCCCCTTCGCTCCAAACGGATGGAGCGATTCGCGGATGTTCCAGCCGTAGTTGCCGCCGGACTTGATAATGCTGATTTCCTCATAAAGGTTCTGGCCCACTTCACCCGCCCACAGCCAGCCGGTCTTGCGGTCGAATGCCATCCGCCAGATGTTGCGCAGCCCGTAGGCGTAGATCTCGGGGGCCGCCCCCTTCTTTCCGACGAACGGATTGTCCTTCGGAATGGCGTACTTCTTGCCGTCCCCCTTGTGGTCGACGTCGATCCGCAGCACCTGGCCCAGGATGGTCTTCAGGTTCTGACCGTTCTCGTGCGGGTCGCCCCCCGAACCACCGTCCCCCAGTGCAATGTAGAGGTAACCGTCCGGCCCAAACGCGAGCGTTCCTCCGTCGTGGTTCCAGAAGGGACGCTCGATGCGGAGCAGCACTTCTTCCGATTCGGGGTCGGCCTTCGTCGGGTCGTTCTTGCTCACCTTGAACCGCGAGACGACATTCTCCATTTCCTTCTTCACATCGGTGTAGAAGACGAAGAATTCGCCGTTCTCTTTGTACTTCGGATGGAACACGAGTCCGAGCAGGCCTTCCTCGTTCTGCTTGTCGGCGTAGCGCACCTTGCTGCGGATGTCGAGGTAGATCTTGGTGGCTTCGGCGGAGTCATCGTTCGCGAAGACATGGATGACCCCCTGCTGCGTCGGGACGACGACCCGGTTGCTGCCGTCGCCGAAGTGCGTCAGCAGAATGGGACGCAGCGGCGTGACCTGTCCCTCGTCGTTGGTCGGTTCCCAGCCGGTCCACTTCAGCTTGGGGAACGCCGTCTCCAGCCCGACGGGCAACGGCGACTCGTCCACTTCGAAGCCCGGGACAACAGCCGGGATGGCGTTCAACGTGCCAGCCTTCATATCGGGAACGAGCACGAACCTGCCGGTGGCGTCGAGGCAGCTGTCGGCGGCCGATTCGAGCTTCGTCGGCAGCACGACCGGTTTCAGTCCGGGACGGTTGATCCCGAAGACCTGGGCGGTCTTCCACGAGGTGACGAACAACCGGCCGAACTTGTCCCAGGTGAGACCGTCGCCCCCATCGAAACCCTCGGCGATCCGCTTCGAGGATCCGTCCACGAGTTTCACGCGGGACAGTGTGGCCGTGCCGAAGTCCAGCACCAGCAGGTGCGATGCCCCATCCATGACGAGGCCGTTCGGCGTATGAAGTCCGGGCATCGTCTTCGCGTCGATGACGAGCCCCGTCTTGCCGGTCTTCACGTCGATGCTGTAGACGGCCCCTTCCTTTCCCATCAAGTCGCCCGAGTCGCTCACGAAGAGCTTCGCCCCTTCCGGGTCAAGGGCGATGTCGTTAAGGAACAGCGGCTTCTTCGGGAACGACTCGGCGGCGACGAAGGTCGACACTTTTCCCTCGGCGTCGATCTTCACCACCCGCGCCTTGTCCGCCACGTACAGAATATTCTGGAACATGACGATTCCCTTCGGATCGTCGAGCCCCTTGGCGAACACCGTCGTCTTCCCATCCCGCAGGACCGAGACCTGCCCGTCGCCATCCTTGCCGAACTCGCCGATCTCGGTGATGTAGGCCGCGCCGTCGGTCCCCAGGCACACCGATTCCGGACTCTTCAAACCCGTAGCAAGCGGCTTCGGAGCGTCGGCCAGGGCCGACGCTCCGCACAGCAGGAACAGTCCAGCCAAAGACAATCGTCGCATGGGGAATCCTCAGAGGGTTGAAACGGCCGTCAATTGCGACGCGGAACTTCGCATTCGGGACGGGAATGTGCAAGG
>JADZEF010000091.1 GCA_020850695.1 Planctomycetaceae bacterium | reverse complement strand
TTTCCGGAAAAAGAATCAGGGGTGGCCGGGTCTGAGGCTTTGCGAAGGCCCGGTTTGAACGCGGATTCCGGGCCTTCCCTTCGGTCAGACCCGGCCACCCGGAAAACACGAAGGTAATGCGCTCTAAAGCCGGCTTGAGCGTCTTCCGTGGGAATTCCGCGCCGTCGGCGCGTGCGGCGCGAAGGGACCGAAGAATCCGTTAAAGATTCTGGATGGACGCCACAAAAAGTTCATTACAATAAACTCGCCGATAGCTCGACGGCGTTCTCTGCGGTCCTTCTTCCGCCCTCTGCCTCTCCCCCTCCTGTGGTGATCGGGGATCTCTGCGCGCGGACGATCGGCCCGGCCGGGAACGAACGCCGTCGCGAAGGATCGAGGCGTGGCGAAGGGGTCAGTTCGACGTTTCATCCCTCGGGTTGCGCGCTCATGACGGTTCTTCCGTCCGCCGGGAACTCGCTTCAGGTGCGACTGGCACCTGCCGATAAGGCGGGTGAGACCGCATGCGCAAGCAGCACGGAGGCGGGACCGCATGTCATTGGCCAGGAAATACTACGCCGTGTTTAAGGTCCGTCAGAAAGTCGGCAAATACCGCGTCGAGCGGAAGCTGGCCTCGGGCGGTTTCGCGACCGTCTACCAGGCGCTCGACACGATCGAGGGGATCCGCGTCGCGCTCAAGGTGCCGCACGCGGCGGTCCTCACCGAATCGGTCCTCAAGGACTTCCGGCACGAAGCCCGACTGACCGCCCAGCTCGACCACGCCCACATCCTGCCGCTGAAGAACGCCAGCTTCATCGATGGCCACTTCGTCATCGTTTCGCCCCTCGGCGAGAAGACGCTGGCCGACCGCATGCACAGCCGCATCTCGTTCATGACGGCGATGGAGTGGACCGAGCAGATCCTCGACGCGGTGGCATACGCCCATCGCCAGAAGATCATTCACTGCGATATCAAGCCCGAGAATATCCTCCTGTTCTCGGGCAACCGGCTGCGGCTGACCGACTTCGGCATCGCGAAGATCGCGCTGCGGACGGTGAAGGCCCGCGGGACGGGGACAGTCGGCTACATGGCCCCCGAGCAGGCGGCCGGCAAGCCGTCGCAGCGGTCGGATGTCTTCTCGCTCGGCCTCGTCCTGTGCCGCCTCTTCATGGGGCATCTTCCCGAATGGCCGTACGAGTGGCCGACCCCTGGCTACGACAAGCTGAAGAACAAGGCTCACCCCGACCTGATCGCCTTCATTAAGCGATCGATCGAGATGAACCCCAAGAAGCGGTACGCCGATGCCGAGCAGATGCTGGCCGCCTTCCGTCGCCTGAAGGCCCGCTCAATCGGCTTCTACCAGACCCGCAGCCGCCGCCGCACTGCCTCGGCGTCGCTGGCCAGCACGAGGCCCCGCCGGAAGGCGACCCCGGTTCGTGGGCGCAGGTGAGTAGCCCTCAAGCTCCGCTTGAGGTTAAGCCGTCGTGAGGAAGCAGGTGGATTGGCCCATCGAAGCCCAATGCGCGCAAGGCTCAACCTCAAGCGGAGCTTGAGAGCTGCTTTCGCTGTCGCCGCCCGGATCGCTCTCATGCACTGAAACGGCTGCGCCGCGTCGCTAGGATGGTGGAGCGTTGAAGGAGACTCGCACGACTCGGTGCCTGTCCCCCCATCCCCCCCTGCCCCCATCCCCCCATCCTCCGCCCCATGCTTCGCAGCGAACAGTGGTTCTCGGGTCGCACCGATCTCGCCTTTCAGCATCGGTCGGCGCTCCGGTCGATGGGGATCGACCCGCAGTTCTACGCGGGGCGTCCGGTCATCGGCATCGCCAACAGCTGGAGCGAGCTGAATAACTGCAACCGCAACCTGAAGGATGTCGCCGAATCGGTGCGGCGGGGGGTGCTGGCGGCGGGCGGGCTGCCGCTTGAGTTCTCGACGATCTCGCTCGGCGAGGAGTTCATGAAGCCGTCGGCGATGCTCTATCGCAATCTGATGGCGATGGACGTCGAGGAGACGTTGCGGTCGAACCCGGTCGACGGCGTCGTGCTGCTGTGCAACTGCGACAAGACGACGCCGGCCCAGTTGATGGCCGCGGCGAGCGCCGATCTGCCGGCCATTCAGATCAACGGGGGGCCGCGGGCGGTCAGCCGATGGCGGGGCGAGGCAGTCGGCTCGGGGACCGACATCTGGCGGTACTGGGACGAGGTGCGGGCGGGAAAGATCACGCTCGATGAGTGGGATGAACTGGAGGCGTGCATCGCGTGCTCGGCCGGGGCCTGCAACACGATGGGGACCGCCTCGACCATGACGGGGCTCTCCGAAGCGCTCGGCATGATGCTTCCCGGGACGTCGAGCATTCCGGCGACCGATGCCCGCCGGCTGGCTTCGGCCGAGGCGGCGGGGCGGCGGATCGTGCAGATGGTCGAGCAGGACCTGCGGCCGTCGAAGATTCTCACCCCGCACGCCTTCGACAACGCCATCCGCACGCTGCTGGCCCTGGGCGGTTCGACGAATGCGGTCGTTCATCTCATCGCCATTGCGGGGCGGCTCAACTACACGCTTCCGCTCAGTCGCTTCGACGAACTCTCCCGCACCACGCCGTTCCTGGTGAACCTCGCGCCGTCGGGCAAACTGCTGATGGATGCCTTCCACGGAGCGGGGGGAATTCCCGCGGTGATGAACGAACTCCGCGACCTGCTCCATCTCGACAGCCTGACGGTCACCGGCAGCACCGTCGGCCAGCACCTCGACAAGGCCCGCTGCTACGACCGCGAGGTGATCCGCGAGCGTTCCAAGCCTTTGGGGGAAGCCGGCGCCCTCGCCATCGTGCAGGGAAACCTCGCCCCACACGGCGCCGTCATCAAGGCCTCGGCAGCGTCGAAGCATCTGATGCAGCACCGCGGCCGGGCGGTCGTCTTCGAGAACTACGCCGACATGCTGGCCCGTGTGAATGACCCCGCCCTACCCGTCGATGAGCACAGCGTTCTGGTCCTGAAGCAGGCCGGCCCGAAGGGCGTCCCCGGCTTCCCCGAGTGGGGGATGATCCCCGTCCCAACGAAGCTCCTGGAGCGAGGCATTACCGACGTCGTGCGCATCAGTGATTCGCGGATGAGCGGGACGAGCTTTGGCACGGTCGTGCTGCACGTCTCGCCCGAGGCGGCGGCGGGGGGAACGCTGGCCCTGGTCGAGAACGGCGATGAGATTGAGCTCGACGTCCCCGCGCGGCGCATCCACCTGCACGTCGCGGACGACGTTCTCGCGAAGCGCCGCGCCGCCTGGAAGCCACCGACGACGGCGCATCTGCGCGGCTATCCGCGGCTTTACATTGACCACGTCCTGCAGGCCCACGAAGGCTGCGACTTCGACTTCCTGCGGCCGCGGACCGACGAGGAGCTGAAGTTCGTTCCGCCGGTTGTCGGACGTTCTTAAGAGTGGACCTCGATCTCCGCGTAAGCTCAAGCCGTGCTGACAAAGACGGTGGAACAAGTCCACCCGCACATCACGTCGGCTTCCGCTCGCTGAGCAAGAGGCGACCCTGTTGGCGGCACGTCTCCTTGCGACCCGTCGCATCAGCCGTCATAAATAAAGGGGACGGATTTGCGCCTGCGGTGGATGGGTGTCGCCGTCTTCGTCCTGCCCGCCACGCGCCTTTTTCCCGACTTCTCCGGGACCACCGCGCTCTCTCCGCTTTCTGCACGCTCGCCTGAGGTCTCCTTTATGCTCGCACGGATCCGCTCGTTCGCCGTCGCTGGGGCCTGCCTCGCGTCTCTGCTTTCCGCCGCTTCGCTTTCCGCCGCCGACGAGAAACCGGCTGACGCCAAAGAGACGAAGGTCAGCTACTACCAGAGCGTGCGGCTGATCTTCCAGACGCACTGCCAGGGGTGCCACCAGCCGGCCAAGCCGGGGGGCGAGTATGTGATGACGGCCTTCGATCGCCTCTTCAAAGGGGGAGATTCGGGGAAGGCGGCGATCGTCGCGGGGAAGCCGGCGGAGAGCTATCTGCTCGAGATGATCACGCCAAAGGACGGCAAGGCGGCGATGCCGATGGAGAAGGCCCCGCTGCCGCCGAAGGACATCGAGACGATCAAGAACTGGATCGCCCAGGGGGCCGTCGACGACACGCCCCCCGGCGCGAAGGAAGAATACGACATGGAGCACCCGCCGGTTTACAGCCGGCAGCCGGTTGTGACGTCGATGGACTTCTCGCCCGATGGGCAGTTGCTGGCGGTCAGCGGGTTCCATGAAGTGCTGCTGCTGAAGGCGGACGGATCGGACCGCGTCGCCCGGCTGGTCGGCATGGCCGAGCGGATTGAGTCGGTGCGGTTCTCGCCGGATGGGAAGAAGCTGCTGGTCACCGGCGGTCTCCCCGGCCGCATGGGTGAAATCCAGGTCTGGGATGTCGCGAACAAGAAGCTCGTGCTGTCGCACCCGGAGACATATGACACGCTTTATGGCGGCAACTGGTCGCCCGATGGGAAGCTGATCAGCTTCGGGTGTGCGGACAACACGGTGCGGGCGATCAACGCCGAGACCGGCGAGCAGGTGCTGTACCAGGGGGCCCACGAAGACTGGGTTCGCGATACGACGTTTTCGGTCGCCGGCACGCACGTCGTGAGCGTCGGCCGCGATATGTCGGTGAAGCTAACGGAAGTCGCCACGCAGCGGTTCATCGACAACCTCACGTCGATCACGCCGGGCGCGCTCAAGGGGGGCATCCAGACGATCTCGCGGCATCCGAAGTTCGACAACATCGTGGTCGGCGGATCGGACGGCACGCCCCGCGTCTATCGCCTGTTCCGTGAGACGAATCGCCAGATCGGCGACGATGCGAACCTCATCATGGACCTGTTCCCGATGACGGGCCGCGTCTACGGCGCGACGTTCAGCGACGACGGCAAGCAGATTGCGGCGGTGAGCGCTCTCGACGGCAAAGGGGAGCTGCTGGTCGTCACCTATAACTACGATGCGGACGCTCCGGCCAACATCAAGGCCATCATGGGGAAGGTCCCCGGCGCTCGCACGCCCGAGGAACGCAAGGTTCTCTCCGATTACCGCGACATGGGAATGAAGCAGGTCGCGAAGGTTTCCATCGACAAGGCTCCCGCGTACGCGGTCGCCTTCAACGCCCCTGGCACGACGGTCGCCGTGGCCGGTGGTGACGGCATCATTCGCTTCTTTGATCCGACGAATGGCGTGCTGCAGAAGGAATTCCCGGCCGCTCCGGTCGCCGCCGAGGTCGCCCGCACCGGCATGATGATGCGGGCCGTGAGCACCGCGAAGGACGACGTCCCACAAGGGGGCGAGAAGCTCCCCTCGGGCGCGAATCTCGTCTCGCTGACCGTGAACCCCGCCGAGATCAAACTCGGTTATGCATTCGCTTATTCGCAGCTCGTCGTCAGCGGGAAGTATGACAACGGGATGACGGTCGACCTGACCCGCGTGGCCGAGTATCGCCCTGCCACTGAGGGCATCAAGGTGAGCGGCACCGGGCTTGTGCGGCCCGCGATGGAGGGGCAGTCGTCGCTCGTCGTCTCATATGGCGGCCAAAGCACCACGGTGCCGGTCACCGTCAGCGGGCTGGCGATGGAATATCCCGTCGACTTCATTCGCGACGTCAATCCGATTCTTTCGAAGATGGGCTGCAACCAGGGGACGTGCCACGGCTCGGCCAAGGGAAAGAACGGGTTCAAGCTCTCGCTTCGCGGATATGACGCCATCTTCGATGTGCGTGCCCTCACGGACGACTACGCCGCCCGCCGCGTCAACCTCGCCTCGCCCGATGACAGTCTGATGCTGCTGAAGCCGACCGGCGCCGTCCCGCACGTCGGGGCCGGGCTCTTCCAGCCGGGCGATATCTACTACGAAATTCTCCGCCAGTGGATCGCCAACGGCATCTCGCTGAACCTCAACGTGCCGCGCGTCACCAAGATCGAGCTCAGCCCGTCGAACCCGACGATCGAGGCGATCGGCGGCAAGCAGCAGTTCCGCGTGCTCGCGACTTATGCCGACGGCCAGGTCCGCGACGTCAGCCGCGAGGCGTTCGTCGAAGTCGGCAACATTGAAGTCGGAGCCGCCACGAAGACCGGTCTCGTCACGGCCCTGCGTCGCGGCGAATCGCCGATCCTCGCCCGCTATGAAGGGGCCTATGCGGCGACCACTCTCACCGTGATGGGGGACCGCACCGGCTTCGCCTGGCAGCAGCCGCCGGCCTACAACAAGATCGACGAGCTCGTGGCCGAGAAGTGGAAGCAGATGAAGATCCTGCCGTCGGGCCTCTGCACCGACGCCGACTTCATCCGCCGCGTCTATCTCGACCTCACCGGCCTTCCGCCCACCGCCGATGACGTCAAGGCGTTCCTCGCCGATGCCCGCGACAGCAAGCTGAAGCGCGACGAGCTGGTCGACAAGCTCGTCGGCAGCCCCGACTACATCGACCACTGGACCAACAAGTGGGCCGACCTGCTCCAGGTCAACCGCAAGTTCCTCGGGGCCGAAGGGGCCGCCGCGTTCCGCAAGTGGATCCGGGGCGAGATCGAAGCCAACACGCCGTACGACCAGTTCGCGAAGAAGATCCTTACCGCAAGCGGGTCGAACCGCGAGAACCCGGCCGCGTCGTACTACAAAATCCTCCGCACGCCCGACGCCATCATGGAGAACACCACGCACCTGTTCCTCGCGGTGCGGTTCAACTGCAACAAGTGCCACGACCATCCGTTCGAGCGTTGGACCCAGGACCAGTACTATCACACCGCGGCGTACTTCGCCCAGGTCGGCCTCTCGGGCGACCCGGCGACCGCCGGCCAGAACATCGGCGGGACGGCCGTCGAGGGGGCCAAGCCCCTCTATGAAATCGTGAAGGACACCGGCTCGGGCGAAGTGAAGCACGAGCGGACCGGCAAGGTGACGCCCCCCGAGTTCCCGTACCCGGCGACGTTCACCGCTCCTCCCACCGCGGCCCGCCGCGAGCTGCTCGCCGACTGGATCATTTCGCGCGACAACCAGTACTTCGCGAAGAGCTACGCCAACCGGCTGTGGGGCTATCTGTTCGGCGTCGGCATCATGGAGCCGATCGACGACATCCGTGCGGGCAACCCGCCGACGAACCCGGCCCTCATCGAATACCTCACGCAGGAGTTCCTGGCGTCGAATTTCGACGTGCGGGCGATGATCAAGCTCATCTGCAAGTCGCGGACGTATCAGCTGGCGGTCGAGACGAACCAGTGGAACTCAGATGACAAGATCAACTACTCGCACGCCATCGCCCGCCGCCTGCCGGCGGAGGTGCTGTACGATGCGGTGTATCGCGTGACGGGTTCGGTCTCGCGGATTCCCGGGGTCGCCCCCGGCACGCGGGCCGCCGCCATCCCCGATTCGGGGATCGAGCTGCCGAGCGGGTTCCTGAATACGTTCGGCCGTCCCGTCCGCGAAAGCGCCTGCGAGTGCGAGCGGACGAGCGGGTTGCAGCTGGGACCCGTCATGGCCCTCATCAGCGGGCCGACGGTCAGCGACGCCATCGGGGACGGCGCCAACGAGCTGACGAAGCTCGTGGGGAAAGAGGCCGACGATCGGAAGCTGATCAGCGAGATCTTCCTGCGGGTGCTGAACCGCCCGGCGACCGACACCGAGATCGATGCGGTGATCGAGTCGGCCAAGACGATCGACGCCGACCACGCACGGCTCGTCGCCGCCCGCGACCAGCGGGAACGGGAGTTCGCCCCCATCCGCACCAAGATGGAGCAGGCCCGCACCGAGGCCATCACCAAAGCCACGACCGAGCTTCAGACCTATGAAGCGGGGATGGCGGCGACGGTCGCCGCCCGCGAGAAGGACCGCAACGACAAGATCGCCGCGGCCGAGATGGCCCTGAAGGATTACGAGGGAACGTTCGCCCCGAAGGTGGCCGCGTGGGAAGCGGGCCTCGGCTCGACGACCGGCTGGACCACCACGACGTTCGCCGAGATGAAGTCGACGAACAACGCGAAGCTCGAAAAGCAGGAGGACGGCTCGCTCTTCGTGAGCGGGGCCCAGGGGAAGACGGTTTACCAGCTGAAGACCGAGATGAGCCTGAAGGGGATCACCGGGCTGCGGCTGGAAGCGATGACCGACGACCGCCTGCCCGCCCGCGGCCCCGGCCGTGCGCAGAATGGCAACATCGTCGTGACCGAGTTCGAGGTCAACATCGCCCCCAAGGCGACGCCGGCCCAGAAGAAGAAGCTGGCCCTCCACAACGCCAAGGCGTCGTTCAGCCAGGCCAACTTCGACGTGGCCAAGGCGATCGACGGCAACAGCAACGCCGCCGACAACGGCTGGGCCCTCTCGCCCGAACTCAGCAAGCCGCACACGGCGGTCTTCGAGGTGAAGGAGCTGGTGGCGGACGATGCGGCGTACATCGTGACGATCGACATCCACCAGAAGTACACGGACGGCATGCACGCCCTCGGCCGCTTCCGGATCTCGACGACGACCGACGCGGTCCCGCTGCAGTTCGGCATTCCGAAGGACGTGCAGGAAGTCCTGGCGGTCGCCGCCGACGCCCGCAACGACGCCCAGAAGGCAAAACTCAGCGACTTCGTGAAGCAGAGCGACGCCGACTGGCTGAAGAAGAAGGCGGCCGTGGAAGTGGCGAAGCAGCCGCTGCCGATCGACCCGAAGCTGGTCGAGCTGAAGGGAAACCTGACGACGGCCCAGAAGCCGGTCCCGGAGGACCCGAAGCTCCTCGAACTCCGCCGCGACGTGGACGTCAGCACGCAGCAGCTGGCGAACAAGCGCCTGACGATGGCCCAGGACCTCGCCTGGGCCCTGATCAACAGCCCGGCGTTCTTGTTTAATCACTGACTTTTGTAGGGGGGCATCGCCCACCACGATTGGCTCGTCGCCCGCAATGATGTTGGGCGGTGCCCACCCCACGAGACTCCTCGAACTCCGCCGCGACGTGGAAGCAAGCGCCTTGCAACTGATGAACAATCGCCTCACAATGGCCTAGGACGCGCATGGGCTCTGATCACCAACCGGGCGTTCTTGTTCAATCTTTGAGTGGAAGAAAAGTATGTACGGTACTAGGTCGCCTCGTCTCAAAGTGTGATTTGAGTAGCCGGGTTTCGGCGCGAGCCCCCCTCGCTCAACGATGTCAGTTCATTCCGGATTACCTTTTCACGGGTTAGCATCCAACACGGATGTAGGCTCGGATTGCCTACTCGTTTAGTTGAACGTCACTACTCTCTCGAAGCAGACCTCCTATGAATTCCACAACCGCAGTAGAGTGTACCGACACGGTGGCGTCGCCGGATCTCCTTAACGGACGCAAGATTCACTTGCTGCTGTCCGGAGGAGGTTATCGCGCGACCATTTACCACCTTGGTGTGCTTCGCTTTCTTTACGAGCACTCCGATGGCAAAAGTGGTGACTCACTTCTGTCTCAGGTGACGCACCTAATCGGGATATCGGGAGGAAGCATTACTGCGGCACATTTTGCGATTCATCGAAACAGATATCTCGAGAATTTTAACAAGGCGTGCAGAGATTTATTGAGTTTCGTCACTGAACTTGATTTGCGTCGCGCAGTCCTTCGCAAGAACCAATCAGCATCGGAGGTACTTAAGCAGCTATTCAAGGAGTTTCCGCTCGGAGGAATTGCATCAAAAGACGTATTGAAGCTCGAATTGCTCGGAACGACTCTTAGAACAGGTGGTTGTGTATGCTTCAGTACAAAGACGCTGTCACACCGCTTTGAAGATCCAACCCAAGGCTTTCAAAAGAAAGTCGAAGATATCAATTGCGAAATGCTCCAAGTCCGCCATGCAGTAATGGCATCTGCTGCGTTCCCTCCGTTCTTTCCGCCACTCAAGATCGAACCGGCTCTTTTTGGACCGAACGTGGACTGTAGAGAACTCGGGGGTTTACTAGACAACCAAGTTGCGGATGGTGGAATTCGTGACAATCTCGGCCTTGACCACTATCTGGTAAGCCTGCAGGCGGACGCGTCACCTAACCTTTGCATTGTGAGTGACGCAGGGGCAACTGTCGATTGGTCATTAGCGAACTTTGTCCCTCAATCACTCACTACATGGGGCAAGCGTCTAATGCGTGTCGTTGAAATACAAATGGATTGTATTAGTGCATTGAATCTGGCGAGGGCGTCAGGCTTAGTGCGTATTCCGATTGCATCGGTTCAACATGCTCAGGTTCAAGCCGCCGAGAATGAATTCACTTTGAGTCGCGAGATCGCCAGAACCGCCTGGAAAACGCCGACTGATCTTGAAAATCTTTCACACTACGAAATCTTCCGGATCGCGCGGCATGGATTCGACGTCGCCAAAAGTGTCTTAACTGCTCGCGATCGTACTGTTGAAGATGTTGGATTTTGGGATTCATTGAAAAGTGGAACATGGCAAGAAGGCTCCGAGTCTGCTAGTGCGCCACCTAAAGACACCGCGATGTTGCAGTCGCGTACGGGCATCGTGCGAGCGCTTTCGAAATTCATTTCGGGGATCTTGCCGCCTCGGCGCAGTAGTCGAGCCGTGACATCGGATGTGAAGCCACCAAACGAGGTGGCTAATCATGTAGAAAGTGGGAATGGGCAGAAATCGAGAGTTCGCGTAAAATGGGATCTCATTCAACAATTACCACTGCGATCACTCATTCGGGAGGCGCTCCATCCACGAATTGCGGTTTGGATTCTAGCGTTAGGTGCTCCTCTCGCCGTGTTTTTCTTGCTGGCGGGATCTCTGATGCGCCCCGAGGAACCTTCTATAAAGACTGCCAACAGCTTAGGAATTCAATTCTGTCGAATCCGATCGGCTAAGAAAAGCTTCAATATGGGAGCGGCGGATGAAGAATTAGTATTGTATAACGCGATAGCTGACGTTGATGGCAGCAGAGACGAGCTACCGCGTCACATCGTGAAGTTCTCGCGAGACTTTTTCATGAGTGATTCGGAGATTACCCGCGGCCAGTTTATTGCCGTAATGACAT
>JADZEF010000090.1 GCA_020850695.1 Planctomycetaceae bacterium | reverse complement strand
TTTCGAGGAAGCGGGCGTTGAAGTGCTTTCCTTCGGAGAGCTTCAGATTCGCGCCCAGCTCATCCTTCGAGAAGATCCGGTTGCCCGCGAACTCGACGTTGCGGACCTTGTACCGCTGGCCTTCTTCGTGTGCAGCTTGGTCGCCAGCAACTGATCGCTGAAGTCGTGATTGCCGTCGAACTTGACGCTGGTGACTTTGACTTTCGGTCCTTCGTGGATGCGGAAGACGACTTCGCGGTCCCCTTCGTTGCCGCCGCGTTCGAGTTCGACCGTGGCGAAGGCGAAACCCTTCTCGTGATAGAACTGCTCGAGCCGTCGGGCGGCTTCGCGGTTCGACGTGATGTCGAACGGGCTGCCGACCTTGAGGCCGGTTTCAGCGGCGAGTGTCTTTTCCTTGATCTTCTTGCGGCCCTGATACTCGACTTTGTGCACGATCGGCCGCTCGAGCACGTTGAAGACGAGGACGAGCCCCTTCGACTCTTCCACAATCCGCGGCTCGACGCTGTAAAACCACCGCGTGGCGTAGAGGGCCCGGACATCTTCGCGGATCTGCCGCTCGTCGGCCGGGCGGTCGGTCCGTGTGCGGATGTGCTGGGCGATCGCCGATTCGGGAATCGTCTCGTTCCCCTCGATCCGCACCGCCACCAGCGGTTTGTCGGCTCCGAGGAACTTCAGATCGAGTTCGCCGGGACCGCTGCGTTTCGGACTGTCGGGCAGATCGACTTCATCCGGATCGATGTCGGCGAGGCGGCGCGGCGGAGCCTTCGGCTGGGTGAAGCGCGGAGCTTCCTTTCCGACTTCCGGGCCCCGTTCGAGGTCCGCGTCGGGGAACGTCGGACGATCGAATTCCTTCTGGGCGTACAGCGGATCCGTCGCGAGGCCGGCCAGCATCAGCCCGCACACCGCCAGGAACGCACGACGGATCGGCGCACGCCATTTCGGCCGGGACAGACCGGCGGCGCGATTCCGGATGCGGGTGTCGTCCATGACACCTCCCTCGGGGTGGCGGTCGAGTTGGTGACGCGAGAAAGAAGCGGCAGGCAATTCAGAAAGGCGACGGCGCGGCCGCAGAGGGACCGCCCGAAAGGATCAAGCGGGCGGGTAAATAACGGAATCGCGAGATGCGAGCAAGACGAGTTCGCCGAAGTCGGGGAATATCACTCGCATACAGGCGGGACAGCCTTTGATGCCGAGACGCGAAGACGCAAAGTTCCGCAAAGTGGAGAAGAGAGGCGAAACGTCTCGGCCCGGGACCGTCGTGCATTCGCGCCGATGATCCGTCAGTATGGTGGACCTGCTCCCTTCGTTCGCCGTACTCCTTACTCCGCCATCCAGGCCTCGGCATGCCCACTGCCTCTGTGGTCCACTGGTTTCAAGCCGGGTTGATTCCTGCGAGAGCACTTGCCGCATTCTGCGCGATTCTGTGCTGCCAGATCGCCGTTGCCGGCGACTGGCCGCAGTTCCGCGGACCGACGGGGCAGGGGATCGCAACCGACAAGGGGTTGCCGGAGGAATTCGGCGAGGAGCAGAATCTTCTCCGGAAGACGGAAGTTCCGGGCCGCGGCTGGTCGTCGCCCGTGGTGATGGCCGGGCAGGTGTGGATGACGTCCGCCCGCGACGACGGCAAGTCGCTGCGCGCGGTGTGCGTCGATTTGAGGAAGGGCAGCATTGTTCACGACGTGGAAGTCTTCACGCCGAACGATCCGCTCGAGGTCAACGCGAAGAACAGCCACGCGTCTCCGACGCCCGTGCTGGCTCCAGGCCGTGTCTATGTCCATTTTGGCGCCATGGGCACAGCCTGCCTCGACTCGAAGACCGGCCGCATCCTGTGGAAGACCGAGGAACTCAAGATCGACCACAAGGAAGGTCCGGGAAGTTCACCGGTGCTGGTCGACGATCTGCTGGTGGTGAATTGCGACGGACGCGACCTGCAATACGTCGCCGCTCTCGATACCCGCACCGGCAAGCTCAAGTGGAAGACGAATCGCTCTGCCCCGCTCCGCAACAACATCGAGTTCAAGAAGGCGTATTGCACCCCGCTGCTGGTCGAGTCGAACGGTCGCCGGCAGCTGGTTTCTCCCGGTGCTGATCAGGTGCAGGGATACGACCCGGTCACGGGCGAGGAGTTGTGGCGCGTCCGCTACATCGGGTTCTCGAATGTGCCGCGTCCGATCTTTCTCGACGGGACGCTCTTCGTCGTCACCGGCTACATGAAACCCGAGTTGTGGGCCATCCGGCCCGATGGGGAAGGGGACGTCACCAAGACGCATGTCCTCTGGACGTTCACCAGGCAGGTCCCGGCGAATCCTTCGGTGCTGGGAGCCGACGGACTGATTTATTCGGTCTCGGACCTCGGCGTGCTGGTCTGTCTCGACGCTTTGAGCGGAAAGCCAGTGTGGCAGGAGCGACTTGGCGGCAACTATTGGGCGTCCCCCGTCCTGGCCGACGGCCGTCTCTATTTCAGCAGCGAGAACGGAACGATCACGGTGCTGCGCGCCGGCCGCAGCTTCGAAAAACTCGCAGAAACGAAGCTCGACGGATCGATCTTCGCCTCGCCCGCAGTGGTCGACAGCACGCTCCTCGTGCGAACGGATAAGGCGCTGTACCGATTTGGCACGAAGTGACCGCCCCGTGGGATTGCCAACCGGCTGTCGGCGCCTGAGCCTGGAAGGCTGGAGGAGCGTTGCTCGAATCGGCGGAGATGCGATGCGGCGTGAGCACCGTTTCTCGCGGACAGCTGCAATGGCTCCTCCCAACATCCTCAGGCATCAGCGGATGTCACATGCATCAGGTCGAAGGCTTTGTACTCCATCAACCCCGCCTGTCCACCTGACCCACGTCTCGGCCGCGATTGATCGGCATCGAGGGGACGGTTAATCTTCAGGAATCGCGGCCCGCTGCGCGCCGCTCCCTCCTGATACAACCGCCGGTCCCGCAATGCCCCTCTCGGTCGACTCGCCCGTCATCAAGCTGCACCCTGACGACAACATCGGAATCGCCCGCCGCTCGGTCGGCCAGGGAGTCGAACTGCGGTTCGACGACGGCCGCCTCACTGTCCGCACCGCCGAGCCGATCGAACTCGGCCACAAGATGGCGTTGCGAGCACTGCCAAAGGGCGCACCGGTCCGCAAGTACGGGCAGTTGATCGGCTTCGCGACCGAAGACATCGCCGAAGGGGAGTGGATTCACTCGCACAACCTGGCGGTGGCCGAGCTCTCGCTCGACTACGCCTTCTGCACGGAGATTCCCGCACCTCCGAAGCCGATCGTCGGCCGCACGTTCCAGGGTTTCCGCCGTCCGGACGGCCGCGTCGCCACGCGCAACTACCTTGGCGTCGTCAGCACGGTGAACTGCTCGGCTCACACGTCGAAGCACGTCGCCGCCCGCCTCAACCAGGCGATGTTCGACGAGTTCGAGAACGTCGACGGGGTCATTCCGATCATCCACAAGGCCGGATGCGCGATGCAGTACGGCGGCGAGGACCACAAGCAGCTCGCCCGCACGCTGGCCGGCTTCGCCCAGCACGCCAACATCGGGGCGTACCTCGTCATCGGGCTGGGCTGCGAAACCGGCAACGCGGCGTTCCTCACCGACACACAGCACCTGACTCAACTGCAGATCCCCGGACGCAAGGCGGACCCGCTCCCGCTCGTCATGAACATCCAGGACGAAGGGGGCGTCCGGAAGACGATCGATCGGGCGGTCGGCGTGCTGAAAGAGATGCTCCCTGAGATCAACAAGGTGCGTCGCGAGTCGATTCCGGTTTCGGAGATCATCCTCGGAACGAACTGCGGCGGAAGCGACGGCAACAGCGGCGTGACGGCCAACCCGGCGCTTGGAATCGCCAGCGACATGCTGGTGGCGGCGGGAGGGACGACCGTCCTGGCCGAAACGACGGAGATCTACGGCGCCGAGCACACGCTGACGCGGCGGGCGGTGCGGCGCGAGGTGGGCGAGAAGCTGCTCGAACGGATCGAGTGGTGGAAGTGGTACACGAGCGTCTTCGGAGCTCAGATCGATAACAACCCGTCCCCCGGAAACAAGAAGGGGGGGCTGACGACGATTTACGAAAAGTCTCTTGGGGCGGTGGCGAAGACCGGAAGCACGGCGCTGCGGGCGGTTTACGACTACGCCGAGAAGATCACTGAGAAGGGTTTCTGCATCATGGATACGCCGGGCTACGATCCGGTCTCGGTGACGGGACTCGTCGCGGGCGGTTGCAACGTCATCGTCTTCACCACCGGCCGCGGCAGCTGCTTCGGCTGCAAGCCGTCGCCCAGCATCAAGGTGGCGACCAACACGCCGATGTACGAGCGGATGATCGACGATATGGACATCAACGCGGGCCGCATTCTCGACGGCGCCAGCCTCGAAGAAGTGGGCGAGGAAATCTTCGAGAAGATCATCGCCGTGGCAAGCGGGGAGAAGACAAAGAGTGAAGCCCAGGGAATCGGCGACGAGGAGTTCGCCCCGTGGAGCATCGGCCCGGTGCTGTGACCACCGAACGCGACTGAAGACGTGGAACCACGGAATACACGAAATACACGGAAAAAGCCGGGAATCAGCAGAAGACGAAAAGGAAGAATTTGCAGCCGGCAGCGGATTCGATTGCGAGGTCAGAGTGTCTGCCCCCTGACTTCATCCCGTCCTGGATTTCTTTCCGTGTATTCCGTGGTTCCTTCCGGCTTCCTTTGACGCCCGACTACTTGCGCGACTGTGCCGAAGCGGCGGCGAGGCCCCAGCGGCCTCCGTGGGACGCCTGGCCAGAGTCCGTCGACTTCGGTGGTTGCCGCAGCACTTCGTACCCGCCGAGCGTGCGCTCGTTGCAGGCACCGTGGCCGAGGAGCCGCGCGACGAGGGCCGTCCAGCCGGTCTGGTGACTGGCCCCCACGCCACGGCCGTTGTCGCCGTGGAAGTATTCGTAGAAGAGAATGAGGTCGCGCAGGTGGGGGTCGGTGGCGTACGTGGCGTCATCCCCGTGGCAGGGGCGGCGGCCGTTGGCGTCGGGAAGGAAGATCCGCGCGAGCCGGCGGCTCAACTCGGCCGCCACGTTCTTCAAAGTCATCATCTGGCCGGAACCGACCGGGCACTCGACCTGGAAATCATCGCCGTAGAAGTGGTGGTAACGCTCTAGCGCCTCAATGATCAGGTAGTTCACCGGGAACCAGATTGGCCCGCGCCAGTTCGAGTTGCCGCCAAAGAGAGAGGAGTCCGACTCGGCCGGGGTATAGGCGACGCGGTGCGTCTCGCCTCCCGCGCAGCACACAAAAGGATGGTCTTTGTGGACCCGCGACAGGGCGCGAACGCCGTAATCGGAGAGGAACTCGCTCTCGTCGAGCAGATAACGCAGCACCCGCTCCAGGCGGTCTCGTGAAGGAATCGCGAGGAGCCGGTGGACGTGGTTGTTGCCGTGGTCGTCGGTCTTTTCGAGATACGAAATGTGCCGGGCGAGGTCCTGTCGGTGCTTGAGGAACCACTCCATCCGTTTTCGAAAGCCGGGGAGCTTGCCGATCGTTGCCTCTTCAAGCACTTCAACCGCGAAGAGGGGAATAAGACCCACCATCGAGCGGATTTTGAGGAGCTTCGAGTCGCCGTTGGCGTGGAGCTGGTCGTAGTAGAAGCCGTCCTCATTGTCCCACAAGCCGGCGCCGCCGAGACAGTTCATGGCGTCGGCAATGGCGACGAAGTGCTCGAAGAATTTCGACGCGACATCCTCGTAGACCGGGTCCTGGCTCGCCAGCTCGAGGGCGATGGCCAGCATCGTCGTGCAGTAGAACGCCATCCAGGCGGTGCCGTCCGCCTGCTCGAGATGCCCGCCGTTGGGGAGCGGCTTCGAGCGGTCGAAGACTCCAATGTTGTCGAGCCCCAGGAAGCCTCCCGCAAACAGGTTTCGCCCCTCCGGGTCCTTGCGGTTGACCCACCAGGTAAAATTGATCATCAACTTGTGGAAGACCTTCTCGAGGAAGTCGCGGTCGCGGTGGCCGTGGCGGCCGGCGATTTTGTAGACCCGCCAGCAGGCCCACGCATGGACCGGCGGGTTGACGTCGGAGAAGGCGAATTCGTACGCGGGGATCTGCCCATTGGGGTGCATGTACCATTCGCGGAGCATCAGCACGAGTTGGGCTTTTGCGAACTCGGGGTCGATGTCGGCCATGGGAATCATGTGGAACGCGAGATCCCACGCCGCATACCACGGGTACTCCCATTTGTCGGGCATCGAGACGACGTCGCGGTTGAAGAGGTGCTGCCAGTCGCGGTTGCGGCCGTGCCGGCGAACCTCGGGCGGCTTCGGCATCTCGGGATCGCCGTCGAGCCAGTCTTTCACAACGTAGTGATAGAACTGCTTGCTCCAGAGAAGACCCGCATACGCCTGCCGTCCGACCTGCCGCTCGTCGTCGGTCAGGTGCTCGGGCATGCGGGCGGCGTAGAACTCGTCCGCCTCGCGGCGGCGGTCGGCGAAGATCTTGTCGAATTCGGCTCCGAAGGGAGACTGAGGGCGGTCCGACTCGGAAGCCAGTCGCAAACGCACCGTGACCTCGTTGCCCGCGGGGACGGTGAGGACATAGTGCGGGGCGGCTTTGGTTCCGTGTCCGCCGACGGCTAACGCTTCCGCATCTCCGTGGATGACGAAATCATGGAAAGCATCTTTTGAGGGGTGGCCGCCGTTCGTCGCGCCGAAGAGCCGTGCCACGTTGGTCTCGTTCTCGGTCAGCAGGATGGGCGGCGTCGAACCATCGGGGGCCGCATCGATAAAGAAGCGGTAACGGCCGAGGCTGACGTGCTGAAGCGCCAGCTCGTGGTCGCTCACTCGTGCGATCCGCGGCTTCACCTCGCATCCTTCGTGCGTGCAGCCCCAGATCCAGTTGTTGCGGAACCAGACGGTCGGAAGGAGGTGCAGGCGTGCTTCGTCCGGGCCGCGGTTGGCAACGGTGATGCGGATCAGGATGTCATCGGAGGTTCGCTTGGCGTACTCGGCGAAGATGTCAAAGTAGCGGTTCTCGACGAAGACGCCTGTGTCGACGAGTTCGTACTCGGGCTGGTTGCGGTCGCGGCGGCGGTTCTCGGCGACGAGTTGATCGTAGGGAAACTCGGCATGCGGGTACTTGTAGAGGGCTCGCATGTACGAGTGCGATGGGGTCGAGTCGAGGTAGTAATAGAGTTCCTTGACGTCCTCGCCGTGATTTCCTTCCGGCCCGGTGAGTCCGAACAGCCGCTCCTTGAGGATCGGATCGCGTTCGTTCCAGAGGGCGAGGGCGAAGCAGAGCCGGCACTCGCGATCGCAAATGCCGAGGAGGCCGTCCTCGCCCCAGCGGTACGCGCGGCTGCGGGCATGATCGTGAGGGAAATATCCCCACGAATCGCCGAAGGGCGAGTAATCTTCCCGGACTGTTCCCCACTGCCGCTCGGAGAGGTAGGGACCGAACCGCTGCCAGTTCTCGGTCCGCCGGTGTCCCGCCTGCAGGCGGAATTCTTCGATCGTCATGGGAGGTTTCGCGATCCCCGCATGGTCGTCTTTCGCTCCGCGAAAGAACGTCCGTGTTTGATGAAGTGATTCAGGAGAGGCGCCGAGCGCTCCGCCACGCTCGCATTCCGCCGCGGACGTGAAAGACCACCATGAAGATACCTCATCGCCAAAACGTCGGTCCAACGTGGAGCGCTGCTCGACACCCGCTCGATCCGATGAGAAGATGACGGGCGAGCGATGGGAAGCGTTTCCTCACGGATTTCGACCATGTCCGACATGCTCTTCGAGCGGCTGCGGCAGCTGCGGCAACGCCTGGTGCGGCTATTGTCCGTCTACGGGGCGGCGTGGACGTGGACGGTGCTGGTGCTGGGAGTGATGGCCATCGGCTTTGTCGATTGGCTTGTCCATCTCGACGACCCCGGTGTCCGGTTCATTCTGGGATTGGTGATTCTGGCGTCGGCCGGATGGACGGCGTGGCGGTTTCTGGTTCAGCCATTGCGGCAGGCGTTCACCGACGTCGATCTGGCACTGCATATCGAACGACGGAACCCTGGATTTCGGGACAGCCTCGCCAGCACGGTGCAGTTTCTGCAGGGACGGTCCGATCGTTCGCTGGGCTCGCCGGCGCTGCAGCAGAAGGTGATCGCCGACACGTTAAGGCGTGTCCGCGGCGTCGACCTCGATGATGTGCTCGACACACGTTCGATCGTGCGGGCGTCGTGCGTGGCGGGGGCGGTGGCGGTGGCGCTGCTGACGATCGTCGGAACGAACTTCTCGACGTCGATGACGGCCCTCAGGCGACTGGCGTTCCCCTTCAGTGCAGGGGAGTGGCCGCGGAAGGTTGAACTGGTGCTGTTGTCGAATCGCTTTGAACCGGTTTCGTTCGACGCGGAGACTCCGCTCCGGGTGACCGAGGGATCGACCGTCGAGCTGTTCGTCGAGAACACGCGCGGGGCGTTGCCCGAAGACTTGCGGGTCGAGTCGCGCCCTGAATCGGGAGGAGCCGTTGCGGCCGACCGACTGCGGCGGACCACGCTGCGCGACTCACGCGGCAAGGCGCGCGAAGTGGGAGCGTTGACGCTCGCGACGGTTCGAGCAGACCTGCGGTTTCGTGCCGCGGGGGGCGACGATGAACGCATGCCGTTCTATCGGATTGAAGTCGTTCCGCCCCCGTTGGTGGAGGAGTTTCAGGCGACGCTGACGCCGCCGAAGTACTCCCGCAAGGATCTGGAGAAGCTGCCCCCCGGAGTGGGTCATGTGCAGGGATTGGTGGGGACGCTCGTCGACGTGGAAGCGAAGGTGAACCGCCCGTTGGAGTCGGTTCGGCTGCGCGTGAAGGACCAGACGCAGACGGGGCTGGAGCTGGCGGAAGACGGCCTGTCGTTCCGCGGCCGCTTCACGATCGCCGAGGCAGGCGTGTATTCGTACTGGTTCGAACTGCGCGACCGTGAGGGCTTCGAGAATCCGGAAGCCCCCCGATACGAGATTCGAGGCGTGGCCGATCTCGTTCCCGAAGCGACGATCGAGCTTCCGGCGACCGATCTGACTGTCGTCACGGATGCCCGGATTCCGTTCCGCGTTTCGGCGCGCGATGACCTTGGGCTGAAGGGGATGAGGCTGGTCTCCAGGCTGGGAGACCGGAGCGATACCGAGTCGCGGGTTCTTCGATTGTTCGACGGCGAGGGACGCCCTGCCCAGCACGCGGCCGATCTGATCCTCGATTTGAAGGAATATGAACCGGCTCCGGGCTCGCGGATTCTGGTGCATGGCGAGGCGACCGATGACTTCGACCTGGGACCGGAGCACGTCGGCCGCAGCGTGGCCCGCGTGCTGACGATCGTCTCGCCGCAGGAAAAGGCGATCGAACTCTCGTCGCGTCAGGGGGCGCTGGTCGATGAGCTGGAACGATCGGTGGAGGCCGAGAAGCGAGCTCGCGAGCAGATCGGACAACTTCAGCTTCAACTCAACAAGGCGGGGCAGCTTCAGCCGGGCGACATCGACCTGCTGAAGCGGATCGAGCTCGACCAGAAGCAACTCGCGTCGCGGTTGGCGGGGTCGGTCGACAGCATCGAATCGCGGTCGCGTGAGATGATTCGCGAACTGGACCAGAACAACCTCGATGACGATGCCATGCGTTCCCGGCTGGAACAGCTGGCGGAGGATGTCGGCCGGTTGCGGGAAGCGAATCTGCCGGTCATCGAGCAACAGCTGACGCGCGCCCGCAAGGCCGCGGCTCTCGAGAACCGGAGTAAGGACGAGAGCACGAATCCGGCGGGAGGCAGGGACGAACCTGAGAAGAAAGGACCCGAGTCTGACGCCGGCAAGCCGTCCTCTTCGACTGAACCCAGGCGGCCGGACGGCGATCGTGCAGAGAAGCCCGCGCCGCACACGCCTGACGCCAAAGCGCCGCCGGCGGCGAAACGCTCGCCGAATGGCATGGACGATTCAAAGGAGCACGAGGCCGCGACGCCCTCCCCGCACGAGCAGCGTGATGCGTTGCGGGAGGTGGGAGAGCAGCAGGATATCGTGCTGGAGTCATTAGGCGAGCAACTGCGGCGGCTGTCGGAGTGGCGATCGCGTCGCGATATCACCGGCGAGTTGCAGGAACTGGTGAACGGTCAGAAGCGGCTCAACGAAGACACGGCCGAAGTCGGCCGCCGCACGCTGGGCAAGCCGCAGGAGGACCTCACTGCGCAGGACCAGGCCGATCTCGCGCGGCTCGCCGACCGGCAGGACCGGCAGGCGGACCGGACGGCGCAGTTCCGGGCGAAGGTCGGCGAGATGGCCAAAGACATGGGCGGCTCGAATCCGGATGTTGCGGAGTCGCTGAAGGAGATTCAGGAAGACCTGCGGCGGAATGCGACCGCCGAGAAGATGCGGCAGGTGTCGGACGAGATCGAGAAAAACAATGTCGGACGGGCGACCACCGGCCAGCAGGAATTGATCGAAGAGTTGGATCAACTGCAAAGTTCCCTACGGGAGCGCCCGAACGCCGACCTCGAAGAGATGGTCAAGCGGATGAAGCGGAGCGAGGCCGAGTTGGAGTCGCTCAAGGATCGGCAGGAGGAACTTCAGAAGCGGACGCGCGAGGCGGCGCAGAATCCGGACGCTCAGGAACGGGAGGCCCAGCTGGAGCAGCTTCGCAAGGAGCAGCAGAAGCTTCGCGATGACACCGCAGACGCACTGCGGCGACTGCGGAAGCAGCCGTCCAAGAATGCCGCGGACGCGGCGCGGCGGGCCGGGCAGAGGATGGATCAGGCCGCGGACGCGCTCGACCAGAATGACGGAGAGGCGGCTGACGACCCCATGCAAGAGGCCCTCGACGACTTGGAGCAGGCCCGTCAGGAGACGGCGCAGGAGCGCCGCGAAGCGGAGATGAAGCTGGCGCAGGAACTGCTCGAGCAGATTGCCGATGAAATTCGCTCGATGGTGGCCCGGCAGCAGGGAGTGATCGACGAGCTGAAGCGGTTGAGCGAAGAGTTCGCAAGGCGGGGCAACTGGACTCGCGGACAATTGAAGTCGCTCCTGGGGGTGTCCGAGGTTCAGAAGGGGCTATTGGACGAGACGAATCGTCTGGCCGAGAAGATTAAGGCGGCGGAAGTATTCGCCCTGGCGCTTCGCGGCGCGTCGCGATCGATGCAGACCGTGGTGACGCGGACCGCAGAGCGCAAGGCGGATGAACCGACCGTGGCCGCGGCCGAGGCAGCCCTGAAGCGGTTTGTCGCCCTCGTCGAGTCGCTGAAGAACGATCCGACCGATCCGATGGGAGCGGAACAACAAGGGGGAGCATCCGGCGAGCAACCGGACCAGAAGCAGGATCAGGGGCCGCCGCAGGATGGCATCCCGCAAATGGCGCAGCTGAAGATGTTGAAGTCGCTGCAGGAAGATCTCCTCGCCCGCACGGCCGCTCTCGATGCGCTCCGCGGCAAAGAGGGAATGTTTACCGTCGATCAGCAGAAGGAACTGGATGCACTCGCCCTCGAGCAGGGGGAACTGGCCGATCTGACACGGAACATGATCCGGAAGCTTGCTCCGCCGCAGGAAGCGGAAGAGGCGAAGGACGAGAAAGCGCCCAAGGCAAAATGACACGACGCGGAACTACAGCCGGTCGGTCTGCGTTGCGCGCTCGGGGGCGATCAGCAGCCACACTTCTTCGAGCCGCAGCAGCGATGCGGCCGCAAACCAAGCCGCGGTCGCCGAGACGATCGGTGCGATGACTCGGACCACTCGCAGCGTGAGTGATTCTCCGGCCGGCAGCATGATGAGCGTGGCATAGCCGACGACTGCGAGAATGGCCGTCGCCATCAGGCAGCGTCCGGCACATGACAGTAGTTTTCGCCAGTCGAGCCGGCCGATGGATCGCTGAAGGATCCAGGTCGCGGCCGTCACCTGGATGATGGCGGTGGTGGACGTGGCGAGCGCCAGCCCCGTTCCGCCCAGGGGCCAGACCAGGGAGAGCGTCAGCACGAAGTTGATGCCGACGGTCACCATGCCCAGCCGGAGCGGCGTGCGTCGGTCGCCCGCAGCATACGACGCGCGCGTGACGATCAGCAGCCCGCACCACGCCCAAACGGCGATCGCGTAAGCGGCCACGACCGCCGATGTCTGTCGCAGGGCGTCGGCGTCGAAAGCGCCGTGCCGGAAGAAGAGGGACGTGATTGGCTCGGCCAGCAGGACCAGCCCCGCGCTGGCGGGGAGTCCGATCGCAAGGACGAGACGCAGGCCGAGGCCCAGGTCGTCGCGGAGGAGATCGAGCCGGCCTGCTTCGGCATGGCGCGCGAAGAGCGGAAACATCACGGTGCTGAGGGCGACCCCGAAGATGCCGAGCGGGAACTGATAGAGCCGCTGACCGAAATACAGGGCTGACGCGGCTCCCGACGAAACGGGCCAGGATGGGCTGCCAGGAAGCGGCATCGTCGGTCCGTCATTGGCTCCCGGTGAAAGAGCCCAGGCCAGGAAACTGTCGGCCACGGTGTTGATCTGCGCGATCGTCAGTCCGACCAGCACCGGAGCCATGGCGGAGAACAATTCGCGAAGCCGCGGACGGGCCCAGGCCCAGTCGAGGTCGAAATGGTAGCCTGCCCGGCGAAGGGCCGGCCACTGCGAGACCATCTGGAAAGCTCCCGCCACGAGAATACATGCGGAGAGCGCGTAGGCTTGAAGGACCGGATCAGTGAAGAGGGGAACGACCCAGAGCATTCCCGCAATCCAGAGGATGTTCATCAACACGGGAACGAGCGCCGGCCACGCGAATTGATTCAGCGCGTTCAACATGGCGCTGAGTTGTGCGGCGACGCAGATCAAGACGACGTACGGAAGGAGTGCGGCGGTCAAGCCCGCCAGAAGCCGTCCCTCCGAACTGAGCGACACGAAGAGCAGCATGCCGCCAAGCACGAGTTCGCCCACGAGCGTGAGGACGCTGAGCACGAGAGTCAGAGCGGTCAGCACCGCCGTCGCCAGCTTCGACCCTGCACCAGGCTCGCCATGGTGCGTCTCGCGGACGAACAGCGGAAGGAAGGCGGCCGTCAGCGCGCCTTCGCCGAAGAGGCGGCGGAACAGGTTGGGGATGCGGAACGCGACGGAGAACGCGTCCATGACGGGGCCGGCGCCGAAGAGCGTCGCCATGCCGATGTCGCGGACGAGCCCCAGGATGCGGCTGGCGAGCGTGCACAGTCCCACGACGCGAACGCCCGAAAAGACGCGGGCGGCGACGGGTTCGGCGGGGGGCTGTGAACTCTCCTGAGACATTCGTCGCTGATCCCGGCCGTGTTTCGACGAGCCCCCATCGACCGGCGATTCCGGCGTGCGGGATCTTCGTGTTCGCCGGGGGGTGAGTCAACACGGGAACCGGCCGCAATGCCGTTCAGCTGACGGCACTCAGTTCTTTGCGGGCTTCCGTCGGTGCGGCCACGGCGGGGAATTTCAGCGTGAAGATCGTTCCTTTTCCGACGGCGCTTTCGACGCGGATGCGTCCCTGGTGGGCTTCGATGATTTCGCGGCAGAGCGCGAGTCCCAGGCCGGTCCCGCCCTGGCCCTGTCCGTCCGCGGTCTTGGTGGTAAAGAAGGGCTCGAAGATGGTTGCCAGCTTGTCGGCAGGAATACCGGACCCGGTGTCGCGGACCGAGATTTCGGCCATCGTGCTTTCCGGATTGAGGCGGACCCCGACGGTCAGCTGACCGGTTCCGGACGACATCGCCTGGCGGGCGTTGATGACGAGGTTCAGCAGCACCTGCTGGATCTGCGTGCCGCACACGGACGCGAACGGACGGCCTTCGAAGACCGTCTCCAATCGGATGCGGTGATTCTGAAGATCCTTTTCAACCAGCACGAGGATGTCCTGCACCAGTTGGACCAGGTCGGTCGGTTCGAATCGAGTCTCTTTGTTTCGGGCGAATGCGAGGAGCCCCGTGGTGATCCGCGCCGCCCGCTGGCCGGCTGTCAGGATGCGGTCGAAAGATTTCTCGCGGCTGGCGGGCTCTTTGTGACGAAGGCCCATCTTCGCGTAGTTAATGACCGTCGTGAGGATGTTGTTGAACTCGTGCGTGATCGAGAACGCGAGCGCTCCAACCGACGTCATTCGCTGGGCCTGCATCAGGCGACGGCGCAGCTCCTCATTCTCCGCCTTCAGTCGGGCCACCTGCGCTTCGAGCGAAAGTTCCTCGCGAGCTGCCATGTTCCCGCCTTTCCTTCCTTGTCCAAACCACCGCCACACCGTCCGCCGCAAGGCGTCGCGTTGGGCGTTCATGTCGTCCGGATCCCGCCATTTTCGTTATCGGTGCGATGGCGGCGCGACTCCATCCTCGCCGTCACAACCGATTTCGTCCTCCAACCTTTTCCAAAGGCCCGAAATTTCCCGGGCTCCCGCCGGCACGGAAGCAATATAAGCACGCATAGACGAATCACTTGAAGAAGGCTGGCGCAACCGAATTGGCAGTTGCTGCAGTCCGTTCTTCACCATAGGGCGATCTCAGAAACGCAACCTTGCAAAGGGAAGCTACGGAAGATGCGAAGGACCGGCATGACAGCAGGATGTGTCGCTCTTGGCTTACCTCGTGCGGGATGCTAAAACCCGCGCCTCTTCCAAGGGGGAAGTGCGCCCATCTCTGAACCGCACTAGCTGAAAATTCTCTCCACTCTCCTGCCTGTCTTTCGCGGTCGACGGCATTCGTATGCCTTCGACGTGAATTGATTTCATCAACTGGGAAAACTTTGCCGATGCTATCGACAAGGACCTCGTCCTTCCGGCGAAAGTCCGTCCAGCATGCAGGGCTCACGGGGCTTCGGTCCGAGTCGTGTTCCATGGAAGCCTGTTCTGACGATCTGCCAGGGATGGGAGTCGGTTGATGTCCGCCGCGGCCTCACCCACGACGCGAAGCGATGACTCGCTGAACGAGTTCCTGCTCGCAGCGATGACGCCGATTCTCGTCGGCAGCATCATCTCCGTCCTGGTCTATGTCTCGATTCCCTATCTTCCTGTGCCACAGGAAGCCGCTGAAAGGTATCTTGCTCAATCGCCGGTCCAGAAGGTGATCGTCTGGCTGTTCTGCGCGGGGATTTCGTCGGTGTTCCTGCGAGCGTTCCGGTTGCGGGCGGCGTATCAGGCTCTCGGGCTCGCGCCATTGACGACCTTTCCTCTGGCGGGCGCGGATGACCTTCAGATTCTGGATCGTGCGCGGACCGAGTTGGCGGGCCTGCCGCGCCGCATCCAGCGGACGCCGCTCGTCCGGCGACTGACTCAGGTCATCGGATGGATGCTCGCGCGCCGTTCCGTGGCGGGAATGGAAGGCCAGCTCAGGCAGCGGGCGGAAGCGGCGCAGTTGCGACAGCACGAACGGACCGCCGGAGTGCGATTGTCGTCCTGGGGCATGATGCTGCTGGGCTTCGTGGGAACGATCGGCGGCCTGGCGACGGCGATCGCGAAGGTTCCCGCGGATGAACTGACGTCGGCATTGGCGCTGCTGACCGGCGGACTTGGGACAGCCTTCGATGCCACGGTCCTTTCGCTGGCGTTGTCGCTGATCCTGGTGTTCTCATCGTTTGCCGTTGAACGAGTCGAACTGCAAATGCTGGCGCGGGTCGACGAGCAGGCGACGCGGACAATGGTCATGTTGTTCCCGCCGCTCGATGCGGACGGGTCGCTTCCTTACCAGGGGATGTCGGAAGCGGAATCGCGGGCGGCCGAGCGGGTGCTGCAACGCACCGAAGTGCTGATTCAACGCCAGGCCCAGCTGTGGGAGGACGCGCTCGAGCGGACGCGAGAGCGGTGGGTCACCACGCTCGACTCACAGACCGAAGCGCTCAACGACTCGCTGCGGGCCGGCATGGGACTTTCTCTCACGTCGCACAGCGAACAGCTCGCATTGAGCCGCGAAGACTTTCTCAAAGTCTTCGAACGGGCGTCGAGCAAGCTGGTGGACGGAATCGCCCGCGCACTCGAACAACAGTCGGCGCTGCACACCGACCTCGTCGGCAACTTCGACGCCATGGTGCGCAAGGCGGCCGACGCGCTCGGCGCCATTCAGAGGGACGAGCGGCACCAGATCGACGCGCTGATCCGCTCGATGAACGAACGCATCACGAAGTGGCACAGCGAGCTGAAAGACACGAGCGACGCGACCCGCGAGATGACGATCGAACTGCGCCGCCAGGCCAAGACGCTCCTTGAAATTGTGTCGCAGGAAGAAGAGCTGTCGCGGCTGCAGGGGCGGCTCACCGAAAATCTTGAAGCGCTGAGGGCCACGAATGAATTCGACGATGCCGTCCACAACCTGAGTGCGGCGGTGCATCTTTTGACCGCCCGCACCAAGCCCAAGGCCGCATGAACCTCGCCTCGCTCGATCGCGCCGACTGTCCCTCCAATTCTCTGATCCGTTTCCTCGCAACAGCTCGAAAGGACTTCACCGCTCGCACCGACGGACCAACAAGTCCTGCCTTCCGCTCCTTCTCGCAGCCCTTCCGATGAGCCACGCCCCGCGCCGCAACGCGCTCCCCATCACGATCTTTCCGTTTCTCGACGTGCTCGTCTGCACGATGGGGTCGCTCATTCTCATTTTGATCCTGCTGAGTGCGCGGATGCGGTCGCACGCGGCGACTCCCGATCCGAGCGAGGCTGTCGCATCGACCGAGGCCGCCTCACCGGAACTCGCTCCGGCCCTGCCGGACGCGGTTCCTTCGGTCGAGGCGGTTCCTTCGATCGAGGAAGAGCCGGCGCCGCTGATGACTCCCGAGCCCGAGGAGCCTTCCTCCTCGGAAGAACCGGCGCCAGAGTTGGCCGAAGCCGCGCCTTCTCCGCCGGCAGGGCCGACCCCGCGGGATCTGGATCGAGAGCTCCGCGAGCGGATCGCCGAGCTGACGGGACGCCTTGACGTCGAGCGTGCGGCGCTGCGCCGTCAGCAGGAGAAGGTGATTGCGGCGCGGCGGCGGACGATCGAGGCGCAGGCCGCCCTGCAGGACGTTGAGAAGCGGTTGGCAGCGATGGAAGAAGGGGCCGAGAAGGGCGCCGCGGAAACGCAGAAGCTCGACGAGGAACGCGAGCGTCTGACGAAAGAACTGGAGGATCTCAATCGCCAGATCCGCATGGCACAGAAGAAGACAAACGACGTCGCGAGCAAGTTCGCGTTCGTTCCTTACGATGGGTCGTCCGGGACGACGCGCCGCCCGATTCTCATCGAATGCACGGCCACCGGATTGCGGTTCATTCCGGAAGATGTGGTGATCACGCCATCCGATATCGCGGGGTTCAGCGAGAAGTCGAACCCGTTGCTGGCGGGCTCGAATGCGCTATGCCGTTACTGGTCGACGGTTGATGGACTGAAGTCCGCGGAGGGGGAGCAGCCCGAACCATACGTCCTCTTGATCATCCGGCCGAGCGGGCACATCGCGTACTACTACGCACAGAAGATGCTTTCGAAGCTGCATCAGTCGCACGGGTACGAGCTCCTCGATGATGACGATCAGCTCGCGCTGCCCGCAGCCGATCCGAAAGCCCGCGAGTTGTGCCGGCAGGCGGTCGCGGAGGCGATCGCGCAGCGCGATCGTTCGACGCTGGCCCAGGAAGGAGACGGGGGCGAGTACCCCGAGTCGCGGCGACTTTCTCAGGGAGCCCGTCTCGGCGGTGTTGGCGGACCCGGGAGCGATCTCGAACCGGGCATGGACGAAGGGGAGGCCGGCGGCTTGGGAACGCCTCGCGTGGCACGCGGCGGTAGCGCCTCGGATTCTGGCGGAGCCCGCGGAGAAGGAAGAGCGATGCGGTTCCGGCCGGGCGTGGGCTTTGAAGAAGTCGAACCGGAGTCGAAACCGGCTTACGATGATCCCTTCGATCGGGCGAACAGTGCCTGGGAAGCCCGCAACGGTGCGACAGGCCGCAACGCGCCGGGTCGAAGCATGGCAGGCAAGCCGCGCGGCGAGAATGCGGGCGGCGCCGGGACCGGAGGCGAGGACTGGACGCCCAAGCCCATCACTGGAAATGCCGGAAGGGCTGTCAAGCCGGGTGGAAACGGTGCGGCGGGCGGCGGAGGATCGAGTTTCGGTCCCGGAAACGCCGAATCCGGTACTTCAGCGTCTGGAACCGGGAGCGCCGTGGGGGACGAATCAAGCCCGTTCGAGCAGCGTCTGCGCGACCGTGGGCAGGGTGCGGGGGGCTCGGGCAAAGCCGACGCTTTGAAGTCCGATTCCTCAGTGGGAACGGGCGGCGTTGCGTCGGACGGAACGGCGACCGCGACCAGCGATGGCAAGACCGGAGGATCTACTACCGCGTCACCAAACGGGCCGGCTTTACCCGCCGCGGGCAAGCCTGGGAATTCCAATGCTGCCAAGTCGGGATCGAAGTCCGCGACGGAGCCCGGCGGGACCGGTGGGACCAGCCCGACCGCTGTGGGAAGCAGCAGCGGAGACTCGGGGATGGTGACGAAGTCGACGGGGCGTAGCGGCGGTCCGTCGGACGGTGACGAAGGAGGATCGGGCGGCTCTTCGAGCAAGGGAAGCAATGACGAGGTTTCGGCCGGTCCTGGAGCGAACTTCGGACCGCTGAGCCGCAAGCGTGGTGCGCGGGCTGAGGGGGAACGCCGCTGGGGCTACTACAGCCGTCGCGCGTCGATCGGCTTCCAGCGAGACATCCCGGTCCAGGTGCTGGAGGATCGTCTGGTCCTCGGGCAGGGACGCGAGATTCCGCTCGAGGAGGGGACCTCGGTCAAAGACACCGTCGAACGGATTACCGACGCGGTCGAGGAGGAAGCCCGCAGCTGGGGTCGTCCACCGGACAGCTTCTATTACGTTCCCACGCTCAAGTTCGTCGCCGCGCCCGGGTCGGAGAAGTCGATTGAACCGCTCCGCGTTCCGCTGAAGCGCGAAGGTCTGACCTCGAGCGTTCAGGCCGCGCAACCGCCGAAAACGACGGCCGTGCCGTCCGACGCATTCTTTCCGAAGCGCCCCGCCGCGGACGCTGGAACCGGGCCGGTCCTGCCGGCCGCGACGACCGATGTGAATCGCCCCTCGAAACCGACGGAGACGCAGAATGGCGCGCCGTCGACACGATAACGAAGAGATCCAGGCCGATTCGATCCTCGACGTGGTGGCCAACATCGTCGGGATTCTGATCATCCTGATTGTCTGCGCTGCGGTGCGGGCGGGGAACGCTCCGCTCGAACTTCAGGCGCTCTTGACTCCCCCTCCCGAATCCTCGTCGGAGCCCTCGGCGGACGAAGGGCCGGCCCTCGCGCCGGAATCGGAACCCGTTTCCAGCGAACCCGCGCCCGAGGTCCCGCTCGCTTCCGGTCCGGCATCGAAGTCGATGGAAGCCCCGCCGGTGCTGGCGGCCCCTTCAGAACCACCGCGGCTACTGGCTCCGCCAAGGGACGTCGAACCGTCGGCCGAGACGATCGCGCAGTTCGAGCAGGTCCAGCAGGAGCTTGAACGCCTTCAGAATGAACAAGCCGCTTCGCTTCGTGCATTGAGCACGGCAGGATCGGCCGAAGACGAGTTCCGCCGGAAGATTGCGTCACTCGAAGAAGAGCTGAAGGACGCCGAGGCGGCTAATTCGGCGCGCCGCAACGTCACGGCCGACTCGCAATCGACGATCAATGAAATTGCCGCACAACTCGCGGCCGCGCGGCGGCAGCTGGATGCTCTTGAGAAAGCGAAGCCTCCGGCGAAAGAACTTCGCCACCGCGTCACGCCGGTCAGCCGCATGGTGACTGGGCACGAAGTCCACTTCCGCCTGTCGGAAGGTCGTATTGCCTATGTGCCCATGGAGGAAATGAAGGAGCGGCTCAAGATCCAGATCGGGAAACAGCGCGACTGGCTGGCCAAGTTCCGCAAACATCAGGGGGAGATCGGCCCCGTGCACGGCTTCCGCATGCGGTACGTCGTCGAACGCGAGGACTCGGGCGTCGACGACCTTCGTCAAGGCGGAATGATGCGGATCGTGGTGTCGAGCTTCGAATGCGTTCCCGATCCGAGCCTCAAGGGAGAAACCGCCGCACAAGCCCTGCGGAAAAATTCGTCCTTCCAACAGTTGCTGCGGTCGGCCTCACCGGAAGCGACGCTCACCTTCTGGGTTTATCCGGACAGCTTCGGCCTGTATCGCGACCTCACGCAGTTTGCCCACCGGGAAGGTTTCACGGTCGCGGCACGTCCATTGCCGATGGGTGTTCCGATCGCCGGCTCGCCCAAGGGATCGCGCTCGTCGGGTCAGTGACGATTCAGCCGGCGTCGGCCAGGACGTTCTGCTGGAGTGCGCGGCGATAGACCTCGACGGTCTGGGCCACCATCCGCTCGAGGCCGAAATCCTGAAGCACCGAAGCACGCCCCGCTTCCCCGATCGCGCGTGCCAGCACCGGATCGTCGAGCAGCTGCTTCATGCGCTGGGCGAGCTGCTCGCTGTCGGCCGCGGGGACGACGAAGCCTGTCTCGTTGTTCTTGACGCAGCTGTAGACGCCGCCGACTCCCGTCGCGATGACCGGCTTTCCGAGCGCCATGGCCTCCAGCATGATCGTTCCCAGGCCTTGTCGCAGGGAGGGCAGGCAGTAGACGTCCATGGCCGCCAGGGCGTGCGAAAAGTCGTACATGTTCGGCACGAATGTCACATGTTCGGCCACGCGCAGCTCTCGGGCGAGCCGCCGAAGGTTCTCTTCTTCGGGGCCTGCCCCGGCGACCAGAAACTCGACGTTCTTCCGTTTGGCGAGCACCCGCGCCGCAGCCCCCAGGAAGAAGGGGAGCCCCTTGACCGACTCGAGCGGACCCGCCGTCCCGATGACGGGAACATGTCCCGGATCGAGCACTGGCTGTGTCTTCAGGTCTTGCGGGAGATCCACGCCGCTGTGGACCAGCGTCACCATGTGATCGGGGATGTTGCCCCGGCTGAGGATGTCCGATTGCACCGCCTTGCTGACCGCAATGATCCCGCGGCACCATTGGGGGTCGAACGGCAGTTTCTCCCGCGGAGGCAGGAAATCGTGCATCGTCGCGACGTAGGGGCGGTTCAACCGGCGGGCGAGCCGCATTCCCTGCACGAGAACCGAACGCGACTGGATATGAATCAGATCGGGAGGGCTCTGGCGCGTTTCGCGGACGATCAGCTCGACCACGACTCGATTGAAGAGCGGCGTGACGAGATGAGGGTACTCCTTGAGCGGGAGCCCTGCCCGGTGGGCCGCATCAAGCCTTCGGGTATCGGCACAGAGGACCGACGGGGAGACCCCGTGGCTCGCAAGATTCCTGGCGAGCCGCAACGTGTAGACCGATGAGCCGCGCATCTCGAAGCGGCCGGCCAGCAACATCACGTTGAGAGGGGTGTCGAGCATGAAACCACCGGACAGAGTCCGGGGATGGCTGGCAAACTTCGTCGCCGTCTACGCGCGATGCCGTTTGTACTTTGGAGTCAGAATCTCACTGATCAGCACGGCCTGCCGCACTCCACCGGGCGAGCGGAGGACACGGACGATCGGATGTTCCTGCCCGGCCGCAGGATGGTCGGGGGGAACCGCGCCCTGAGTTCCGAGGTGCTGTGTAACACTCTTGTCGACGTTTCCGGAGAGGTTTTCCTTGACGCGCTGATCGATTCGACCGCCCATGTACTCCTGCAGGTGCGATCGAACCCCTCCGCCCAGGGCGCTCGTTCCGGCGGCGGCTTGCGTCTGAATCTGTCCGCCCGGTCGTGGCCGCTCGGGAGATTTCGTGGGAAGCGCCGGTGGCGTCTTTGCGGTCGTCCCTGCCAGGGAGCGAGACGATCCCGGTTGAGTCGACGGACGGGGCGCCGCAGGTCGCATTCCCGGCATCGACGTTCCTGGAGGGACTTGCGCTGGCCTTCCCTGACCCGCGGGCCTCCGTTGCGATGACGGTCGCTGTCGCTGCCGCCGGACGACTTCGTCGTCGGGAACGACTTCGATGAGCACGTCGTCCTCGCGATTGCGGGGCTTCGAATCGGCTTCCTCGAGGAAAATCTGAACTTCGTTGCGGAGCGGGTCGTCCGTATTGCGACGAGGACGTCGCGTCGGCGGCGGAGCTTTTTCGCGCGCGGCGGCGATCTGCCGGCTGATCCAGCTGATAAACGCCAGGATGGCCATCACCACGAAGACGATGAGGCGGATTTCCACCGCACCAATCATCGGGAGCGGGTGCCACATCGCGACGTTCATTCTCTGATCCTCTGCGAGTATCGCTTCGCCGCCGAGCCGGAACTCTTTCCAGCTTATCACACCTCCTACTTCGGCGTCGACACCCCTCGCACTTCGTTGATGGCCGCCTTCAGCTTCGGAATGTCGGAGATGGTCGCCATCACCGCGACCAGTAGGAAGAAGACGCCGAAGAGAGCGAGCAGTCCGCGCCGCAACAACGTGGGGCGAACGCCCTTCGGCAGCAGGAACGTGTTGACGGCCACGACGTGGAGGCAACTGAACCCGAGCGCGTAATTGTAGATGATGCCGGTCGCCAGGGTCAGCAGGTTCTCACCCGGAATCACCAGGAGCATCAGCAGTCCGCAGAGAAGATAGATGCACAGCACGCCAAAGTAGAGCTTGCCAATGTGCCGCGTGTCCCACTTCCGCAGCCACGGCAGCGCGGTCCAGAACACGTCGACCCACCGCCGCAGGACGCCGTCCGCCGTGGAGGCCATACTCGTCGCCAGGACGAGGAACCCGCAGAAGAGGGTCATGTACCAGAACATCGGCCCGAACGACCCGCCGACGGCCTCCTGGACGCCGTCCGCCGTGGCCGCCGCCGCCGCCATCTTATCGGTCAGTCCCTTGCCCCGCAGGAACTGGACCGAGAGCATGCTGGGGAGCGCCAGACCCAGGAAACATGCCGGCATCCAGACGCAAAGCTGCTCTCGAGTCACATGGCCGATCCATCCTTTCCAGCGCTGCATGGCACTGGAGGTTGTCTCGAATACCATCCCGGTGTGAGAGAGCTCGATGGCATGGCCGCCGACCATGCTGGGGATGGCGCCGACATGCTTACCCATACCCCACCCCTGGTCGCGGGTGTAGTTGCTCATCGGGGCATTCGTCAGTCCGCCGTTGCCCGAGATGGCCGCCATCGACGCGACGACGCCGATGACCGCCCAATTGATGTTCGGCATCCCCTGACCATTCCAGAGCGAGACGAAGAGGTTCGTCACTTCGGGATCATTGCCGTCTTTGCCGGTCGGCAGATTGCCGAACTTCACGAAGCCCGAAACGATTTCACCCCAGGTGCTCCACGTCGAGTAGAAGACCGCGATGAAGATCAGGAACCCGAAGACCGTGATGAGCTTGAACGTCATCAGGGCCTTCATCGAGTTGTAGACCTTTCCGCCGATCGTCAGAGGAATGAACACGGACGAGAAAATGAGGCAGGCCAGAATCTTGATCTGCTGCGCGTCAGTCAGCATCATGCCGAGGAAACTTGACGCGGGGGCCGTCGCACTGGGAATGCGGTGGTGAATGACGGCGAACAGCGGAGCCGCACCGGCTGACGCGAGATAGGGCAGCACCGAACCCAGGTCGAGCAGCAGGTAGATGCCGAGCCAGAACATCGGCCCGGGAAGGGTCCGGAACTTGCCGGTGAAGATCGGCTCGCCCGTATAGAGCGCGTAGCGGCTGACTTCGATGTTGTAGACGACCTGCCCCAGGATGCTGAGGGTCGCCAGCCAGAAAAGGGAGCCGCCGAACTTCGCCGAGACGAGGGGGCCCGAAAGCCATTCGCCGCCGCCGATCGCCGACGCTCCCATCACCAGCCCGGGGCCGAGGAACATCGTCCACTTCCGCCAGCTGAAGGAAGGTGGATCGGGAAGCGGACCGACCTCCCACGGCGGCATCCCGGTCGAGCCGGGGGTGGGAATCGTTTCAGCAGCGGGCGCAGGAGCGTTCATGGGCGGATCCACGGGGCGAGCGTCCGGGAACAGACAAGACAGGCAGGACGAATGGCGACGTCGCGGCCACGCGATTCAGACCAGGGCACTGCGGAGCAGTCAGCTGAGCGACGCCATGGCCATGGTGTCGACCCTGCTCCGCCCCGTGCTCCTTCCGGCGGTCTCGCGCGCCGACACACCCTCGCCAGCGAGACTTCATACACTATTCGCCGAGGGGGACCGTCACAACCGTTCCACGCGCTCTCCTCGGGATTTGTCACGAATTCCGGTACTGCAACCGCACCACTTGGCGCGACGCTGCCATTCCTCAAAGTCCGGGGGACAGTTTTCTCTCGGCGGGTTGCATCGATTCCATTCAGCGACGACAATTTCCCGTCCGCATCCCTCCAACGACGCTTCCATGGAGACCACTCCGTGTCCCGCCACTTTTATCGAGCGCTCACACTCACCGCGATTGCGGCGGCCGTCGCGGGCTGCGGCACGCCATCCGGCACCGGCACTGCTCCCGAAAAGGGAGGCGACAAGGGTTCGCAGTCCGCGAAGAATGAGCCGGCGCTCCCCGAGCTGACCGGCGAAGTGAAACTGGAGGAGGCCTCCTGGGAGGAGGTCCAGAAAAAGATCGAGTCTTACAAGGGACAGAAGATCGTCGTTCTCGACTTCTGGTCGAACTGGTGCGACCCGTGCCTCCGCGAGTTTCCGGGACTGGTGAAGCTGCAGCGGCAGTATCTGGACGACGTCGTCTGCATTTCGCTGAATCTCAACTACAGCGGCCTCGAGCCCGCTCCAACCGACGAGCAACGCACGGAAGCCCTCGACTTCCTGAAGTCGAAGGACGCCCGGATCGTCAACTACCTCTCGACGGTCGCGGACGAGAAAGTGTACGAACTGGCCAGGATCGGTTCGGTGCCGACCGTTCTCGTCTTCGGCAAGGATGGCGAGGTCGCCAAGAAGTTCGAGGACTCCAAGGAATACGGCGCCAAAGGCTTTTCCTACGAAAAGCACATCGAACCGTTCGTGAAAACTCTCGTTTCCGGCCCGAAGTCGTGACGACAGAAAACTGTGGACTTTGGAAAGTCTCGAGGCTGAAATGAATCAAGGTCGCTGACGGACCGGCCGGCAGGAGGTGGGGAGGGCCGGGGCAATTGCCGTGGGGAGCGGCAAGAGAGCGCGAGCGACCTTGGTCATTCGGCGCGGTGCCATTCCCCCTGTCCGACGCGAGGGAGTTTGTCGTTTATGTCGACCGAAACGGCCGATCGTTCGCTGTGGGCGCTGATCAAGCGACATTGCAGCAGCCCGCGAACTTTGGTCAAGACGATCCTGCAACTCGAGGACACTCCCCACTCGATTGCCCTGGGATCGGCCATTGGCATGTGGATCGCTCTCACGCCGACTCCCGGCATTCAGATGGCCCTCGTCATGGCGACGGCGTTCGTCATGTCGCCGTTCTGCCGGTGGAACCGTGTCGCCGGTCTGCTGATGTGCTACGTCTCCAACCCTCTGACGGGCGTCCCGATTCTCTGGACGTGCTACAAGGTGGGGACCGTGTTCGTCGGCGGCGACATCACGTTTGCCCGCCTGAGGGAACTCGTGACGCCGACACCGGACAGGCCGGTCTGGGACGCCTTGAAGGAGATCTGTATCGATCTTGGCTGGCCAATGCTCATCGGCACCCTGATCGTGAGCACCATCGCAGCCGTGCTGACCTATCCCTCCGTCTATTGGCTGGTGAAAGCGTACCAGTCCCGTCGTGCTGCCGATCGCAACCTGCCCACCGATCCCACGGCTCACGTCTCCAACGCTCATGAGATCCCTTTGGAACCGCAGCCGGTTTCGCGGTCGGTGGAACCGACGGTCGACCGCCACGCGACCGTCGTTTCGGTCTGACTTTCTCGATCCGTCCTCCGCTCCCGCCCCTGCCCCGCGCCCGCCTCAATGCCAGAATCGCAATCCCTTCCTTTTGACTGTCTCTGCGCGGGAATCATCGTCGCCGATCATGTCTGCGAACCGGTGGACCATCTTCCCGCTCCGGGCGAGTTGATCTTGACCCGGCGGATGGACCTCACGATCGGGGGATGCGCTTCCAACGTGGCGGTCGACCTCGTCCGTCTCGGGCTGAGCGCGGCGCTGGTCGGCAAGGTCGGAGACGATGTTTTCGGGCGACACATCAACGAAGCGCTCTCGGCCTCGGGAGTCGACTGCCGCCATCTCGGCGTCGCCCGCCAATGCGACACCGCGGGCACGTTAATCATCAACTGCCGCGGCCAGGATAGGCGATTCATCCATTCCATCGGGGCCAATGGCCGCTTCACCGGCGCCGAGGTCACCGATTCGATGATCGCGGCGGCCAAGGTTCTGTACCTGGGCGGATATCTTCTTTGCGAATCGATGATGGCGGACGAGGTCGCGCGGGCCTTTCGCACGGCCCGCGAAGCAGGGGTTCCCACTCTGCTGGACGTCGTGATCCCCGGACCGGGAGATTACCTCCCTCGACTGAAGGCGGTGCTTCCCTGGACCGATTACTTCTTTCCCAATGACGACGAAGCCCGCACCATCACGGGCTTGAGCGACCCGCGAGCCCAGGCGGAAGCCTTTCTCGACGCGGGAGCACGGGCCGTCATCATCACGTGCGGCAGCCGCGGGGCGCTGGTGGAGACGCGCGAGGGCCTCTGGCAGGCCGGAACTCACTCGGTCGAGTTCGTCGACGGCACGGGGAGTGGCGACGCATTCGCCGCGGGGTGGATCTCTGGATTGCGGCGCGGGGCCGATCTCCTCGACTGCCTCCGTTACGGAAGTGCTTCGGGCGCGCAGTGCGTGACCGCCATGGGGGCGACCACCGGCGTCTTCTCAGCTCGCGCACTTGAAGCCTTCGTTGCCGCCAATCCGCTCGCCATCGAGCGGATCCGCTGAGTCGGCCGCACGCTAAGTCCGCTACGACCGTCAATGTTTCCCGAGCCTCACCGAATCTCCGTCGCGCGATGCATTCGACGTCGAGAGGAGTTCCCGACGTGTCGATGCTTGATTCGATTCCCGGCGAATGCCCTGAGAGGAACGCACCTAACCAACGGCCGTCTCGATGTCGCGCTTCTGGACGCCGATTCAAAATCTGCTGCAATGGCCTCCGGTGATTCGGACAGCCGTGGCGGTGCTGCTGATTGCGGCGGTTGGACTCATCGGCGATGGATTGCGGCGGTCCTGCCTGACGCAGGAATTTCTGACGGATGCGTCGCTCCAATCGAGCCGCCAGTCTGGCATCCTTCCGCTCCGCGAGACGGTGCAGCAGATCGTCCGGCTGGCCATCACCGCTTCGGCTGCGGAGGATACCAGGAAGGTTCTGGATCTTCTGGCCGAGCATTTCACTATCGGGTTGAAGCAGGTCGACAGCCTCGTTGCCGGCTCCGTCAGTTCCGGTAGCGACTCGTCCCGTTCGTCCGCCGATGCCGAGTTGCTGAAACGTCGGCTGTCGCAGCTCATCGCCGAATCCGAGACGATGATTCTTGCGCGATCGCAGGCCACTCGCGAAGTCGCCGCCGCCCGCGCGGGCGCTCTGACCCAGACGGCGGCCGCTTTTAATCTGGCGCTGGCCGAATGGCTGGACCGCAGCGACAACGCCCACTGGCAGCAAATGACGCGGCAATCCCGCCGGGTGACGACGGTTTTTCATTGGGCGGGCCTGCTGGCCATCGGACTCGCCCTGTGCGCCCTTCACGAGGCGAACTCCCGGCGGACCCGACGTCCAACCCTTCTTCGACATCAAGAGCGGGAGCCAGCGAGCGCCAACGATCCTTCCCTTGTCGTGGGGGCCGCTCAGAATTTTCCTGTCGCGCTCCTGACGCTTGACCGCCACGGCGCCATCGTCTGGCTCAACAGTGAGGCACTGAGCTACCTGCAAACCACTTCGGACCAGGTCGTCGGGCGTTCTCTCGGAGAATTCTGCGAAGCGCGAGAGAACGCCGACGCCCTGTTGCAGCGATTGCAATCGGGCGAGTCTCCCCGCGCCCTGCGGCTTCCGATTCGCCTGCGGGACGGCCGGATTCAAAGTACGCTTCTCGACGCGACGCTCGTCACGTCAGACGGAGCCTTTCATTCGGCGCATTGCACCTTGAGGCCGATCACGCCCGAGATGCGGATCGGCGAGTCTCTCGGAATGAACGAGCGCCGGCTCCGGGCGCTCGTGATGCATTCGCCCAGCGGCGTGTTCCTGACGGATATCGAGGGCAACTGCACGTTTCTTAACGATCACGGGTGCGAACTGCTGGGGATGTCGTTCGAACGGGCGTCGGGACGCGGGTGGGTCGCGGCCATCCACCCGGATGACCGCGTGGCAGTCGTCGAAGAATGGCAGCGGTGCGTCGAAACGCAATGGGAGTTTCGGAGGGAGTTCCGGTATCTGCATCCGGACGGAACTGTCGTCTGGGTGGCGGGCCGCGCGGCCCCGCTGCGCGACGAGTGGGGGCGCGTCACCGAGTTCATGGGAACGCTCACCGAGGTCACGCGGCTCAAGGAGGCCGAGGAAGCCTACCGAGAAAGCAACCGGCGGTTCCGGTCCATGGCGGACACTGCCCCCGTGATGATCTGGAACCGGGATGCGCAAGGCGAGCTCACCTTCCTTAATCGCCAGTGGCTTGAGTTCCGCGGACGAACCTTCGACCAGGAATGCTGCGAGGACTGGCTTGACGGCGTCAATCCGGAAGACCGCGAGCCCGTGCGTCTCGCGGCCGAAGCCGCGGCCGCGGAACGGAGAGAATACACATTCTCCTACCGGCTGATGCGCCACGACGGCGTCTATCGCTGGATGCTTCAAACCGCTGTGCCCCGCGTTCATTCCGACGGGACGTTCCTCGGGTTCATCGCGACGTGCGTCGACATCACCGACCAGAAAGAGGTTGAAGAACGCATCCGGCTCAGCGAAGAACGCTTTGCGATCGCGCTGCGCGGCTCGACCGACACTCTCTTCGACTGGGACCTGATCACGGGCCAGGTTTATCAGTCGCCGCGGATGGCGGAAACGCTGGGGTACGATCCGGCGGAGACCGAGACGACCCTCGACTGGTTTCTGGACGCCCTGCATCCGGAAGATCGCGAGCGTCTGTGGAAGGCCGTCCAGGACCATGTCCAGCACGAGACGCCGTTCGATGTGGAATACCGCATGCGAACCCGCCACGGCGACCTGCGCTGGTTCCACAGCCGTGGTCGCGCGGTAAGGAACGATCAGAATACAGCCGTGCGACTGGCCGGTTCGACGATCGATATCACGTTGCAGCGCGAGCAGCACGAAGCCCTCCTTCGCCATGCCGCGGAGGCCGAGCGGGCACGACGTCAGATCGAACAACAGGCCGACACCCTGGCCCGGCAGGCGAAGGAACTGCACGCCGCCAACCAGAAGGCGCTGGCGGCCGTCCGGAGCAAGGGCGAGTTTCTGGCCAGCATGAGCCATGAAATCCGCACCCCGTTGAACGTCATCCTGGGAATGGCCAACCTCGCCCTCGAGACGCCGCTCAGCGACGATCAGCGCGAACTGCTGCAGAACGTCCGCGCGTCCGGCGAGCATCTGCTGACCCTCCTCGGAGACATCCTCGATTTTTCCAAGATCGAAGCCGGGAAATTGACCCTGGAAGAGATCGATTTTCCAATCGCCGAATGCATTCGTCAGTCGGTTCAGCTCTTCGCCATCGCCGCCCGCAACAAGGACCTGGAGCTTCGGACCGAAATCGGGCCTTCAGTCCCTGAAATCGTTCGTGGCGATGCGCACCGCATCCGTCAGATTCTGATCAACCTCGTCGGCAATGCGGTGAAATTCACGCCGTCTGGAAGCATCACGACGACTCTCGATTTGTGCGGGGCGGGGCGTACTCCCTCGATGCTGCGCATGAGGCTCACGGTGGCCGACACCGGGATCGGTATTTCCGATCTTCAGATGAAGTCGATTTTCACGCCCTTTGAACAAGGGGACGGGTCGCGAACGCGGCAATACGGCGGAACCGGGCTGGGACTGTCCATCGTCCGTCGACTGGCGGAAATGATGAATGGCCGGACGTGGGTGGAGAGCCGGCTTCAGCATGGGAGCCAGTTCCACGTCGAGTTCGAGGTTGGAGCGGCGTCGGCTGCCGCTCTCCTTTCCGAACCTGCGGCTGAAGCTCAAGCGGTTCGCTCCGAAAGCTCCGGGATGCCGTCGCTTCGGATCCTCGTTGCGGAGGACAATCATCTGAACCAGAACCTCGTCATGAGGATTCTGAAGTCGGCCGGTCATGACGTGACGGTCGTCAGCGACGGCGCCGCCGCGGCTTCCGCGGTGGCCCGGGCGCCGTTTGACCTGGTGCTGATGGACATGCAGATGCCGGTCGTGGGGGGGCTGGAAGCCACGTCCGTCATCCGCGAGGCCGAACGCCGTTCGCAGCGCCGTCGGGTCCCGATCGTCGCCCTCACCGCGAATGCGATGCGCGGGGACCGCGAGCAGTGTCTGGCGGCCGGAATGGACGGATACGTTGAGAAGCCGATCCGCCGCGAGCAACTCTTCGCCGAGCTGGAACGCGTCTGGCGCGAGCAGAACACGATGCTCGAATCGGGCCTGTCCGTCGACGCCCTGATGGATCGGGTGGAGAACGACGGCCAACTGCTGGCCGACATGGTGGAACTGCTCGACGAGATGGCTCCCGCACTCCTTTCCGGGCTGGTCGCCGCCGGCCGCGAAGGGCGAGTTGCCGACGTCCGTCACTTCGCCCATAAGTTGAGAGGGACCGTGGGGGTCTTTGGCCCGTCCGCCGCACTGGCGAGCTTCGAACAGATTGAAGATCGAGCCCGCGCTAATCCCCCGGGGTACGATCTTCCCGCGATCGAGCGCGCTCATTCACAGTTCGAGACGCTGCGGGGCGATCTGATCGGCCTGGTGGCCGCGATCCCGCACGAGGTCGCCTGAGCTTCCGTGATGGCGGTTCCTGCCGCATTCTCCGGACGGGACGGGTTGACTTCCGGCCGGTCCCACGGGCCGCGCCGGAATGCGGCCACCGCCGCGCCGGCCAGACCCCGAGCGCCCCCAATCCAACGCCGAAAGGATCACCCACCCAGCTTCTGGGAGTAGTAGTCCCGGCCGGCGGCCAGTGCTTCCCCGATCTTCGCCGGGTCCTTTCCGCCGGCGTCCGCGAGGTCGGGCTTGCCGCCGCCGCCGCCGCCGGTCACCCTGGCCGCCGCCTTCACGCATTCCGAAGCGCTCAGACCCTTCGCCAGGACGTCCTTGCTGACCGCCGCGGTGAAGGCCACCTTCCCGTCCTGAACGCAGCCCAGCAGGACCGCGACCGAGTTGTTCTTGCCGCGCAGCCCGTCGATCAGCTCTTTGAAGGTCTCGCGAGATCCTTCGGACGCCTGATGCACAATGATCTTCACGCCGCCCACCGTCTCCGCGTTTGACAGAAGCGTGTCCGCGAGCCCCGCATTGGCCTGCTTCGTGTAGCCCGCCAGTTCCTTGCGAGTCCGCGCGAGCTCATCCTGCATGGCGATGACCCGCCGCGGGAGTTCCTCGGTCGACGTCGCCTTCAGCAGCCCGCCGAGCTCCTTCAAGACCTGCTCGTTGTCTCGCATCTTTTGAAGAGCGCGCGGCCCGGTGATCGCCGTGATGCGGCGCACGCCAGCCGCAATCAGCTCGTCGCGGACGATGCGGCACAGTCCGGCCTGTCCGGTATTACTGAGGTGCGTTCCCCCGCACAGTTCCGTGCTGAATTCCCCCATGCGGACGACGCGGACGTGGTCGGGGTACTTCTCGCCGAAGAGCGCCATGGCGCCGAGCTTCTTCGCCTCGCCGATTTCCATGACCTTCGTGACGACCGCCGCCCCTTCCGCAATGCGGGCGTTAATCTCATTTTCGACCTTCACCAGCTCTTCCGGCGTGAGCGCCTTGCGGTGGGCGAAGTCGAACCGCAGCTCATCTTCCTGGACTTTCGAGCCGCGCTGGGTGGCGTCGGGGCCGAGGGTCATGCGCAGAGCATGATGCAGCAGATGCGTTGCCGAGTGGGCGCGGCGGATCCCCGCACGGCGCTCCGCGTCGACCGTCGCCTTCACCTTCCTGCCGACCTCCAGCTTGCCCGACTTGAGATGCCCGATGTGCAGGATGAGGCCGCCGTTCTTCTGAGTGTCCATGACCTGGAACTCAACGCCCGGACCGGTCAGCGAACCGATATCGCCGACCTGCCCGCCCGCCTCTCCGTAGAACGGAGTCTCGCCGAGGACGACGCCGATCGGCGCCCCTTCGCCGATCTCGGACATTTCCGAAACCAGCTGCCCGCCCGAGATGATGCCGACCACTTCACTTTCGGCTTCGACGCGGTCGTATCCGAGAAACTCGGTATCGCCGGCCGTCTTGCGGATGGCGTCGAGCGGGCCTTCCGCCATCACCGAGTCGAGAAACGCGCCCGATCCGCTGATTTTCGCGTGCTCGTCCTGGCGCGAGTCGAAACGCTTCATGTCGACCGTCAGATTGTGCGTGGCCGCCATCGCCTGAGTGAGTTCGATCAGGAAGCCATCCGTCTGATGCAGGTCGAACGCATCATCCCCCGAGATCACGGTGCTGCCGGATTTCTGCGCCTTCTCCAGGCACTTGTTGAACTTCGCGAGCCCCCGCTCGATCGTGCCCAGAAACTGCGACTCCTCTTCCTTGATGACCGTCTGAACGGTGGAGACGGTCTGAGCGATCTCCGGATACGGGTTCTTCATCGCGTCAACGACGGCCGGCACCAGTCCGTGCAGGAAGGGCTCATGTTGTCCCAGAAGGTAGCCTTCCAGCACCGCCCGGCGAAGCAGCTGGCGAATGACGTATCCCGCCTTCGCGTTGCTGGGCTGCACCCCTTCGTGCACGGCGAATGTCACCGCCCGCACATGGTCGGCGATGCGGCGGAGCGCGCGGCCGAAGGGGGCGTCGAACTCGTACTTCTTGCGGACCGCGTCTCCCGCCGCCATGCACAGCGGCTTGAGGATGTCGATCTCGAAGTTGCTCACCTTCCCCTGGAGCGTCGACGCGGTGCGCTCGAGCCCCATGCCGGTATCGATATTCTTCTTCGGCAGCGGTCGAAGGTTATTGGGGGGCGGCCCCACGCGGTTGAACTGCGTGAAGACGAGGTTCCAGATCTCCACCGACTTATGCCCGCCCGGCGGATGGTAATAGATTTCGCTGCACGGCCCGCACACCCCGTCCGGCCCCTGGCTGGGAGCGGATGCCGGCCAGAAGTTCTCCTTCTCGTCCTCGCGCTTGATGCGATCGGTGGGAAGGCCGACTTCCTTGTGCCAGATGTCGAAGGCCTCGTCGTCATCGAGGTAGACAGTGACCGTCAGGCGGTCCGCCTCAAGCCCCAGCCACTTCTTCGTGGTGAGAAACTCCCACGCCCAGTGGATCGCTTCCTTCTTGAAGTAGTCGCCGAAGGAGAAGTTCCCCAGCATCTCGAAGAACGTGTGATGGTACGCGGTGACGCCGACGTTCGAGATGTCGCCGGTGCGGAGACACTTCTGGCAGGTCGTGGCCTTGGTGAACTCGAGCTTGCCGATGCCGAGGAACTGATTCTTGAACTGGTTCATGCCGGCCGGCGTGAACAGAACCGAGGCGTCGTCCTTCGGCACCAGGACGTCGCTGGGACGGCGGACGCACCCTTTGGATGCGAAGAATTCGAGGTACTTTTCGCGAAGTTCGTCGGTTTTCATGGAAGGGCCGTGCGGGCGGAGCGGCGAGTCCTCGCCGTCCTCGGGGAATGTCGGCAAATCGGGAACGGCGTGGAGTTTCGCGATTGTGAGGAAAACGATCAAGCCCCGCGGCGTGACCCCACTTGCCTCCCGAATGCGGACACGTGCTGGAGGAGCGAGTTCGCTCTTCGTGGGAAGCGAACAACAAGCCGGATGCACAGCATCAGGGGTGTGGCAGAATGAACAGTGTTCGCTGAAAAGACTAAAAAAATTCAACTGAAACAATAATAACGCTTGATAAATCTACTGAGCCGATTTACGGTCATCCCCTATCAGGATTGCCGCTCGCGCATTCCTTCAGCGGGGCCGATTCGCCTCAGAAATCTCTTCTGCGACCATTTCGCAGGCCAAATCTTTTTCCATCACGCAGTCTCTCGGTTCCTTGGGATGACTTCTCGTCCCGGGGTGTTCTTGCGCTTGCGCTGTCTCATTTCTTTGTCAATGGAGTCATTGGTATGCGCACCGTCGTCCGTCGGCGATCCGCGGGGTTCACGCTCATCGAACTGCTCGTAGTCATCGCCATCATCGCCATCCTGATTGCCCTTCTGCTGCCGGCCGTGCAGCAGGCGCGTGAGGCCGCCCGCCGCACGCAATGCCGGAACAACCTCAAGCAGCTCGGAATTGCGATTCACAATTACCATGACGTCGCCAAGATGTTCCCTCCCTCGGCCATCAACCCCGGGGCGACCGGAACGACCGGCTATGTGGGCATGGGAATGGTCCGCAACACAACCGGATATCAACTCCTGCTCCCGTACATTGACCAGGCGCCGCTCTACAACAAGACCAACTTCAGCCTGTCCATGGATAACGCGGATTGGAACTCACTCAGCCGCTCGTCGCCGATGAACGACCCGAACGTCATCAGCGTGAAGCTCGAAGCATTCCGCTGTCCGTCCGACACGCCGAATGGCGAACCGTTCGCCTACACGTCGCAGAACATGTACACCATCACCAACGCGTACCGCGTCAGCTATGGTCTTTGCAGCCACACGACCGAGTACTCCTGGTCGGTCCCTTACGCCCGGGACACTTCCGACGGAAAGGCGATCTTCGGCGGATTCAACGGGGCGGCTAGGATCTCGGATGTCAAAGACGGCACAAGCAACACGATGGCCCTGATCGAGACGCCTTTCAAGAAGGCGAATGACGCCTACGGGCCGTTCTTTCATGCGTACACACATACGCATGTCATCTTCGACGATTACGGAATCAATCAGCGCTACACCCAGCGCGGCGGACGGTGGGTTCCGTATGCCTGGGGTGCGGGAAGCGTGCACGACGGTGGCTGCCACGGCCTCCTCGCGGATGGTGCGGTGAGGTTCATGAGCGAGAATATCTCTCTCACGACTTTCTCGAACCTGTTCACCATGAATGGCGGCGAAGTGGTCGGCGAGTTCTGAGTCGCCTCAATCCCCATCGCCGTATCTGACGGTTGGACCATGACACAGTCAGGCGGCGGACGTTTTGGCGTTCCGCCGCCTGAGTCGTTTGAACACGCTCCTCAAGTCGGCTTCCTCATCACGGGACATCATCATGATCGGATCGGTTCGAATCGGTGGACGCGCCTGGACGACGACCGTCGCCGCCATCCTCATTGGAATCTCGGCTGCTGGCTGTGGCGGCCCCGCAGGACCGAAACCGCCGCCGCTGGGCGAGGTGACCGGAACCGTCAAGCTCGACGGACAACCCGTGAAAAACGCCTTCGTCCAGTTCATTCCGGACAACGCCCGTCCATCGACGGCCCGCACCGACGACCAGGGACGCTTCGAGCTGTATTTCAATGACAAGCTCAAGGGGGCGGCGGTCGGCTCGAACACCGTGAAAATCAGCGCCCGAGACGCCCAGCCGGAAAAGGGGAACCTGGAAACGATCCCCGCCAAATACAACGACAAGTCGGAGCTCAAAGAGACCGTCAAAGAGGGAAAAAACAACTTCGATTTCGATCTCAAGTCGAAGTGAGACTGTCGAGACGCGAATTCGGCACTCGCCGCGCCGCCATCGGTGCAATAAACTCCATCCATCCGAGGAATCGATGCTCGATTCCTCGCCATGCTCCGGAGGAGTTCCATGTTGCACCGCAGGCGGCCGGTTTCGTTCTTGCTTCTCGTGCTGACGTTGCTGCCGGGTTCGCTCGGTTTCGCCGATTCGCCCGACAAAAAGGCGGCTGATGGGGACGTCAAAGCGAAGCCCCTCGGCGTCGCGCACATCGAAGTGAAGGGAAGCTATCCGGACAGCACGCCCGCGCCGGGCCTCTTCGGCGAAATCTCGGAAGGGCTGTCGGCGGCCATCGCGCGGCTCGACAAGGCGGCTGCGGACGAGAACATTACGTCCGTCATCCTGCAGATCGACAGCCCGTCGCTGGGCTGGGCGCGGATGAACGATTTTCGCCAGGCCATCGGCCGGGTGCGGGCGAAGGGGAAGAGGGTGCACGCCTACCTCGATTCGGGGATGACGATGCACTACCTGCTGGCGACCGCCTGCGACGAAATTGTGATGCCCGAGTCGGGCATGCTCGTCATGACGGGGCTGCGGGCCGAGGTGTCGTTCTACAAGAACCTCCTCGACATGGTGAACGTGAAGGCCGAGATGCTGCGCGTCGGCGAGTACAAGTCGGCGGCGGAACCCTACAGCCGCACCGAGATGAGCAAGGAGTTCCGCGAGGAGATGGACGCTCTCCTCGATGATCTCTACGGCCTGATGGTCGAGACGATCGCCGAGGGGCGGAAGCTCGATAAGGAAAAGGTGAGGAGCATCATCGACGACGGGCCGTTCACCGCCGGTGAAGCGAAGAAGCGGGGGCTGATCGATCGGCTGGCCTACCCGGACGAGATCGAAGCCGGGTTGAAGAAATCCAACCCCGGCCGCGAGGTGAAGATCACCCGGAAATACGGAAAGAAAAAGCTCGACACCGATTTCAGCGGCTTCGCCGGCCTGGTGAAGATGATGAACCTGCTGATGGGCGAGGAGCCGCAGGCCCGTCCCACGAAAGGCCCGAAGATTGCCGTCATCCACGCGACGGGCCCCATCATGTCGGGCAAAAGCAGCAGCTCGCTGCTGGGCGAAGAGACGATGGGGAGCGACACCATCATCAAGGCAATTGAGTCGGCGAAAAAGGACAACAACGTCAAGGCGATCGTCCTGCGCGTCAACAGCCCCGGCGGCAGCGCCCTGGCCAGCGACCTGATGTGGCGGGCCCTCGGGCAGTCGGGAAAGATCGTGATCGTCAGCATGGGAGACGTCGCGGCCAGCGGGGGCTACTACATCAGCATGGGCGCCGACCGCATCTTCGCCGAACCGGGAACGATCACCGGGTCGATCGGCGTCGTCGGCGGGAAGATCGCCCTCAAGGGGCTCTATGAGAAGATCGGCATCACCACGACGGTCCTGAGCCGTGGCAAGAACAGCGGAGCGTTGAGCACGACCGAGCCGTTCACCGACAGCGAACGGCAGGCCATGCAGAGGATGCTCAACGACATCTACGAGCAGTTCACGAAGAAGGCCGCCGCGGGCCGCAAGATGGAGCACGAGAAGCTCGAAAAGCTGGCCCGGGGCCGCATCTACAGCGGGCGGCGGGCGAAGGAGCTGGGATTGGTTGACGAGATCGGAACGCTCGAAGACGCGATTGCATATGCAGCCAAGGAAGCGGGGCTCGAAGGCGAGAAGTATGAGCGGTTGCAGCTGCCGAAACCGACCAGCCCGTTCGAATCGCTGATCGGACCGATCGATGGAGATGCCGCCGCCCGCGCCCGCCAGGCTGCGGTGCAGGACGTGCTGCGGGGATTGTCGCCCGAGTTGGCGGATCAGCTCCGAGGGGCTGACGTGATGACGCTGCTGTCGAAGGAGCCTCGCCTGACGGTGATGCCGTTCCGAATTGTCGTCAAGTAATATCGATCGGAGAGGGAAGGCATGATGACTCATCGTCGATTGACGAGCGTGAGCATCACGAGTCGCTCAAGCAGACCCACCCGTTGTGGAAAGACGCCATGAAAAGACAGTTCACCATGGAATACTGGATGGACGACGGCTGGTATGTTGGGCGGCTGAAAGAGATTCCGGACGTCTTCAGTCAGGGGGAAACGCTCGAAGAACTGGAGACGAATCTTCAGGACGCTTATGAAATGATGCGTGCCGAAGACGAACCCCACGCCGATTCGAAGACGAAGGTCGTAGAACTGGAGGTATGAAGCGGATCGACTTCATCCGCGAGTTGGTTCAGGCCGGTTGTGTGCTGCTGAGGAACGGAGGACGTCACGATGTCTACCGGAATCCGGCGAACGGCAGCCAGGCTCCCGTTCCGCGTCATCGCGAGATCCGCGAAAGTCTTTGCCGGTTGATCCGTCGACAACTGGGTTTGATTCCGTAGCGGATCGTCCAACGGGACATCGTTCATGATTCGCGTCCACGAGTTGACGAAGCGGTTCCCCGGCCCTCACGGCCGCGAAGTCGTGGCCGTGGATCGGCTGTCGTTCGAGGTGAAGTCGGGCGAGGTTTACGGGCTGCTGGGGCCGAATGGCGCGGGAAAGACCAGCACCATCCGCATGATCCTCGGCCTGTTGCAGCCGACAAGCGGGTATGCCGAAGTCGATGGGCTGAGGACGCTGGACGCCCCGGACGAAGTGAAGCGCCGCATCGGTCTCGTGTCGACCAGTGCGGGGCTTTATCAGTGGTTGACGGTTCGCGAAGAACTGCTGTTCTTCGCGGATGTCTACGGGACCCCGCAGAGCGAAGCCGAAGCGACACTCGAACGTCTGGCCGATCTGCTAGGATTTCGCGAACTGCTCGACCGACGGTGCGCTCACCTCAGCACGGGGCAGAAGCAACGGATTCAGCTGGCGCGGGCTCTCATCCACGATCCGCCGATCATGCTCCTGGATGAGCCGACGCGCGGATTGGACGTGTTCGGAACGCACACGATCTTCGAGTACATCGCCACGTTGCGGCGGCAGGGGAAGTCGGTGATTCTCAGCACGCACCGCCTCGACGAGGCGCAGCGGTTGTGCGATCGCGTGGGGTTGATGCACCACGGTCGATTGTGGCGCGAAGGGACGCTGGCGGAACTCCAGGCGGCGACGGGGAGGGAGACGCTGGTCGAGATGTTCATGGAGACGGTGCAGGGCGCGGCGCCGGCGGGACTGCTGGCCGGAAGCCTGAGCGGCGGCGACTGAGAGCTGCGGATTCATTATTGCCAGTTGCAGAGGAGAAGAGACGTTCAACAGGAGCAAGCAGAGGGAGCAGAGGAGATGCAGGTGTCAAATCACACGAGTCATTTTCTCTGCTTGTCTTATCTCTGCTTCCTCTGCTTGCTCCTGTTGAATGTCTTTCTGCACTTTCTGCTTTGGATTTCTCAGAATGTCCGCAGCGACTTGTGTTGCGGTAAGACAAATGTCGGCAAAAAATGTCCTGACGCACTGATCTCGCTCGTCAGAATGCACGCGACAGCCACGGCCTGGTTCGGAGCAGTGGACATCATCCGGTGCGCGCGGAAAGATGTGTGCGTCCATCCGTCTGCAATCCCAACCACCGCCTTCTGAACTCCAAGTCTCATGTACGACCGTCCGAAGCTTCTCACGCTGTTCCGTGAACGGGCTCTCAAGTTCGGTGACTTCACTCTCGCGTCGGGGAAGAAGTCGTCGTATTACCTCGATGGCAAGCAGATCACGCTGCATTCCGAGGGATTGCGGCAGGTGTCGGAAGGATTGCTCGACCTGCTGGCGGACGTGGAGTTCGAGGCGATCGGCGGCATGTCGATTGGAGCGGATCCGATCGTCGGCGGAGTCCTCACGGCGGCCGCCGAGCGGGGCCGCGCGATGGACGGTTTCCTGATCCGGAAGGAAGCCAAGGGGCACGGAACCAATCGCTACGTCGAAGGGCCGGTGAAGTCCGGCGCTCGCGTCGTCATCATCGATGACGTGGTGACGACCGGCGGGAGCTCGCTTCAGGCGGCCGACCGGATCATCGAGTTCGGCTGCCAGGTGGTGACGGTGGTCGGCGTGATCGACCGGATGGAAGGGGGCGCGGCCAACTTCGCCGCCCGCAACATGCCCTTTCGCTCGTTGCTGACAATCCAGGACTTCGGCATCCAGCCGCCGCAGTAGTCGACCGAAGAGCTCTGACGCAAAGGCGCGAAGGCCGCAAAGCTCACGCAAAGGAACGCGAGGTCGGTCGTGCGACCGATCGTTCGTCGCGCCGATCGGCTTGGCCGCCGTCGACCTGATGCGCCCGCAGTGTCGTGGCCCTGCCGCTCGCTCGTCGCCTTTTCTACCCTTTGAGTGCCTTCCTTTGCGGTCCTTGCGCCTCTGCGTCAGGATCCGCCGCTCATCGCGGAGCCATTAAACGCGAAAACCCCGGCTGGTCGGGCAGCCGGGGTCGACTTCGCGTTGCGTGTCTGGTTGCTTTCAAAGCGAGGACAAGTTCGAGTCACCGTCCTGTCAGGTTCGCTCTGACCGCCGTCGAATGCGCCTGTATGACGAAGCGCCTCATTGTTCCGCCAGAATGAAGCGAAAACCGGTTTCCTGAGGTCGGACCAGTCGATTGACCGGTGTCCGTCCGGACCCCGCCAATCCGCGATCTCCTTGATTGCGGAACCGCTGCATCGTGCCGGATTTCACGGAAGGTGTTCCAGTGGTCAGGAACGTCCGTCAGTAGCGGCCGCCGCCACCACCGTATCCGCCGCCGCCACCACCATACCCACCGCCGCCGCCCCCGTACCCGCCGCCGCGACGACCACCGCCACCGCCGCCGCCGCCACGGTTCTCGCGCGGACGGGCTTCATTGACCGTCAGCGAGCGACCGCCGATATCCGCCCCGTTCATTTCCGAGATGGCGCGGTCGCCACCGTCGGACATTTCGACAAAGCCGAAGCCGCGCGAACGGCCGGTCTCACGATCCATGACGACCTGAGCGGACGTCACGGTCCCGTGAGCCGCGAACATCTCTCGCAGGTCTTCGGAAGTCGTGCTGAAGGGGAGGTTTCCAACGTACAGATTCATACTCATCCTCGTTCTGATGGGAGGCCGCTGCCTCCCGAATGCCAAGCCTGGACGAACAAACCGGGCCCGAAACTGAACATGGCCCGAAGGGAGGAAGCCGTCGATCGCCGGTGCATCCCACGTCCTGCTGTCTCCACCCTGGGTGAGGCACTCTCACCCTCGGCTCTTCCCAGCAGGGACGGATGCGATTTCCCGACAAACGAATCCAGGAGGCACCACAGACACGGACTGCATTTTCCGGCAGCGTCCGCTCAATGAGACGAATCTGTCTTCAGACCAACAGGCTGCAAACCAGAACGACCACGGAGAGGCCAGGCACGGACCAGACAATCGCGAATCACGCTCGACAACTTCCAGCAGACATCGACGCCTGCCGATGTCCGCGGGCGATTATACAGATCGCCCTCTCATTTCGGGGAGTCCGATTTTGAGAGATTTTTGATGGAATAGGTGGAAATACTAAGGAGTTGGGACGAGCGGCCTTGTCCCCGGATGTTCGAACTTTCTTCGGTTCGAGCCCGCTATTCGCATCCTCCGGAAGTCCTCGGGACATGACAGGCTTGTCGAACTGTGCACGTTTCTTATGGCCGTTCGCCGATTCGTTGTGGCCGTCGAGAAGGCTGCTAAGCTTCCCTCGCGAACGTCTTCTCGCTCATCTCTCTGCCTTGTGCCGGTTGCACCATGCCGCGTCTTGCCATCGAACGCCTCGATGATCCGCGGCTCGATCCGTACCGTCATCTGACGCAGACGAATCTGACGCGATGGTCGGGACTTTTCATTGCGGAAGGCAAGACCGTCGTCCGCCGACTTGTCGAAAGTCGCCTGGAAACGCGATCGGTCCTGATTTCCGAGCACCGTGCGGCAGAGGCGGTCACCTGGCTCCCTGAGTCGATCGACTCGTTCGTCGTCCCTTTGGACCTGGCGCAGGAACTCGTCGGTTACAACTTCCACGCGGGCTACCTCGCGTGCGGGGTCCGGCCCGCTCTGCCCGTCCTCGAACGTTTCCTCGCAGATGTCGTCAACAGTGAACCGGAGCGGCCACGGACAATCGTCGTCTGTCCGAATGTCACCGATCCGGAGAACATCGGGGCCATCATTCGGATCGCAGCCTGCTTTGGCGTCGACCTGCTCCTGCTTGGCCGCGGCTGCAGCGATCCCTTCAGCCGGCGGGTGCTGCGGGTGTCGATGGGAACCGCTTTTGGAATTCCGATCTTCCAGAGTGATGACCTGGTTGGAGACCTGCAGACTCTCCAGATCGCTGGTCGGTTTGAATTGATGGCCACGGCACTGGCTCCGGATGCCATTCCCCTGAGCCGTGTCTCACGACCATCGCGTCTGGCGCTTCTGCTCGGGAACGAAGCGCACGGCCTGGAACCGGAGTGGATCGCCCGATGCCATCGCACCATCACAATTCCCATGGCGCCGGGCGCCGACTCACTCAACGTCGCAGTCGCCGCAGGCATCTTCCTGCATCATTTCACACGCGTCGCTTCGATCTCTGAACTCAGCGACCGCATTTCCGACAGGAGTTGAACTGCCGTGATCGCAATCCGAATCGAGGCATCGCACAATGTCCATGATTCTTCACTGCTGAATCGCTGACGGAAGACATCCCGATTGTCTCTGGTAGACACAACGTACTGGACGCCGCTATTTTCTAACGGCATTCATTCGCATCGGATGGGGCAGGGGTGTCTGGCCCTCCGGCGGGAATCGTGTCTCCTCTCACGGGCCTCATCGCCCCACTTCTGTTCGAAAGAGTCGACCGGAGCCGACGCGTGCTTTTCGGGCCACGAAAGTTCAGCACATCCTTGCGGGTCTGGCTGATAGTCTTCTGCACTGCACTGGCCACGGCGCTTCCTTTCCTTTGGAGGTCCCTGGCTCAACGATTCGGCTGGAACTGGGAGAGCGGTGCGTCACGAGTTCCCCTGTGGTTTGGAATCGCGGCCGGGATCATCGTCGTTTTTGAGTCGCTTCTCTGGTTGCGGAAAAGGCTGCTGCGAGTCCGGCGGTTCTTCTGGTGGCTGGGAGCCGTCAATGCTCCGCGGCGCACGGTCGACGGGAAGCCAGCGCGCGAATCGCTCTTTGCCAGATTCTTTAGAACGATCGGACAGATTCCGATCTTCGTCGACCGCTGGTGCTTCGCCACCCGCCATTGGATGGCTCTTCACGTCTATCTGGGTCTGGCCGCAATCCCGCTTGCGATTGCCCACAGCGGGTTCCACTTCAGCGCGGGGATGCTCGCCAGCTGGACGCTTTGGCTCTTTCTGGCTGTTTCGGTCAGCGGCATTTTCGGCCTGATCGTCCAGCAGGTGCTTCCCCGCCGCATCCTCGATGAAGTCCCCGGCGAATCCATTGCCACGCAGATCGACTTCGTCGCCAGGGAACTCCACAAATCGGCAGAGAAGCTGGTCCGCGCGTTGACCAATCCCGATCCGCCTGCCGCGTCTTCCGAACTCCGCACCGAGCCGGCCGTCATTCCGTTGACCGCCGGAAGTCCGATGAGCGTCCGGCTGAAGGATTTGTTCCGCGAGGAAATCACTCCCTATTTCCTGAGTGAAAGCAACCGGCCGAGGCGACGTTTCCGGTTGGCGTCGCGCGAGAAAAGCCGCGCGCTGTTCGCCCAGATGCTGCGGGAAACGCCGGCCCACGCTCAGGAAAACATCCGTACGCTGGAACGCTACTGTAACGAGCGCCGCGATCTCGACCGGCAATGGGTCTTGAACGCGTGCCTGCACGGCTGGCTCATGGTTCATGCCCCGCTGACGGCCGCTCTGCTCGTGGCATTGTTCTGGCATGCGGCCGCCGCGCTGAAAATCGGGGGGATCTTCGAATGATGCCAGCCTCCCCCAGCCGCGGACGATCGGACCGGTTCCGCTTCAATCGCGGATACTTTCGGCGGCGGACGCGGCTGAAATGGATCAATCTCCTGCTGTTCCTCCTGCTGGTTGGAGGAGTGACGATCTATCTGCTCGACCACGCGCGATTGTCGTCCCCCGGCACGCCCCGTCCCTGGTCGCACGGCGAACTTTCGCGTGTCCACGCGATGTGGGACAACCAGTGCTCCGCCTGTCACGTCGCCAGCAGCGATCAGCGGGAGTCGCCGTTGCTTGCCACGGATGAGCGCTGGAACGAACTTCGATGCAATCACTGCCATGGCGACGCCATCCATCACCAGAACATGAAATGGGAGGCTGCGCTGGCCGACAACACGCAGCGGCAATGCGCGGTCTGCCACCGCGAGCATCAGGGACGCGAGCACTCGCTCGTCCAGATGGCCGACACGACGTGCGTGCGATGTCACGAGAATCTTCCGGAACATGTTGAGCCCATCGCCGGCGGCGTCCCGAAAGGGACGGAATTCGCGGCGAAAATCACGAGTTTCGCGACCGATCATCCCGAGTTTCGCAAGCTCGACCCCTCGCGCCCCCCGCACAAACGCGGCCTGAAGTTCAACCACGCCCTGCACATGTCTCCCGGGCTGGTGCCTCGGCCGGCATCGATGGAGGTGGATCTGCCTGGCGGAGACGCGGCGGCGCCTGCGGCTGGTCCGCGGATCGAACCGTCCAACGTCACCCGTCTGAAGGACCTTCCTCCCGTCTACCGCTCGCTCTATGAGGACGGAAACACGGACGACGCCCCGCTCCAGCTGCGATGCGAGTCGTGCCACCAGTCCGACGTGGCGGGCCTCTCCGCCCTGTCGATCCTTCGAGCGGAAGGGCTTCCCAGGAACAACGTCATTCCCTCGCGCTCTTCCGGCGCGCACATGCTTCCCATCAATTACGACCTGCATTGTCGCGGCTGCCATCCGATGAAGCTTTATGGCAATGGAACGGGGACCGAAGACGAGTCGCTCCGGTTGCCGCACCGCATCCAGCCGGAGGAATTGAAAAGCTGGCTGACACGGTACTACAACGACTTCGACCGCCGTGAACCGCGTGGTCTGGAAGACGCCGAAGTCCGCGCCGACAAGCATTCGAAGGATGTCGACGCGATCGGGCGCGACCGGGTCGATCGCCCGAACAGAAAGCCCGCCGCGGTGACCGAAGCGGATCGTTTGATCGAAAAACGCGTCCGCGAACGGGTGGACCGGGATGTCGTTCAGGATCTCAAGTACCTCTTCGCTGAACGGGCCCTGAAGGGGGCTGGCGACAGTTGCGTGAAATGCCACGAACTCTCGAAAGAGTGGGTGGAGGGAACGCATCCACGGGCCATTGAGCCCACGTCCATTCCCTCCGTCTGGTTCGAGCATGCTCGTTTCGATCACGCTTCCCATCGA
>JADZEF010000089.1 GCA_020850695.1 Planctomycetaceae bacterium | reverse complement strand
CCGCAATGCGGACCACTCGTTCCGCTCCAGTTGAAACGACACACAAGCCGCTCGCTTGCACGCCGAACCCGCTCATCCAAACAGGAATGTTTCCCTCAGTGCGGCCTCAAGTGGCGAGAACTCGCGCGGAAAACTCCAGAATGTCGTGGCAAATAGCAGGGCCCTGTTCGTCGCGGCTCGCTCAAATTCCACTGAGCTGAACGACGTTGCCATCGGATTTATCGCCTAGATTTCGGTAAAGATCCGCATCCATCGTTTCACTTAGGAACCGGACGCTGCCGTCACCAAAACCGAAATGAGCACCTCCGACATGGCGACTCCGGAATATGAGACCTTCCGCATGATCATCTTCGGTCAGGATTCGCTGTTCAAAGTCGCGATTGCGATAATTGATCGGATGGGCCATATCCGCGAAGCTCTGATAGCCCCAGTCAAGCCATCGACACCACGCTGCAACGACCTCTCCGACCATGATCGTATTCGATAGACCATCGGAGACGTCATTAAATCGCGCGCTATAACCGCTGCGGGAAAACATGCCTCGCACTTCATTGGAACGGGGAATATGTGAGAACTGAGCGTATGGCGATCCTCCGACACCTGGGATTGACCAGGTGTTGTTTGGATGGCTCCCCGCGCACACGGCATAATTCGTCATCGCGAGAGCGAGTGCGCTGGCGTCATCCGACCGCCCAATAACCCGGTCTGAAGCGGGATCTGTTGGGCATTGGACCACGGCCAATGGCTTCTGCTTGAGCAGCAAGGTCACTCCGGAGAGACCGGCGCCCGCTGAGAAATCCATCTGTTGGTACATCGACGCTTGATCCAGATAGGGAAGCAGCCGGACAGTCCAACTGTGGTTGATTTTGGGAAATGACAAGGGAGTTCCAACGGGGCAACACGTCTGTTGCAGCGGGAGACGTCCGCAATTGTCATGGTAGTTGTGCAAAGCCAGTCCGAGTTGCTTCAAATTGTTCCGGCACTGGGCGCGTCGTGCGGCTTCCCGCGCCTGCTGAACAGCTGGAAGCAGCAGACCGACGAGAACCGCAATGACCGCAATCGTCACCAACAATTCAATGAGGGTAAACCCTGCCCTGGGAGGGCTTTGCTTGATGTGCCGCTGATTCATGTGGCCCCTCGCTGTCAGCGCTCGAAAACTCAACGCTTCATGTGCCGCGTCCGCTTGACGACATCCCAGGGGATTGCGATTCGAAACCCCAGCTCATTGTCGCTTCGGTTCGGTATTGCGCCCGCCCGTCTCCAGTATTGAGCATGATGGGCCTCCTCCCGAAAACTCGCCCCCCGGAACACGCGTTGCTCCGACAGACCTGAGTCGTTGTAAGGGTTCACCGCGGGCGATGTGCTAATTCGTTGATACCAGTCAGGCTGATAGATGTCGTGACACCATTCCTGCACATTACCGAAAACGTCAAATAGGCCAAAGGGGTTCGGCTGGAGCTTTCCAACTTCCTGAAGTTTCCCTTCCGAATTCGAGTTCAGCCACATGAAGCGGCTGAGATGAGCCGGGAAGTCTGCCACGCCGTATCGTGACGACGATCCAGCTCGCGCAGCGAACTCCCACTCGGCCTCTGTCGGAAGCCGATAACCTTCGCCGACTTTCTCTGGCCCCCGGCGTGACCAGCGGTCGGACAAAATGAGTCTGTCGCGCTGGCTCAAGGCTTCGCAGAAGCGAACAGCGTCACTCCAGGTCACTCCGGTCACAGGTCGTTGATCATCCGATTTCTCAGTCGCATCCTGGTTGGAGGTCGGAGCGACGGAATCGTGCTTCGCCATGACCTGGTTGAACTGCGTCACTGTCACTTCATGCATTCCGACGTAGAGCGGAAGAGGCAGGATGACAGTATGCGCCGGCGCCGCGCTACGCAGCCTTTCGACTGCCGCGGGATCCGTTGTCCCCACCATCGCAAGATCTTCTGCTGTTTCATCAGGAGCAATCCCCATCACGAACTCGCCCGGCGGAATGAGGCGAAACGTCATTCCGAGTTCGTTTCTGAAGGTGAGAGGAACCTCCAGGTAGTTTGCCCATTGTTTCTGAAGCTCGGCTGCCAGCTCCGCATTGAAGGGTGAGACGGCGGGAGAAGGCGCGCCTGCAGGCCAACCTTGCCAGGCTTTGGTCGAATGGAGTGCAGGAACAGACCCTTGTCGCGCGTCGGTGCCCCGTGCAGGACTTCGTGGTTCTCGTGCCGCGTCGTGAGACGGCTTCTGCCTTCGCAACTGGGGAATCAGCATTCCCGCAACGAGGAGAACCGCGCCGACGATCCCGACGGCCCACCGCAACCTTCGGGGCCAGTCGAAACCGGAGGGTCTCCGGTTTCCGGAGTCGGCAATCGCTGTGGCTGCCTCAGACGCTTGCGTCGAACTCTTCGATTCGGCGCTGCTCAAGAAATCGCTGAATGCCGCATCGAACACGGGCCTTTGTGGCCGTTCTGCGCGGTGTGTCGTCGAAGCAGATAACCATTGTTCAAGTGATTCCAGTACTTCAGCCGCCGAGGCATAGCGGTATTCCGGCCGTTTGGCCATCATGCGGATCAGGAGTCGCTCGAGGCTCTTGATTTGCTCTTCCGAAGTGCCTGCGATTGCTGCCGCTGGCAGATTGTCGCGCAACAGCGGGACCGGTGCCTCTCGATGCGCCAGGAACTTCTGCATGATCGTTCCAGCAGAGGCATAGGGCGGGCGGCCCGTGAGGAGAAAGAAGAGAGTGCAACCAAGGGAGTAGATGTCGCTCCGCGCATCGGCAGTTCTTGTGTCGAGGGACTGCTCAGGCGCCATGTAATCGGCGGTTCCCATGACGGCGCCCGTCATCGTCAGGTGGCCCTCACCACCGTTTTCCTCGACATGTGTCAGTCGAGCCAGCCCCATATCGAGGATCTTCACCGTGCGGTGAACCGAGGATCGAGCGCTCTCGGTCCGCCCCTCCGGAAGAGTCACCGACGAGGCGCTCTCTGATTCTGTATTCTTTCTGGTTCTTTCTGGTGCGCCGCTCTGGGGCGGCGCATACAGGATGTTGTGGGGCTTGATGTCTCGGTGAACAACGTTCTGACGGTGAGCGTAGTCGAGCCCGCTGGCCACTTCTCGAATGATCTCAACGGCGTGCGTGGTCGACATCGGGCCGTTCTGCTTGACCCATGTCGCCAGGTCGAGCCCTGGCACGTATTCCATGACCAGAAATGTAACGCCGCCGATCTCCTGAGCGTCGTATGCATGGACGATGTTCGAGTGCGACAGGCTGGCAGCCGCTATGACTTCCCGTCGAAACCGCGCGAGCGCGTCCGGATCCCGTGCGACCTCCGGGGCCAGAACCTTCAATGCGACGGTCCGCCGCATCATCCGGTGCCGAGCCTGATAGACGACTCCCATGCCGCCTTGACCAATCTTGCTACCGATGTCGTAGTCGCCCAAACGGCTTCCGGGCCCCAGTAACGCAGGCGCAGTTGGCGTCATCGACATCCGCGCGTCAGACAAGTCGCCCGGCAAAGGGGAGTGAACGGTCCTCAGGTCGGATGAAACGACACTTTGGGTGACGCCACTCTGAAATACAGGAAGCGCAGCGAGTGATTCACTGAGGTTCATGGGGATTCGTTCGACGTAGTCGTTGAGCTGGGGAATTTCCCCCAAACGTCGCCGATGCCAGAACTCGACTTCGAGGAGTTCCTTGCACGCGGCGAGAGCGTGAGCCGCTTCGAATCGGCTCAGGAAGTCCTCGATTCGTGGTCGCCTACCCGCTTTCCACCTCTCTTCGAACTCGGCGCATGCGGCGTCGACACGTTCTTCGAGAGAGATGTTGGACGACATCCGAGAACCTGCCACTGTAGCTGCATGCAACCCCTTCGGGGCGGCAAAGGGAGGCTGGCCGTACTGTGGGCCACCACATTCTTCGTTAGACGTGGGAAACGTAGTCCCTGCTGGAAAGGTAATCCTTGACCGATCTCGGTTCAACCGCTTCTTCTGGAACTCGGCGGGGTTGGACGAAGGAAACCCAGCGAGTGTTGACGTTGGCCGCCGCGCAACCACGCGCCCTCCAATGAAGGCCCTATCGAACCCCGCGGACCGCCCTGCATGAACCCTCGCCCCAACGAACCCCAACGCCGCCCCGCACAATTCCGAACGCTCATCGAGCGAGAACAGAAAGTCCGCCGAATCCGTCGAGCCTTAGCCAGAGCCACCCTGTCAGCCGCCCTGTGCCGCAGGTTCAAACCCCTGACCCTCAACACCCCTGACCGTAACCGTTCACGCCCCGGATAGTAGCGAGGGAGTTGGATGGTCGGCGAAGCGGGCTTCGATGGTCTGGCGGAGGTGTCCGAAGATGTTGCGGGACTGGCGGCGGCAGGTCTCCACCACCGTCAGAATCGTCTCCACAGACCCACTCCCCCGCGCACTCTGCGTCCCGAACGACAGCTTCCGCCAGATCACCGCCGGTCGCAACGCCCGCTCGCTCGCGTTGTTCGTCGGCTCCACTCCGTCCACTTCCACGAACGCCCACAGCAACGTCCGGTGGTCGTACAGCGGCCCGCACATCCCCGTCAGCTTCGAGTTCCCGCTGAACACCCCGCGCAGCAACAAGCCGTCAATCCGCCTCGGACCGCGCGCATCAACCGCTCGAAGCCCGCCCGCGTTAACGTCCCGTCGCGATGGCGCGCCCACAGCCGGAACAGCTCTTTAGTCCGTCCTAAACCCACGGCCTCTGGCCGTGCGACCCTAAAAGGCTCTGCCGATCCGGCGAGGTGGCGATTGAAGGCTTGGGGATGGTCAAGTTGAACGACACCGAAGTCCGAATGCGACAAGCGCTGAAGAGCCGAGGTGAATCGAGTGTCCGTCTTTGCCTTCGGTCGTTGGCACTCGAACACAGAACAGTACAACGGCCCCAACGGGGCCTTCATGCGATGCCGCCCCCCTTTGGGGGGCTTCCTAAAGCCACCCCCTACGGGGGTGGATCGTTACTCGGCCGCATCAGGTCGCGGCCCAGACGTTTCACCGTGTGGTCGGGGAGGTCGATCCGCGCCTACCGTGTCTCTTTTTCTGGGCCCCGCTTCAAATGAGCCCAGCACCATTGCGGGCGACCCACGTTCCAGTACATCTTCGCCCGATTGCAGTTCACCGCGCCTCGGGGCGTCCGTCAACATATCCCGCAGCACCGTGGCGACCCGCGTCGTCCGATGAGCGAAGGCGGTGAAGTTCTTCGCGACGAACGCCCATAGCCAGCTCTTCATCCGGGCTTCCTTCGTCGGCGATTCGTCGATGCCCAGCACCGCCTCGTCCGGCAGCTTCGCAATCAGTTTGTCATAGGCCGGCCTGAGCGCCGCGGTCGCCTGGTTCTGAAGCTTCACCACCCACGCGTGAGAGCACGGCTGGTTCAACACCTGTTCGACGAACAGCGCCACCCGCCGCGTGCTCTGCTTGAAGCAGCCCATCAGCATCGCGACGAGGGCGATGAGCTCCGGTCGCGCCTGGCCCTGCTATTTGCCACGACATTCTGGACTTTCCTGCGCGAGTTCTCGCCACTTGAGGCCGCACGGGAGAGACCTGCCTGACTGGATGACCGGGATCGTCGGCAATCGTGTCGCTTCTGTGTCATTTCGGCGGGGGCGGAACGGGAGATCTGCGTTGCTACCAAGATTTTCTCTCCGAAAAACGGCGTCCGCTTCTTCAAAATTGTCTGGTCTGGCTCACGGGGAGAGCGGCACCAGCGGATCGCATCGGGGGCACGTTCTCTTGCGATTGGCGTCCATGCGGGCCTGACGCGCGGCCTTGCGTGTCAACTCGAGTTCCTTCGGTATGTGGTTGCCAGTGCCGTGGTACATCTCGTCTGGCGTCTGACCCCGGAACGCGGAGTGCGGGAGTCGTGCGTTGTGTTCGCTGACATAGAAGGCGATCAGCTTCCCCAGCGTTGTGACCGTGTCGAGCGTGTTCAAGTACAGCCACTGGTGCTTGAGGACTCGCCACCACGACTCAATGAGGGAATTGGAGTGCGTGATCTCGGTCTGGGCCAGAAGCCGCCTCAGGAGTCCGGACTCGACCAGTTTGTCGACGGACCCATTGAAGTTCTCGACGCCACCGTCTGCGAGCAGGGTCGGCTTCTGGCCGACCAGGCCGATGGAAGCGCTGAGAAGCAGCTCCGCGGTGGTGCTTGGATCGAACGTCACAGACACCTTCCATGCCAGGATGCGGCGGGAGAAGTTGTCGATGACGGCATGGAGGTACGCGCGATCTCCATCAAGCAACCGAATCAGTGTCGTGTCGACATGCCAGATCTCGTTGGGACAAGCGGCGCGAATGCCGATCTTCGGCCGGGCCGGATGAAGGCGTTTCCGGGGACGCCGCCACCGGTACTGGCGTACGAGTCGATACCAGGTCGTGGGAGAGGCGAAGACCTTGCCGAGTCGCTGCGCGAGTCGAGCCAGAGTTCCTGTAGGCACATGGCGGAAGGCGTCGGACATGACCATCTCCTCAATCGTCTTGCACTCGGCAGCGGTCAGTTGCTGCGGGGAGGTTCGTGGACAGGAGGGGACATCGTCGAGACCGCACTCCTTTTCCTGCTTCCACGCATGAAATCGGGAGTGGGACAAGCGGAGGACGCGGAGCACGGATCGCAGCGGAAGGGCGGAATGAGATCGATCAATGGCCCGCAGCAGCCTGAGCTTCCGGGCTCGATCGGGAATCCGAAGGTTGGTGAGCGAGAACCCCGAGAACTTCCACAGCAGGATGACGAGCCGCAGCAACGCGATGAGCCGTTCGAGGCGGCGAAGTGCGAGCAAGTCCATTTGCAGCGTGACGATGTCCCGGTCCACTCCGTCGACAGTCACCACCTCGGCGCGCGACGAGGTCAACCATCCGCGTGCGGTGGAGCGTGGGACGCCTCGTCCTGTGGCCTGACGGATGTCACCCGTCGAACGGATGAGATCGCGGAGGCGATGGTCGTAGGTGCGCTGCGTTCGAGTTGTGGCGCTCATGCCTCAATCATGATCACCATCGGTCACAGAACAATCCCGACCGTCGATGGGCTGGATTCTGGGTCTCAGGCCGCCGGAAATGGCGAGAACTCGCGCAACAAACTCCGGAATGTCGTGGCAAATAGCAGGGCTCGTGCGCCGCTTCCGATGGCGGCGTCCCCGGAAACGCGTTCATCTCTCCCAGCCCAAGGTCGGCATTCGCGCCTTCCGTCCCAACGAGATCTGGCATGTCGACACGACCCTGCTCCGTCTG
>JADZEF010000088.1 GCA_020850695.1 Planctomycetaceae bacterium | reverse complement strand
TGGACCGCAGCCGGATGGTGGGACGATGGAAGCTGCAGCAAGCGATGGAAATGGGAGCGGCAGGATACAACCTGCTGCGACTGAGAAAGCTGAGCCCCGCATGAAAGTCCAGGAAGAACCCAGGCGGAGTGACGAAGGGAAATGACGTGCAGCTCCCAGCGCCTCCCGGGGCAAGAGCCGCACGAGAAAACACCCAATCAAGATACGGTTCAATTGAGATCTGGCTGTTTTTCAGCAGCCTGCTAAGGCTTCGAAGCGTCGCTCGTTGCCCGGGTTGTCGTCCCGAGGCGTCACCGTTCGGTCCGGAATCTCACGGCACTATGATGGGGTTCTTCTGGGAAAGTCTGACAAGTTCTGTCGCAACGCGAGCGGACGAGGTGGAATGACCATTCAGGACGAGTCCGGAGTCTGCATCACGCCGGCGGGGCGGGTTCTGATCACCAGCTCGCCCGATGAAGAGGCGTCGCTCGGCGCCGCGCTGGTGGAAGAACTGGTCGCGGCGTTCGAAGCGTCGTCGGCCGACGGGGTGTTGTGGCTCGTCGCGCGGGCGCTCGATGCGACGCTACCGCCGGCCCTCGTCTTCTGGCGCGAGTTCGGACAGCGGTACTTTCGCGCCGTCTGCCAGCTCGGAGATGACGCCGTCGAGAAATGGGACCAGGTGCGTTCCCCCGAGAACGACGAATTCGAGGCGATGGCGGCCGCGGCGCCCCCCATGCGGGGACTGGAGTACCTTTCGACCCCGCTCCTCCGGCGCCTCTGGAACGAGCTGCACGCGCGCGTCGTCGAGCAGGCGCACGAATCTGCCGAAGGCCCGGCCGCGTACCTGCGGAGCATCAGCCCGGTCTGGCGGCTGCTCGGGCGGGTGACGTTTCACCTGGCCGAGAACAAGCGCGACGAAGCGCGTCCGTTCGCGTTCCTGGCGACCTACACGCACCGCGTCTCGGCCGGCGCGCGGCTGCAGCACCTCCCGCTCGGCCAGGCCCTCAAGGAGTATGCCGGGGCGAACAATCAGCCCCGGCTCACGTCGCTGCTCGAACCGGTGCGGCGGGCGGGCGACTCGGTGCCGCTCGTCCGCGAGATGCTCGATTCGCGTGCGCTCTTCCAGCCGCAGGCGTGGTCGATCGGGCAGGCGTACCGCTTCCTTTCGGAAGTGCCGCAGCTGGAGGCGGCCGGGCTGGTGGTCCGCGTCCCCGACTGGTGGAACCCGCGCCGTCCCCCGCGTCCGCAGGTGCAGGTGCGTCTCGGGCAGAAGAATCCCTCCAGCGCACTCAGCATGGACAGCCTGCTCGACTTCTCGGTCGAGGTGGCGCTGGACGGCGAGGCCCTGAGCGCAGCCGAGCGAAAGGAGATTCTCGCATCGCGCGACGGGCTCGTGCTGCTGCGCGGAAAGTGGGTCGAGGTCGATCGGGACCGCCTCCACCAGGCGCTGGATCATTGGAAGCATCTGCAGGCCGAACATGCGAAGGGAGTCGACTTCATCCAGGGAATGCGGCTGCTGGCCGGGGCGTCGATCGACGGCGCCCCCGAGCAGGACGCCACGCCCGACTGGTCGCGGATCGTCGCCGGCGACTGGCTCCGCGACACGCTGCAGACGCTCCGCGCCCCGGGCGGCGTGACGTCCGTAACGCCGGGGGCCGATCTGCGGGCGACGCTGCGTCCCTACCAGGCGGACGGAGTCCGCTGGCTGTGGTTTTTGACGCGGCTCGGGCTGGGGGCGTGCCTCGCCGACGACATGGGCCTCGGCAAGACGATTCAGATGATCGACCTCCTGCTGCACCTCAAGCGGGAACCTGGAGCGCACGGCCGGCGGCCGAGCCTGCTGATCGTCCCCTCGTCGCTGATCGGCAACTGGAAGCAGGAGCTGCAGAAGTTCGGGCCGACGCTCGACGTGTTCTTCGCACACCGCTCGGAATGCGACGCCGAAGCGCTGGAACGCGTCGCCCAGGATCCCCGGGCGTCGCTCGCCGGGTTCGACCTGGCGATCACCACCTACGGCTTCGCCCGGCGGAGCGACTGGCTTCGCAAGGTCGCTTGGCGGCTGGTCGTGCTCGACGAGGCGCAGGCCATCAAGAACGCCGCGTCCGCGCAGACGAAGGCCGTCAAGAAGCTCGACGCGGCCGGCCGGATCGTGCTCACGGGCACGCCGGTCGAGAACCACCTGGGCGACCTGTGGTCGCTGTTCGACTTCTGCAATCCCGGGCTGCTCGGGACCGCCGCGCAGTTCAAGAAGTTCGTGAACCGGCTCAACAAGCAGCAGGACGCGACGGCGTACGGTGCGCTGCGCCGGCTGGTCCGGCCCTACATCCTCCGCCGGCTGAAGACCGACCCCAGCATCGTCCCCGACCTGCCCGCCAAGACCGACATGCGCACGGAGTGCGGGCTCTCGAAGAAGCAGGCCGCCCTCTACGAGCGGGCTGTCGACGACCTTGCCCGTCGATTGAAGGAGTCGGACGGCATGGCCCGCCGCGGTCTCGTGCTGGCCGTGCTGATGCAGCTCAAGCAGATCTGCAACCATCCCGCCCAGTATCTCAACCAGAGCGCCTACCCGCCGGACGAGAGCGGCAAGTTCCTGCGGCTGGAGCAGATCTGCGAGCCGATCGTCGAACGGCAGGAGCGGGCGCTCGTGTTCACTCAGTTCCAGTCGGTATGCGAGCCGCTGGCGGCGTTTCTCGAAGGGGTCTTCGGGCGGAACGGGCTGGTTCTGCACGGCAAGACGCCGATCGCAAAGCGGACGCAGCTCGTGCGGGAGTTTCAGGACGACCGCGGCCCGCCGTTCCTCGTGGTCTCGGTCAAGGCGGGGGGGAGCGGCCTGAACCTCACGGCGGCGTCCCACGTGATCCACTTCGACCGCTGGTGGAATCCGGCCGTCGAGAATCAGGCGACCGACCGCGCCTTCCGCATCGGCCAGAAGCGGAACGTGCTGGTCCACAAGTTCGTGTGCCGGGGGACGGTCGAGGAGCGGATCGACGAGATGATCCGCGGCAAGCAGGAGCTGGCGAACCGGGTGCTTGATGAAGGCGCCGAAACAAAGCTGACGGAGTTGAGCGACGACGAGCTGCTGCGGTTCGTGTCGATCGACCTCAACCGCGCGACGGCCGACGAGTAGCTCGGTGAGGGGGCCGAGACTCGAATGGCCGGCCATGCCATTTCCAACCCGCCGGGAGGAACGATATCGTAGGATCGATCGCGGCCTGTCCGAAAAGCATCGACAGCCGCGCCGATGAACGGAATCACCCGAGGAGCGTTCCGATGTGGAGGGAGTGGAAACCGTACGTGTCGGTGGCGAAGCGGCGTGCGGACGCGAAGAAACGCGCGGAGAAGATGGCAAAGAAGGGGACGCCTCTCGAGCCGATCGAGATCTCAGGACGCAAAATCGCCGCGACGTTCTGGGGCAAGGCGTGGTGCGACAACCTCGAGAGCTACAGCGACTACGCCAACCGCCTTCCGCGCGGCCGCACCTACGTCCGCAACGGATCCGTCATCGACCTCAAGATCGCCGCCGGACAGATCAAGGCCCTGGTGAGCGGATCGGACATCTACAACGTGACGGTCGATATTGCGCCCGTCGCGATCAAGGACTGGAAGACGATTCTCAGCGACTGCTCGCGGTCGGTCGATTCGCTCATGGACCTCCTGCAGGGGCGGTTCTCGAAAGGCGTGATGGAGCGCCTCACGCGGCAGCGAGAAGGGCTGTTCCCGCAACCCCGCGAGATCAATGTCCGCTGCAGTTGCCCCGATTATGCCACGATGTGCAAGCACGTCGCCGCCGTGCTGTACGGCATCGGGGCGCGGCTCGATATCGACCCTCAGCTGCTGTTCCTGCTCCGCAAGGTCGACCACCAGGAGCTCATCCGCGAGGCCGTCGACGGCGCGAACCTTGACGCGGCGCTCGAAGGCGACCAGAGCTCGACGCTCGCCGGAGCGGACCTCGGCGCGATGTTCGGAATCGACCTCGCCGCCACCGACACGACCGCCGAGCCGGCCGCGTCCGGCGTGAATCGAAGCGGGAAACCGACGCGCAAGCGACGGACCCGCGCGACGGAGACGTCCGCCTCCCCGGCAGAGGCCAAAGCCGCAGCACCGCGAAAACGTGTCTCTCGCGCGTCGGCCGACACCAGTCGCCGCGCCGCGAAGAAGCCTTCCCGCGAGCCACGCGATGTCCAGCAGTCCGCGAAGAAGCGCAAGTCAGCCCGAAAGCCGAAGCGGTCGCTCACCGAGTAGACTCGAACGCTCGTGGGGTCAAAATACTCCGCCTAACCGGAATTCCCGCTGGAGCTGTGGTTTACGCTCTCGCGTGAAGCGGAGTCTCGAACGACCACCATCCTCGTCGCGAGCTTTCGGCGCCCACCGCCCAGCAATCCGCAGCGACATTCTACGCTTTGTTGAGCAGGAGCTCTGCTGTGGCACTCGGATCGAATGTGGCCAACACCTTCCACGCCAGGATGCGGCGTGAGAAGTTGTCGATGACGGCATGAAGATAAGCGCGGCTTCCATCGGGCAGCCGGATCAGCGTCGTGTCGAAATGCCAGATCTCGTTGGGACGGGAGGCACGAATGCCGACCTTGGGCCGGAAGGGATGAACGCGCTTGCGGGGCCGTCGCCAATGGAAGCGGCGCACGAGCCGGTACCAGGTCGTGGGGTAAGCGAAGACCTTGCCGAGTCGATGTGCCAACCGTGCCTGCGTTCCCGTCGGCACGTGGCGGTACTCATCGGAAGTAACCCTCTCCAGGATCGTCTTGCACTCGGCCGCGGTCAGTTGCTGCGGACAGGATCGTGGGCAGGAGGGGACGTCGTCGAGACCGCACGCCTCTTCCCGCTTCCACGCATGATATCGGGAGTGGGACAACCGGAGGACGCGCAGTACGGCCCGTAACGGAAGGACGACATGTGACCGATCAATGGCTCGCAGCAGCGTAAGCTTCCTGGCTCGATCAGGTATCCGGAGGCTGGCGAGCGAAAACCCAGAGAACTTCCACAGCAGGATCACGAGCCGAAGCAACGCGATCAGCCGTTCGAGGCGCCTCCGAAGCGTGAGCAATTCCTGTTGCAGCTTGACGGTGTCCCGGTCGGCCACGTCGACGGTGACCACCTCGGCTCGCGGCGAGGTCCGCCAACCGCGAGCGGTGGAGCGAGGAACTCCTCGTGCAGTCGCGTGTTTGACGTCCCCTGTCGAGCGGATGAGCTCACGCAGGCGATGGTCGTAGGTGCGCTGAATGCAAGTCGTGGAGCTCATGGCTCCATCATTTCGACCACGGCTCACGGAGCCAATCCAAACGGCACACGCTGGAATCCAGGATCTGAGGCCGCCGGAAATGGCGAGAACTCGCGTCGAAAAGAGCAGAATTTCGTGGCAAACAGCACGGCGCGCCGGTCTTGGCGATCCATCGGCCCGCGTTCACGAACCGGCGATTGTCTTCCGCCGTCCGCCCCGGGTCCCCCTCGCGACCCGGCAAGAGCGGTGCGATCCGCAACCACTGATCATCATTCAATTCATGACGTCCGGCCATGGGCTCCTCCTTGAGCTTTGAGCGAGCCGAAATCTACTCAATCCCGCGATTTCCTCAACACGACCTAAGCCTCGGACGAGTATTTTGACCACACGGGCAAGGGCCGCGCGGGGCGTGCGTCCCGGCTCATTCCGAGTCAATCCGCCACGCTCTCCGGGCGGGTTGGAGCGAACTTGCATCTCTCCTGCCCTCAACGGTCGTCGGATTCCTGTTGTGCGGCAGTTCGCATATCCGGAACGCGACATGGGCATTCGATTTGCTGCAAAGTGGTTCGGAGCAGTGCGCGGAATTTCTGAAAGCCCGAGTCGGTAAGGCGATCGAAATTACCCGGCGAAGAGGCACTCGATGAATCGGATTATGGCTCGCACGGTCGCAAGTCTTGCGATTGCGATGGCGGGGAATCGTCTCTTCGCCACGACGCAGGCGGCGGCGGTTCCGGATAGCTATTGGGCGATTGTTGACGTCAGCCAGCAGACGACACCCGAGGACAAGATGCTGGAGCTTTATCTTGTGCGGATGACGGGGGAGGCGGGGCCGCACCCGCATTATGTCCCTCTCGATGGTGAGCGAATTCGCTGGTATCAGGAGACGGAATGGACTTGGCGGGGTCCTCCGAAGTCGTTGAAAGCGGGCGAGCCGCTCACGATGCGCCTGACGCGCGAGCGTTTCGTGCTCACCGGAGGCAACCCCGGTTACGGCAAGTTCTCAGTTGACATCAGCTTCGTGGACAGCGAATTTGGAACCCGGGCGTTGGGGCGGTTCTTCGTTGCTCGGAAGCAGTACGACCTGAAGCTGGATTCGGTCGGGAAGTCGTCGGTCGACTTCACCGGAAAGGTGCTCCCACGGAATGCCATGAAGGCAAGGCGGCGAAGGGCAATTCGCGACCGAAGAGGAGGGCGGGTATCCCGCCGCGGAGGTGCAGGCGGCCCCGGAACTGGCCTCGCGGGTCGAGGCGCTGCGGGGACAAAACGCAGCGTTGCGGGCGCAGCTTGGTGCGCTCGTGGACGATCTGACCGCGACGCGGGTGCGGTTCGCCGACTGGGACCGACCGTGCGTGGCCTGCGGGCGGTTCCTCCACTCGCTCCGTCCGCATGAGCGTGCGGAGAACACTCTCGTCCAGACGGCACTCGAAACGGACGTCGGCGACGCCGACTGAGCGCTGGCCGCGTCATTCCCACACCGCAGAGATTCCTGCCGAGGCACCCTCGATGTCGCCGCCCGCCACGTCGCCCATCACCGACCAGGAGATCAATCGTCGGGCCGTTGAATGGCATCGGCGCTATCGGGGGAAGCTGCAGGTTGTCTCGAAGGTTCCCGTGCGGGACCGTCACGATTTTGAAATCTGGTACACGCCGGGCGTCGCCGCGGCTTGCCGTTCCATTCGCGAAGAGCCTGGGCAGGTGTTCGAGCAGACGAACCGCGGCAATCTGGTGGCCATCGTGTCGGATGGCAGTCGCGTGCTGGGGTTGGGGGACATTGGTCCCGAGGCGGGACTTCCCGTCATGGAAGGCAAGGCGCTGCTGTTCAAGTGCCTGGGCGGCGTCGACGCGGTGCCGCTGTGCGTGCGAACGCGGTCGGAGGGGGAACTGATCCGGTTCGTCGAGCAGGTCGAGCCGTCATTCGGCGGAATCAATCTGGAGGACATCGCCCAACCGAAGTGCTTCCGGGTACTGGACTCCCTTCGGGAAAGCCTGTCGATTCCGGTCTGGCATGACGACCAGCAGGGCACAGCCACCGTCGTGTTGGCGGGGTTGTGGAACTCGCTCGAAGTGACCGGCCGATCGCTGGCCGAGGCTCGGCTGGCGCTGGTGGGGGCGGGCGTGGCGAATGTGGCAACATATCGCCTGCTCGTCGCCGCGGGCGCGACGCCGTCTCGCATCGTCGCCTGCGACACGCGGGGAACGCTGCATTGCGGGCGCGACGACATCGAGCGGCAAGCAGAAACTTTCCCCGACAAGTGGCGTCTCTGCCGGGAGTCGAACGGCGACGGCATTCGCGGCAGCATCGCGGAGGCGCTGGAGGGTGCCGACGTCTGCCTCGCGTTCTCGCGCAACGGTCCGGACGTGATCCGGCCGGAGTGGATCAGCCGCATGGCGCGCGACGCGATTGTCTTCGCCTGCGCGAACCCGGTTCCCGAGGTCTGGCCCGATGCGGCGCGGCAGGCCGGGGCGCGAGTCGTCGCCACGGGACGCGGCGACTTCCCCAACCAGGTCAACAACTCGCTGGCATTCCCGGCGATCTTCCGCGGAGCCCTCGACGTTCGGGCGCGGGCGATCACCGACGGCATGTCGCTGGCCGCCGCCAGGGAACTGGCCCAGGCGGCGAAGGACCGCGGCATCTCCACCGAGCGCATCGTGCCTTCGATGGCCGAGTGGGAGGTCTACCCGCGCGTCGCCGCTGCCGTTGCCGAACAGGCGATCGCGGAAGGCATGGCGTCGCTCCACGGAACCCGCGCGGAACTGGAACAGCGCGCGGCCCAGTCCATCCGCCACGCGCGCGACACGCTGACGACGCTGATGGATTCCGGCTCCATTCCCTCATTCTGATCCGTCACGGCGATCGTGCAACGTCGTTGTCTCGATTGCCGCTTCCGCCTGGTGCTGAACGATGACTGAGGTCGTATCGTGATCGAACTGAGCCGCCGCATCCTGTTGATGGTGGGACTGCTGGGCGCCGTTGCGTTCGCGCTGTGGTCGCCGTCGGCGGTGGTGGCGTTGAGGCCGGAGCATCCGAGAGCGTGGCAGGAGTCGCGAGCGCGGTTTCGGTGGTGGGCCGACGAGTCTCGGAAGGAGGACGAGCGGGGTTCGGGCAAACAGGCGGCGTCGCCCACGCGCGAGTTCATCGCGCGGTACACCGAGGGGCGGCTGATCCGCGTCGACGGCGACGCTTGGCGAACGTTGTTCGATCAAATGCATGTGGAAATGTCGTCCGGATCGCCGACGGGCGAGCGGGCGAAGGGAGCGGAACAAAGCACTCCGCTTGGGGACAGTCCGCTGTTCCTGCCGGCCGATGATCAACGTGTGGCCGATGCGCGGGCCTGGCTGGCGAACCAGGCCAAGACGTTCGCATTTCTCGAACTGCCGACCGAACGCGGCCCGCTCTATGCGTCGATCTCGGTCACGCGTCCGCACGATGTGCGGAACGAAGCGCCGACCGAGGTGCGCTATCCGCATTGCGACGCTGCTGTCTGGTGGCTGGTGGGCGGGCTTTTGGCCTACGCGCTGCTTCCCTGGCCGCGTCGCTCCAGGCCGGACGCCCTGCGCTATTCGCGCGTGTCGGCGGTGATCCTTCCCGACCTCCTGGCCGCGGTTCTCGGCGCGTTCTTTTTCGGCCTCCCCTTCCTGATCGTGGGGGCGAACACGACGACGTCCGAACTGTTCGACTTCGCCGACAGCGGCTGGGGTTTCCTGACCGCGACGCTCTGGCTGCTGGCGGCGATCATCGCCAGCATCTTCCCGTTCTCGGCCTGGTATGCCGCGTTCGAGGCGGTGATCGAACCGGAGCGGCTGTCGCTGACGACGCTGTGGGGTGCCGACGACATCGTGTTCCGCGACGTGGAAGCGATCGAAACGGCGGAGTTCCGTCCGCCGCGCTGGCTGCGGACATTGGCGTTCGCGGCATCGTTGGTCAACCCGCGGATGTTGGGGCAGGCGATGCTGCTCTCGTCACGCAGCGACGCCGGCCTCGTCGTCCGGTTTCGCGACGGCCGCCGGCGTCGACTATTGATGAGCGCACTTCCCGGCGGCGAGCGGATCATTGCCGCGTTCCGCGCCGCGGGCGTTGAGGTTCGGGAACCGGCAAATGACGAATGCGACGGATGAATCGTCGCCGCTGGTTGGAAACTTCGGAGCGCTCACCATGACACACTCTTCATCGCCACCGTCGCCGCGGCATGGCCCGAAATGCCGCGTTGCTGCCGATCCGACCGACCACTTCTGTCGTAGTTGTGGCGCGGATCTGACCCACGTCGTTGAAACGACAGCGGCCCCGCGCGACGCGGCCTCGCACGTGCCGTCCCACGGTTCGTCGCAAGCTGCGTCTGAGGGTGGGTCTCACGCCGCACCCCATTCCGGGTCGCACGACGCGAAGTCGACTCCTCGTCCCCGACCTCATGCGAAGCCATCGTCGGACGAAGCGATTGAGATCACGTCGTTCGAGCCGTTCGCCTCTCCGCACGCTGTGAAGCGCGGTGCGCGGCGCTGGATCGTGGGAGGATCCGTCGTCGCGGTGGTGGCTGCGATTGCGGTGGTGCTGGGAGTTCGCCGGTCCGGTCCACCCGATGCGCCCCCGTCGAAGCCGACATGGCCGGTGTACGTTGCCGGTCCTGAGCTGCGCACGCTGCCTGCCGAAACCGTGACCGACGCCACCGGCGCGCGTGTCCGTGTTCCCGAACGGAAGGTCGCCGATGCGGGAAAGCTGTTCTGGCGGACGATTCCCGTTCCCCCGGAACTGAAAGGTCTGACGCTCGACGGCCCAGTGCGGCGCTCCGACCATGCGGACAATTTGACGATACGCGGCCAGACCACGGTCGAATTGCCGTGCGAAAAGGCGGACGCCGCCGTGCTGGTGCGGGGAACGCTAGGGCTGTGGATTGCCCTGCCGAGCGAAGCGGTCACGCTCGACGACGGCCAGTCCGCGCGGCGCGTCGTCGTCGAGGGCGAGCCGACGCCCTGGCTGTTCGCGCTCACGACCGATTCCCAGGCGGGCCAGCCGGCCCAGGACGAGCTGCTGGCGTCGATCGTGCGGTTTGAACAACGCCATTGGACTTCAAAGTCGCTGTCGGCTGAGGAACTCGCGCCGGCGAAATCGCCGGTCGCGTCCGCGACATCGTCTGTTCCACCGCACGGCGCTTTGTTCGCTGGCGTCGCTTACGCGCAGGACGATTCCCCGCAGATTGTGGCGGTGAAACGGACTCTCGCGGCGGCTTGGTTCACGTTGCGGCGGATCTCCAGCACGTTCCACGACGAGGCGACGCTGCAGCGGATGCGGATGAGCGGCAACGACCCGGTCGTCTGGAGCTGGAGCGAGTACCGCGCCGGCATCGGTCTATTGTCCGAGTTGCGCCGGATACCGCGGGCGTCGCTCGAAGCGATCCGGTTCGCCGATCGGCGGCCGTTGTTCGGGTCGCCCGTCAACGCCGACCCCTGGAATCCGGAGTTGGCCGACGCCCGGCGTCCTCCGGCGTCGCCTGAGGTTGAAGACTTCTGGAACGTGTCGTCCCGGCAGTCGGCGTTGTTCCTGCTGGAGACGCTGTCGGAGGGGTACGCGCCGTGGGGGATCGAAACAGTGCAGGCGATGATCGACTCCAGCCCGTCCGGCAGCGCCCTCTTCGACCTGCGCGTGCTGGAGCCGATGGGCAATCTGAACTTCGTTGACGTCACGTTGCCGTCCGACACGGCACTGCCCGCGGGCTACTGACGTGCGATCCGTCCCAGTCCAGTTTTCATGTCCCTGATCTGACGCCGCCCGCGGAAATTCCGCCGCTGCGATTTGAGAAGCGCCTCTCGCTGCTGAATCAGGTCGAACGGCATCTGGACAATGTCGCAAGTTCGCCTGCGGTGGCTGGCTTCAACCGGCAGTTGCAGCAGGCCCTCGAGCTTCTCCGAGGATCCCAGGCGCGCGGTGCGTTCGATCTTTCGCAGGAAAGCGAGGCGACTTGAGACCGCGGGGGAGTCGTGCATGGCAAGTCAGACCGTCATGCGGCCTTCCCGCTGGCGGGGCGAGTCGAGCCGCGCGATCTTCACGCAACGGTCTTCCACTGCCTGGGACACTCCCCCAACACTGAGCTTCACGATACCGAAGGACGGCCCCATCCGCTCAGCCGCGGCCGGGTCATCGAAGAGATCCTGTGACAATCGAACGCCCATCCTTATGCGGAATTGTCCGACGGCTTGCTGTGGTGGAGTGCCGTCTCGACGGGTTGGAGACGCTCAGGCGATGAGATCGTGCACCACATGGCCGGCGACGTCGGTCAGGCGGAAGTCCCGTCCCGCGTGGCGATAGGTGAGCCGGTCGTGTTTCAAGCCCATGAGATGCAGGATTGTCGCATGCAGGTCGTGCATGTGGACGCGGTTCTCAACGGCGAAGTACCCGAACTCGTCGGTTTGGCCGTAGGCCAGCCCCCCCTTTGACCCGCCCCCCGCCATCCACATGGAAAAGCCTTGCGGATTGTGGTCGCGGCCGTCCGACCCCTGGACGATGGGCGTGCGGCCGAACTCGCCCCCCCAGACCACCAGCGTGTCATCCAGCATGCCCCGAGCCTTCAGGTCGGTCAGCAGGGCGGCAATGGGACGGTCGACGGCGCGGCAGTTCTTTTCGTGTCCGTCCTTCAGGTTTCCATGCTGGTCCCAGACATTGCCCGTGGAAACCTGGACATATCGCACTCCGGCCTCGGCCATGCGGCGGGCGAGAATGCACTGCTTTGCGAAGTTGTCGGTCTCCTTCTGACCCGCCCCGTAAAGATCGAGGACTGACTTGGGCTCGCGCGACAGGTCGAGCACTTCCGGGGCGGTCTCCTGCATCCGGAAAGCCAGTTCGAACGATTTGATCGCCCCTTCGATTTCGTCGTCCTTTCGCGCCCGCGCCAGATGTTCGCGGTTGAAGGACTGAAGCAGATCGAGCTGTCGCCGACGGGATTCGAGCGGCCCCTCGCCGTCGAGGTTGTCAATGCGGACGGTCCCCAGCTTTCCCGAGCTTCCGATCGTCGTCGCCTGATGGCTGGCGGGCAGGAAGGCCGATCCGTAGTTCCGCGGCCCCCCATGCCCGCTCGGCGGACTGATCGAAACGAAGGCCGGCAGCCGCTGATTCTCTGTTCCCAATCCATAGGAAATCCACGCCCCCACACTGGGCCGCACGAAGTTGTCGCTCCCCGTGTGCAGCATGCAGACCGCCTGCCCGTGCGACTGCCCGCGGCTATGCATCGAGCGAATCACGCAGAGGTCGTCCACGTGCTTCGCCACTTCTGGTAGCAGTTCGGAAATCCACAGTCCGCTCTGGCCATGCTGCGAAAACTCCCAGGGAGATTTCATCAGCTTCGGCACCGCACTGATGTTGGGGGGCGCCTTGAACGGCAGCGGTTTCCCGTGGTCGGCCTGAAGACGCGGCTTGTAGTCGAACAGGTCGACGTGGCTCGGCCCGCCGTGCATGAACAGAAAAATCACCCGTTTGGCCCGCGGCAGATGGTGGGGCGGAAGGCTCGTCAGCGACGACTCCGCACCCCGCGACTCCTCCGCGCTGAGACCGGCGAACGCGAGGTATCCAAACCCGCACCCGGAGGCCTGCAGGAGGCTGCGACGCGAACCTCGAAAGGCACATTCGCTCATGGCGTCAGTCCAGCAGGCGGAACTCGGTGGAAGCAAACAGCGACTGAATCACCTGGGTCCAGGCGTCCGTGCGGCGGGACGACTGTCCGTCGATGACCTCGGCAAGGTATGCCAGAATCCGCTCGCGTTCCTTGTCCGACGGCGCTCGGGCGAGGATTGCGGGGTACGCGCGATCAACGACGGCGGAGTCGTCCTCCGTTTCAGCAAGAAGTCGGACCGCCGTCGTCCGCGCCTGCTGCTTGACGAATGGACTGTTCAACAGAAACAGCGACTGGGCCGGGACGTTCGTGACCGGCCGCCGGCCCGTCACGACATCGGGATCGGCAAAATCGAAGACCGTCAGGAACGACGGCAGTTCGTTGCGGATGATTGGCAGGTAGACGCTGCGAAGGGCCGAATCGGCCTTGCGGCCGCTGGCGTCCTGCTTCGAGTTATCGATGGCAAGTAGCCCCAGCCCTTCCACTGGCGAACCGGCGGGGCGGGAATCAAGCTGGCCGCTGACGAGCAGGATGGCATCGCGGAGCGACTCGGCCGGCACGCGCTTGCGGTGGGCGCGCCACAGCAGGCGGTTGTCGGCGTCGATCTCGAACGCCCGCGGGTTGAACTGGGAGCTTTGGCCGTACGTGCGGCTGAGCGCAATCCGCCGCACGAGCGATTTGACCGACCACCCGCTTTCGACGAACTGCACGGCCAGCGTCTCAAGCAATTCGGGATGGGACGGCGTCTCGCCCAGATGGCCGAAGTTGTCGACCGACCGGACCAGCCCCTCGCCCAGCATGTTCTGCCAGATGCGATTGACCATCACCCGCGCGGTCAACGGATGGTCGGGGCGGGCGATCCAGTCGGCCAGCTCGCGGCGTCCGCTCTCGGTCTTGCGCTCGATCAGCGAGCCCCGGTCACTCATGACCCGCAGAAATCCACGGTCAACCTTCTTTCCGGGGCGGCTGACTTCGCCCCGGATGCAGATCGCACAGTCACCGATCTCGCGGGCCTCGCGGGCCGCCATGGCGGTCGGCGGCTTTGGACCGCGCTGGTCCAGCGTCTTCATTTCCGCCTCGAGCTTCTTGACGTCTGCCCCATGCTCCGCGACGAGCTTGTTCAGTCGCTCCCGCTCGGCCACTTCAGAAGCCGTTGCCTCGGGCGCCTGGCCCGAATTGCCAGCGACGGCGACGAACCGAACGGCATCAGCAATGACATACTCCGTCGTGCCCGCGTTCGACAGCGTGACCGATCCCGCCTTCCCCTTCTCAAAGCGGAATTTGCCGAGCGGATGGAACAGCTTGTCAATCGCCGGGGTCCGTGTCTGGTCGATCTTGAAATCACTCTCACCGTCCGCATGCCGCACAACCACCGGAACCGCCGTATCGCGTCCGTTGCCGGCGGCGAACGCGATTTGAACTTCGTATTCACCGGCTTCCGGGATGTCGGGTGTCCAGCAAACCGACTTCTCTCCTTTGCCGGACTTCTCGTCGTGCCGATACCCTGCGCCGACATACTGGCTGCTGGACTTTGAGGCTTTCCACTGGCCAACGAAGGTGGCCGCCGCGTCATCGACGACGACTCCTGTGCTGGCCATATTGAGCCGCGCGAGTTCGTCCTGAGCCGCCTTCAAGGCTTTCTTCGACGCGGCCACTTTGCCCGCCAGTTCGTCCCGCACCACTTTGTGCTGGCTCAGTTTTTCGGCCAGCTCCGGCGGGATGGCCAGCGGAGTTTCCACCCACGTCGAGACATATTGCTGGCTTTCTCCTTCCAGGGTGACGGTGCTGCGGAAGATCCCGGCCAGGGCGTAGTAGTCTTCGGTCGGAATCGGATCGAACTTGTGATCGTGGCAGCGGGCGCAGCCAAGGGTCATGCCGAGGAACGCTTTCCCGACCGTGTCGATCTGCTCATCAACGACGTCCATCGTCAGCTTGCTTTTGTCACGCTCGCTGAGCATTTTCGCCCCGACCATCAGGAACGACGTGGCCACGAGTTGCCTCTCGCGCTGCTCGTCCGTCGCCGCCGGCAGCAGGTCGCCCGCAATCTGCTCGCGTACGAAATCAACGTAGGGCTTGTCGTCGTTGAACGCGTCGATGACGTAGTTGCGATAACGCCAGGCATTGAAGAATGTGGCGTTGAAATCGCTGCCGTTCGAGTCCGCGTAGCGGGCGACGTCGAGCCAGTGCCGGCCCCAGTGCACGCCGAATTCGGGCGAGGCCAGCAGACGGTCGACGACGCGTGCGGTGGCATCGGCGCGGCTGTCGGCCAGAAAGTCTTCCAGATCCACAGGCCGCGGGGGAAGGCCCGTCAAGTCCTGCGTGACGCGACGCAGCCACGTCGCCCGATCCGCGTCGGGAGACGGCTGAAGTCCGCGGTCTTCGAGACGGGCGAGGATGTGCCGGTCGAGATCGTCGGCCGGCCAATCGGCATTCTGGACGGCGGGCGCACGCCGCGCCTCGGGAAGTTGAAACGCCCAGAACTGACGGGCCTTGTCGAAGTCGATCGCCGTTGCGGCTTCCGCCTTCGCCGGAGTCGTCCCGTCCCGCGGATCGGGGGCGCCCCTTTCAACCCACTTCACTAGCAGAGCGATCTCGGCCTCCGGCAGGCGACCCTTGGGGGGCATCTCGAACGACTGGTAGCGGACGGCAGCAATCAGGTGACTTTCATCCGGTTTGCCCGGCACGATGGCCGGCCCGCTGTCGCCGCCGGCAGCCCAGCCACTGCGGGTGTCGAGAGCCAGACCCCCTTTCAATTCCTTCGCCTCGGCGGAGTGGCACTCGTAACACCGCTTCACCAGCAGCGGCCGGATGTGCGTCTCGAAGTATTCGATTCCCTCGCGATCCGCGGGTGCCGCATCCTTTTCGGCGGAGTGTGCGATCGCCGGCCCGCAGGCCACCACACCAAGAATCAACAGGAAATTTCGCGGCATCGGAAACCTGCGAAGCGCCGATTGGCGAGAGGAGTCGACTTCGGAACGGGATTCAACATGACAAGGGACGCGGAACCCGCAGTATCCACCATTGCCGAGACGAGATGCAACTGCGGTTCAGAATGCAGAGAAGTCTCACACATTCTTGAAACGACCAGGTCGCTGGCTTCCCTGTGCCTGCCGATCGAAAGGTCACCCGACACGCAACAACAGCGCCGCACTCACCTCGCAACGCCGACCGTCGGTCAGTGCGGCTCGGCGAACACGACGAGCCACATGGCTCGATGGATGCCGAGGAGTCCGCCGGTCTTCGGGTTCGTAGCGCTCCCCTGGCCCGTGCACGGCACGGACTGCGTGCCGAGGAAGTCGAGGACGGCCCCGATTTCGGCAAGCCAATGCGAAAGACGAGTGTCACTATTTCAACGGAAACCTCAGCCGGCTGAGGGGTGTTCGCTGCTGGAGCACCACGCTCCCCTTTTCGTCCCGCACCTGCAAGCGGACGATCGGGTCGGGCTGGTCCCAGTCGATCTGAACCGTACCAAAGTTGGTCTCAAAGTACGTCAGTCCCACGCGGTAGTTGTTGATCTCGCTCGCGAATCGCGTTCCCGCCTTCGTGAAGTTCCCGCTCGGCGTGTTGAGGCTGCTGCTGGTTGCCTCAAGCAGCGGATATCCGACGCCCAGCGGGTGATCGGCCGAAAGCCGCGCCATTTCCGACAAATGACGATCGCCACTGAGGATCACGACTCCCTCTGCCTTGGTGCTGCGGATGAGCTTGAGAAGCCGTTCCCGCTCGCGTGGGAAGTTGCCCCACATTTCGGAGCCGTGCTCGTCGGCGATGACCTGCACCCCGGTTCCGATGATCCGCAGTTCGGCCGGAGCCTTGAGCTGCTCTTCCAGCCAGCGCCACTGCGTCTCGCCGAGGACCGTCGCGTCGGGGTCAGTGTTCGGGGCGTACTTACCGCGATAGCCATCGCCAGGCTCGCCGGGCTGAAAGCCGGTCTTGAGCGGGCTGCGGAAGTAGCGGGCGTCGAGCAGAATGATCTGCACGCGCTTCCCTTCCGGGCCGAACACGCGGGCGGAATAGACGCCTTCGTGCGTTCGCCGTGGATCGTTTGCGGGCACTTCGAAAAAGTCGAGGAAGATCTGCTGCGACTCGCGCTTCTTCGGATACTCCGTTCCGCCATCGTTGACACCGTAATCGTGGTCGTCCCAGGTGGCGATGATGGGGCAGGTCTGCTTGAGCTTCTTGTAGCCGGGCTGGTTTCCCAGCAACTGGTACTTCGCCCGCATGACGTCCATGTCCTCGGTGTCGGCATAGATATTGTCACCGAGGAACACGAACAGCTGCGGCTGCGTCTCGACCACAGCCTCCCAGATCGGCGTCGGGCGATCCTGGCGCACGCACGATCCGAAGGCAATGCGCGAGAGAACGGGCTCTTCGGCGCCAGCCAGCGACGGCGAGAGGACAGTGAGGATGCATGTGAAGATCGAAAGAGTGCGCATCGTGCGTTTCTGTTGCATGGATGTGACGAAGTTTCCCATCTCATTTGCCGTCACTGTGATCCGGCTTTTGAGCATTTGCCGAGGATGGGCCGTCAGCCCAGCAGCGGGCGAATTGGAGTGCCATCCGTGATGCGGTGGGGACGATCGGTGGCATCCTTCAGGATCAGGTCGTGTGGGATGCCGAGGGCCTCGTACAACGTGGCGGCGATGTCGTCGGGGCGGGCGGGAAGATCCTTCACTTCGGCCGCATGGCGATCGGTCGCGCCGACGGTCTGGCCGCCGACAATTCCGCCCCCAGACCACAGAACCGAATACGCCTTCCCCCAGTGATCGCGGCCGCCGCCCGGATTGCTGTTGATCTGCGGGGTACGCCCCATCTCTCCCATGACGATGACCAACGTCTCGTCGAGCAAGCCGCGCTCGTCAAGGTCGCTGAGAAGTGCGGAGAGGGCCTGATCCAGCTCCGGCATCAGATAATGGTCATACAGGCGGAAATGGTCGAAGTGTGTATCCCAGATCTGGAACGCGGACAGTTTCGTATTCTCCGGATTGGACACGGCGTTCGCCGTCACGAACCGCACTCCGGCTTCGATCAACCTCCGCGACAGAAGCAGCGCCTGCCCCATTTCTGTCCGACCGTAACGGTCGTGCATCGCGGGCGATTCGCGACTGACATCGAAGGCTGCCCGCGTCTCGTGAGAGAGGACGAGGTTCATCGCGTCGCGCTGATGAGCGTCGAGCGTCGCCAGCTCCGCGCGAGCCTGGGCTTGGGAGAATGAGTCATCAATTTGGTTGAGCAGTCGCGCTCGACTGCGCAACCGCTCCAGGCTCAGGTCCTCCGGCAGTTTCATTCCTTCGGGAACCGGGAGTACCCCATCCCATCTCGGCGAGGGAGCCATCATCCTGTTGCGGACGACGGGAAATGGATCGTACCGCGGACCCATCCAACCGCCGCCGGCGCTGGGCGTGGGGAACCCCATGTCGAACAGGAACGTGGGAGTCAGCACGAAAGGCGGCATGCCGTGCAGCGCGGGGAGCGTGCGGGCGACGACCGAGCCATACGTCGGGTGGTCGGCCGGAGTGGGACGGATGTTGGCGTCGCTTCCCGGAGAATGACCGCTGAGTGCATACGCGGCACTGCTGTTGTGCGCGCTCAGCGGATGCGTTGCGGACCGGAGAATGGCGAAGTGATGCGCCAGCCGCGCCAGTTTCGGAAGTTTCTCCGTGATCTGGACTCCGGGGACCGACGTTTCGATCGGTCGGTACGGCCCTCGGATGCCGCCGGGGGCCTCGGGTTTCAGGTCGAACGTGTCGAGTTGAGCCGGCCCGCCATTGAGAAAGACGAAGATGCAGTGCCGCGCCATGCCACTCGAACTCCCCGCAGCGCGACAATGCCGAAGGTCGGCCACCGACAGCCCGCCTAGCGCGAGCGCTCCGAACCGCAGCACTTCGCGTCGCGAGAGTTCGAATCGATTCACGACATCCTCAATTCGTGGGCAACGCCAGGACCTCCCGTCAGAATACCAGCCGCATCAACTGCCGTCGCCTCGTGGCCCGCTCAGTCGCGGCCGAGTGATTGAGGAGATCCTGTGATGGCTGCATAGCCGGTCCAGAAGTCGCCGGGGTTCGCGAAGAAGGAACTCGCGGATTTCAAGCTCGATGTGATGACCCTTTGCCAGTTCGGATGTCACTACTACTCGTCGAACGAAGGGAACAACCTTTGCATGAGGCGGAAGGGATTTGCCCGCTTAGCTGAGGAACAGGTTGGCGAGCGTTTGATTCCGACACAGAATCCCGAGCTCACAATCCAGTGGTCCAATGTGCTTTTGAAGCTCCGCGGCCAGCTCGAATGGTGGCGCAGCTCGGACCGGGAGTCGACGCAGACCCTGGTCTACTCGATGTAGACGGACGGCTTTTCGCCGATCGTTGAGCGTCGCGGGATCGCCAGGGACGCTCTCAGCCTGGTCCTGCAGCACACGCAGTTCCGCACCAGGTTCCTGACAAAGAATGCGATCATTGGGCAGGATCGCTGGGTCGACCAACAGCACGGCAAGCGGTTTGTGGTTGGGCTCTCGACCGGCACGCTCGATGACCATTGGGCAAAGCGGGTCGAGTTGATGACGGCACCGCCGAGCCGCCGTCTGGAAGCTTTGCGACGCCTTCAGGACGCAGGCATCGCCACCTACGGAATGCTGTGCCCGTGTTTCCGGACATGCTCACTGACAACGGACTGGAGGAACTCGTCAGCCGAATCCGCCCCGACCGCGTCGAACGCATCTGGGTCGAGCCCTACAACGATCGCAAGAACTGGAAAGCGGTGCGGGACGAGTATGCGATCGGTAGTCCGGGCTACAACAAGATCACGGAACTCTACGGTTCAGGGAAAAAGGCACCGCGGAGCGCCTACGCGACAGAACTCTACGTCCGCCTCCGCGACAAGGCCCGCAGTGAAGGTTGGCTGAAGAAGCTCTGCTACTTGCTCTATGAGGATCGCATCACGGAGTCCGACGCGCGCCATTTCCGTGGGCTGAAGGGCGTGCTCCTTCAGTCGAAGCCGGGGGAGGACGGCAAGAGCCGCAATCCGGCATTCGCCAGGATGCAGCGTCCGTAGGCGGCTCTCCCGCAACTCGCAGGGCTTGGGGGCCGGCTCATGGAGCGAGTCGGTGCCCGCCGAATAATGTTCGGTTTCAAACGTGGAGTCCTCAGATCGAGTCATCGTTCTGAGGACTCCATTGCTCAGGGGGAAGATCATGTCCTTCGGACCGCTGTGAACTGATCGGCCGCCATCGGAATTGACCATTACCGAGACATTCTCTTCGTCGGTGGGTGGTGGGACCGCGGGATCACCGCGAGAGAACGTTCATCGCATCCCGCAACTTCTCTCGCATCCGCTTCATCAGCCCGACGCTGAGCGCTATCGTTTCCTTGTACTCATCGTCCCGTTCGGCAACATCTTCCGGCTGGACTACTCCCAACACGACATCTAACCGGCGGAGCCAAGTTTCTCCCTCCGCAACCAATTGTCGCATGCCGACGACAGCTGATGTCGGTCGGGCCATTTTCCGACCGTGCGACTTGACTGCTTGACGATCGCCCCGAATAGCAGCGTGCAACATGGGGGCCGTCCAGTCCTGTTTCGCAGCCAAGGTCTGCAGTGCATCGCGGCGCTGACGATCCTTCCCGGTCAGCAAATAATTGACATGTCCCCATTGAAGCGGCAGGCCATTGGGTCGCCTCAATTTGCAAAGCTTTTCGAGGTCCGCCCTCTTGTAAAGTCGGGCGAACAATCGGAAGCGCCGGAGCGTGTGAGACGTGACTTGGAACGATTCCGCTAGTCCATTGATGTCAGGGTTCTCCAAGCCGGCGACTTCGACACCGATCGCGTAGTGGGTACGGATCTTTCGTTCCATTCGTTCGGCACGAGCTCGGGTCGATGCATCCAGATCCACGCGGCGTTGCTTCAATGAATCCTCGTCTGGTTCGAAGTCATCTCGAACATTCTGTTGGAGTAAGAATTAGACATCCCGCAAGACGGCTCGCTGGTACTGTGGCGATTTCGCTGGCACCGCTGCTATCGGAAGGCGATACGACGAGTGTCGTCCTGTACAAAAACCTGATTGAGGCAAAATGCCGGGATTTGAGTGGTCGAGTCGGCATTCCGCCGGGTTCCACTGATGCCTCGCGAGTGGCGATCGAGCCAACGTCAAGTGCTGTGGTGAAGAGTTGCCGTCCGGATTTGCGTTGGCGAGATGCCGGATTCACTCACGGCGCGTACCGCGATCGACCGGATTTCGAGTCTGACAGGGTCAGCGGTCATACGAGGCATCAAGCCGCGCGACGCCAATCGTGCTTCAACAGGCCGCCAAGCCTCGTCTCGCACGCAACATCGGCCAGATTGATCGTCGTGACGGGCTCTGGCTCCTTCTCCCGCACCGGCGGCAGATGGTCCCGGCTGCTGTGGCTGCGCTCGAAATTGTAATGCGTCTGCAGTTCACGCGCCAGATAGTTTAGATGCTTCTCGCCGCAGACCACGAATCGACTCAGCACTTCCTGGCGTGCCGTCTGGATGAACCGCTCGATGAATGCATTCAGATTCGGTGAGTGCGGGACCGTCTTGTTGATTGTGACGCCAGTTGACTCGAACAACTCGTCGAATGAAGCAGTGAATTTCGTGTCCCGGTCATGCTGCACGTATTCCGGCTTCAGGCCGACATCGTCCGCGTGCATCAGGAAGTTCCGTCCCTGCTGCGTGACCCAGGCCGAATCGGGATGAGCAGTACAGGGCGAGATCCACGCTCGCCGCGTCCCCAGATGGATGAACGCCAGCAAGTAGAGATCGACGAATCCGGCCTTGGTCAGCGCTTTCACCGAGAGGAAGTCGGACTGCCAGAGCGTGTCCATGTGACGCCTGAGGAAGTCGTCCCACGTCCCCTCTCCCCGTTCCGGGCCAGGATCCAGTCCCGCATCCTTCAGAATGTTCTTCACCGTCTGCCGCGTGATCTTCCGAATCCCCAATTGGCGGAGCGCGCCGAGGATCCGCGTGTAACCCCAGTCGTTCTCACGGGCCCACTTGAGAATCAACTTGCGAATCTCCTCCGGCGTCCGCGGCCGCCCAGGCTTCCGACGTGAGACGGCCGGTGCATTTGGCGCGGCAGCCCGCGCGGCCTGCCGGATCCACTTCAGGAACGTCGCCGGCGAGACGATCGTGACCAGTTCCCCAATCACCTTCGAGCCGAGCTTCCGTCCGAGCCTGACTAACCGATTCCGTTCCTTCGGCTCCAGATCGATCCGTTTCGGGAGACGGCTCCGCAGCAGCACGTTCTCGGCCTTCAGGTACTTCACGTGCCGGGCAAGCTCTTGGCGGGTTGCGGATGCAAGCATCAGGAACAGTGACTGGAAAACGCGGGTCATCGGGATACGATCGAAAC
>JADZEF010000439.1 GCA_020850695.1 Planctomycetaceae bacterium | reverse complement strand
CTGTTCCGAAAATAGCTCTGTTGAACGCGGTATGTGGATGGAGTCTCAGCGTGTCCTCGATAGGAGGATGAGGCGTGCGATCAGGTTTCTGAGTTGTCACGCGGCGGTTTGTTCCGGCGGGGTCAGGGTCACGTCGTAGCCCAGGGCCTTGAGTCGTTGAATGAGGGAATGTTTCAATCGCTCCGGGTGGAGCGTGTCGAAGTAGTGCTCGCCCAGGTCCTGGAATTCGAGGTCGCGATGCACGAGCAAGTGGTAGATCACCGCCAACAGGCTGTGCGCCACCGCCATCGCCGCACGGTTGCGTCCGCGGCGGGCGGCGATGCGACGGTATTGCGCTCCGAAGTAGCTCCCCTTGCTCCGCGCCGCCGCTCTCGCCGATTCCACGAGCGTCCTGCGGAGCCACCGGTTGCCGTCCTTCGCGCGCCGGCTCTTGACGCGCCCCGCAGAGGCCTCGTTCGCGGGACACAGGCCGGCCCAACTGCTCAGGTGGCCCGAGGTCGGAAAGCGGGACATGTCGAAGCCGATCTCCGCGACGACGTTCTGAATCGTCCGGAGGCTGACTCCCGGAATCGCGTCGAGACGCGTCCGGTCAGCCTCCGTCAGAAAAGGGGCCAGGGCCGCTTCGATCCGGGCGTTGAGCGTGGCGATCTGTCCTTCCAGGTGCTGGATATGGTCGAGGAGTTGTCCGAGCAGGAAACGATGATGTCCGGTCATCCGTCCCTGCAAGGCCCTCTGCAGTTGCGGGATCTTTGCCCGCATCCGCTTCTGGGCCAGGTCGGCCATCCGGGCCGTGTCGGTCTCCCCTTCCAGAAGCGCCTCGAGCATCGCCAGGCTCGATTTGCCCAGAACATCCGAGGCCACGGACGTCAGCTTGATGTTCGTATCCTCGAGCACCTTGTGGATCCGGTTGACGATCCGCGTCCGCTCGGCCACCAGCGTGGCGCGGAACCGCGTGAGGTCCCGCAGCTCCCTCAGCGGACGATCGGGTACGAAGCTCGCGGTCAAAAGACCGCACGCGAGCAGATGCGCGATCCACTGGCAGTCCTTCATGTCGCTCTTGCGTCCGGGGACCTTCTTGAGCTCGTGCGGGTTGGCCAGCAGCAACCGGAACCGGCCTTCGAGAATGTTCCAGACCGGCTTCCAGAAGACGCCGGTCGATTCCATGGCGACGTCCTTGACGCCGGCTGCCGCGAGCCAGTCGCTCATCTCCAGCAACTGGTCGGTCATCGTGCCGAACTCGCGGACTTCCTCGGACACCTTGCCGGACGCGGGATCGGTCCGGCGGACGCAGGCAAAGACGTTCTTCTTGTGAACGTCGAGGCCTGCCGAGACCATCAGCAGCGTATCCATGAGACACCTCGCAAGCGGTTTGCCGGAGGATGCCGGAATGGGAACAATCTGTTCCACGTGCTCTCCCCGAGGGCGGGAGGCGACAATTGAGGGTCCGAAACTACATCCGGGTCAGACTCCGTGTCGGGCACGAAGCGCCAGTCACTGTCGACCTGTGTCCCGGCGAACCAGCCACGCCCCACCATAACCGCCTCAACCCCATTTTCATCATTGAGAGTGCGGCGAAGCCGCATTCTCGACTCCGTGGT
>JADZEF010000087.1 GCA_020850695.1 Planctomycetaceae bacterium | reverse complement strand
GCCTTGCGGACGCCAAACCAGGTGAACGACACCCGCATCGCGGCCATCGACGTTCGGAGCCGCTGAGCGGGCGAACCACGGAGAGGAGAAGCGGTCATGGGCATGGAAAACTCCAGGGGAAGGGGATCAAAGCCGTGGGTGCCGAAAGGAAGTTGACCGCGAGACGCGGCCGTTGTTGGAGAGCTCGACTCGGGCGTGGCGGCCTCTCATGAAAAAGGCCGGCAGGGGATCTCACGGGAGACCCTCTGCCGGCCGGAAATAAGGAACGACTGTCCGCTCAATTGTTCGATGGCTTGCGGCTGACCGAACGTCGCGTGGCCGACGCCGGCTCGTGACGAAAGAGCCCCGGATGATCGGCGCTCAGGCAGCGGCCACTGGCCCAGGTCCGCAGTCGCTCGACCGATTCGGCCGCGGTGGCCGCGATCGGCACGACATTCTGAGCCGCCTGGACCAGCGGCATGTCCAGCAGCGCCGCCAGTCGGCAGCAGGCCTGGATTTCCGCGCCGGTCCACTGGGAGTCGTCGGGTTGCCGCTGCTCGGCATCCAGTCCATAGCTCGCCATCGCCATTCGCCAGATGGCATCCTTCTGCTCGCGGCCGGGGAGGTCGAGGAAGAAGATCCCGTCGAACCGCTGGGCCCGGCTGAATTCCGGCGGCAGCCTGGAGACGTCATTCGCCGTACAGACCACGAACACATCCGACTCATGGTCGTTGAGCCACGTGAGCAACGTGCCCAGCATCCGGGTCGAGACGCCCGAATCGTTGGCTCCGCCCGATCCACCGAGCGCCTTCTCCACCTCGTCAATCAGCAAGATGGCGGGGGCCATCGCGTCGACGGTCCGGAGGGCTTGCCGCGTCCGCTCTTCGGTCTGACCCACAAGTGAACCCATCAGCGCTCCGACGTCGAGGATCAGCGTCGGACGTTGCGTCTCGTGTCCGAGCGACTTGGCCAGCGCCGACTTGCCTGTCCCCGGCACGCCGAGCAGCAGAATCCCACGGGCTCGCACGGGAGTGCTGATGGCGGGCCGTCGCAGAGCTCGCAGGCAGAACGCTTTCAAGGCGTCGAGTCCCCCCAGCCCGGCGAATGACTCACGGCCCCGGTGAAGCGACAACAGTCCCCCTTTGAGAAGCGCCTGAGCTTTAAGCTGCCAGAGGGCTTCGGTCTCCAGCCGTCCCTGGCGCGCGATGGCCAGCGCGAAGGCCCCTTCGGCTTCGTAACGTGTCAGCCCCGCCGCCGCGTTCAGCAAATGGTCGAGGTCTGGGCCCGTGGGGAGTTCACCCTCCTCCGTCGCGATTCCCCGAGCGATTTCAGCCAACTGATCCCGGCCGGGGAGCTCGTGTTCGATGACGACAAACAGCCGTTCGAGCTCGATCGGAATCGCCACAATGGGGGCGAGGATCACCACGAAGCCACGGGACTGCTTCCCGGCCAGGATCTGCCGGACGAGCGTCTGGATGACCTCGGGGCTGGCGAGAAAGCGGTGAAAGTTCTCCAGGACGAGAATCGTTGTTCCATCCTGGCCCGCCAGCGCGGGGAGTGCCCGGAGGACCGCCAGCGGATCCTGGCCGGCCTCTTCAACCGAAGTGGATTGCCGTCCGACGACTGTGAGGCCCGACGCGATATTCCACGTGGCGAGCCGCCACGATTCCTGCTGGCAGACTGCGGCCATCTCGGCAATGGCGTCCTGGTGTTCGTGGGACTGGATCCACAGGCCGGTGAAGCAGGCGCGCACCGACTCGGAGACGCGCTCGGAGAGCGTCATGGAGAACTCCTGGTGGAAGAAGATGGAAAGATATCGAGAGGGACTCGCCGCAGAGGGCGGCAAGGACGGGATGCGTCGGCTCCGCCGTGCAATGGACGGGAGAGAATGCGTTCGACCCGTGCCATTTGTTTTTGGCGTTTGGCGATCTCGCGACATGCACGCCGGAGTCGCGTCATCCAGCGTTCGAAGCCCGCCCGCTCCCGATCGAGCCGGGCGGCTTGTCGCGGGCGCTGTCGTTCCCGTCGGATGTCGGAGTCACCAACCCGCGGAGCGGGTCGCAACAGGCGGCGGCGGGGAGTGGTCACGGCCGTTCTTCAATGGTCTGGGGGAGGACAGCGGTCTGATAGAACTCGTCTGTGAGCCGCTCGGCGGTGCGAGCGCCCAACGCCTTCTCCAGGAAGCTGCTGGCCTCACGGCACTCCGCTCCGTTGAATCCCCGAGTTTCCAGCCGCGTCTCCCCCTTCGGCGAAACGACGACCTCAATGGTCTTCATGCAGGACACCTCTTTCGTGCGATCGAATGAGAAGATGACGGAACCGGATCGAGCGCCGTCAATCGGCCACCTGGATCGAGAGCCGGATCGAGCCATCCGGGAGCGGCTGCTCGGTGACCGACTGCCCCCGTTTGCGAGCTTCCAGGGACGCTTTCTCCACCGCATACATTTGCTGCAACCTGTCCAGATGCCCGGGGTTGCCCCAGCGGCCGCCAAAGTGGTCGTACTTCAATGCGCCTTGAGCAAGGTCGCAGACCACCGGGTAGCGCCAGTCGGGAAGATAGACGCCGAGCCCGGTCTCCTCTCCGCTGAAGAGGCGATGCACGCCTTCCCTGGGGGACGGCCATTGCAGACGCCGACAGGCCGCCGCGACGGCGACCGCATCACGGATCTGGGTCTGAATCATCACGGTGTGGGACACGAACTCTCCTGTCTGTTCGGGAAATCCATGTGACATGAGGTAAGTTGCGGATTCGTCTCAGAGCGAATCGAGTGGTGCACCTTTTATGACGCAGTGATCGGTCGAATTTAGCTCCACGGTGGCCGGACGGGACTCGTCGGCGGATCGGGCGAGCTGAGGCTCTTTCCCGTCGTCGCTGGCACAGGAGGCCTTTGTCGCTTCCAGCGCGAGGCCTGCGGCGGCTTCTCCATCAATACTCGATACGGATCGCTGAGATGAGCAGCGTTCATTCGACGCGTGTAATCAAACGCCCGCTTGACGGTCATCCTGCTGACCCCAAGACGTTCGCCAATCTGCTGGAAGTTGAGTCTGGGATGGTCCTGTTTCCAGCGACGACAGGACTCGATCAGTGCGATATGCCGCGGAGGCGAAAACAGGTCGACCGTCCTCGTTGGTTTCTCTCCGTGCTCTGAGTTGGACTGGTCTTCGAGGAAGCCCAATCGCCCGATCACGGCCCGTGGTCTCACCAGAGGTGTATCCAGCGCCTGTACGGGTTGGATGCGAACGTCGGGCATCAGTCGCCGCATCTGGTCGGCGAACTCCAGGGATGTCCGGGAGATCTCCAGGAGCCGCGCTGTGAGTAAGTCGTCTTTCGCGAGATCGGGAACTCGGACAGCGTCCATTTGCTGGAGCTGCTGGCGGACCTTGTCGAGATCTCCTGTCACTGTCGTCAGTCGGGCGATCAGCGGCGTCAGGTCACCGCCACGCGCCACCGCCTCTGTCAGGCGGTTGGCCTGTCCTTCGAGAACCTGAACCTCGCGAATCAGGGCGTCGCGCCGGGCTTTCGAGTGGGCTCGATCAGTCTCGGCTGCCACGAAACTGCTCAGGGCCGTCCGCAGCTCGGTGTACCTCTCGGCAAGTCTCGTCAGCCATCCGAATAGCCGTTCTCGCATCTCCTCGATGTCGACCTGGACGTGGTTCCAACACCGGCCGGAACCTTTGTCGCGAGCCCGTGCGCACTGCAGATATTTGCCGAACGAGTGCATCAACCCACCGCACACGCCACAACGGACTTGCTGTCCGGGCCACAGCGTCCGCGATCGTGGGCGTCCCTGACGCACGGCGGACGATGCCGTCCGACGGCGTGCTTCGTCCGCCCGCTGGTCCATCACGATCCGGAGTTCCGTATGCTCTTCCGGCGTGAAATGGGCCAGCTCCAGATGCTGCGCCCGTTCCGGTTCCATATTGAGGATTCGGCGGTGTTTTCCCGTCCGGAACAGCGGCCGATGCAGCATCCGGCGGAAGAGACGCGTCCCGCTGAGGATCGGGTCGGCCAACAGGCTTTTCACCAGCCGGGCCGTCCACATCCGGGCGTAGGGCGGAACTTCAATTCCGTCTTGCCGCATCCAGTCGGCAACCGCCTCGTAGTGCTGACCGGCGAGAATGCGATCCTTCATCTGCCGCAGGATCGGCGTGCATTCAATGCGGCGGGCAATCCGCAAACCGGTGGGACCGAACAAGCCAGAGCGGGCTTCCTCGATCGACAGCTTGCGGTAGCCGAATCGGATCTTGAGCACCATTCCGCCGCCATGGAAGGAATGGGTCGCCGTGCGGCGAACGCGTCGACGGATATCGGGAATGGCGGTGCCGTGACGCAAAGCGGCGGCCCCCATCATGATCTCCCAATTCTCGTCGGCGCTGTCGAGGTTGTCGGCGATGCAAATCACCCGGGTCTCGGCATCGACGGCATCCTGCACGAAGCGGAACTGATGCCGGGGATTTCGAAAGATGCGTGACAGGTCTTCGGCGATGACCAAATCCCACGATCCGGTGGCAATCAGATCTTCGGCTTCCCGGACCGTCGCCCGGTCGGTCAGCATTCCGCTGGCCTGCTCTCCGAGGTGCCGCAGGTCGAGCGGCCCGGTGTAGTGCTGCCGGAGGTACGATTCGACGTAGCGATAAGAAGCATCAATGTTCTCGATATTCTGGTGAACGGTGGAAATGCGCCCGATGACGAGCACCTTGAGCGGGCCTGTGGGATTCTTCGGGGACAACGGAACGGTCGCAGAGAACATGAACTGGCTCCCGAGGGGTTTGAGTTTGTGTCAAAGAATGCACAAAGCCCTCGCGGGAGGGCTTTGTCACGTAGGTGGAGGATGGGATCCACAGGTAATCGCTCAGGCATCCGCTTTGGATTTCGGATCTGGCAGTGGTGGTTCGACAAGAATCCGTCCTTCTGCAGAACCCACTGTCTTGTCGGTAGTCCGGCGCGTGCGGGTTCCCCAGCGGCTGGCCTGAGCGGGCGGTTCAGTCAATTCAACAAACGGGTCGTCGAGACCCTTTTCCTGCATCATCAATCCGTAATCGCGAGCCAGACAGCCTCCGCGTTTCGTGATTCCGAGTGCCTTGCCGATATGCGTCACACCGAAGCCTTTCTGCTCCAATTCCAATGCCTGTCGCCAGAACTTTGGCCCGGTTGAAGGCTCGAAAAGATCGACTTGCACGCTCATCGGTCTGAGAATCTGCGGAAGGGTCGTCTGGGGAAACGTTCCAAGGTAGAGCGCCACCCCGGCGGGAAGCAGCCCGAGCAGGCAGAGCTGGATGCGGGCCCGAAGGCCGATCTTGTTGCCCCCAACCTGCTGG
>JADZEF010000086.1 GCA_020850695.1 Planctomycetaceae bacterium | reverse complement strand
GGGGTGCGTCGATCACGAGGAACCGGACTCGGACTCAGCCGGCACGGCTCATCGTCGTCCACTCAGGGGACTCTTTCTTCTTTATCGACGCCGGGCGCGCGGAAGCGTTCGCTTCGTTCGGCCAGGGGGACGAGAGACCGAACGCGCCGCGCCGAATCGACGCGAAGTGCGGGGAGGTGGGGCTGGGGAAAGTGTGAGGGGGAAGGAAGAAGGAAGACAGTAGTCAGTAGTCAGGAGAGGATGTAAACGTTCCGGAGAGTTTTGTTCTGGCTCTTCTACTGTCTCCTGACTACTGACTACTGTCTCCTGACTACTTCCCCTCACCACGTCACCGCCAGCGAACCAGGCGGCGGCCAGTCTTCCTCGGGCCATTCGTCGATCTCCTGCCGTTCTTCACCGACCGGATCGCCAGACGGCACCGTTCCCACCCGAATCCCCGCCCGCTCGAGAAAATTCGCCAGCAGACGGTGGCCGTGTTGTGTGAGGACCGATTCCGGATGGAACTGCACACCGGCCATCGGCCACGTGCGATGCTCCAGCGCCATTGGAATTCCGTCCAACGTTCGAGCGGTAATCCGAAGCTCGGCCGGCAGCGTAGATTCCTCGGCGATCAGCGAATGGTAGCGCGTCGCCTGAAGCGGATTCGGCAGGCCGGCAAACAAACCCGTTCCGTCATGACGAACCAAGGAGGTTCTTCCATGCACCGGCTCAGGGGCTCGAATCACGCACCCGCCAAGTGCTGACGCCATCGCTTGGTGACCCAGGCACACGCCGAGCATCGGAACCGACGGTCCCAGCGTGCGAATGAGGTCCATCGAGATCCCGGCCTCCGCCGGTGTGCAGGGCCCTGGCGAAATGACGATCGCTTCCGGAGCCAGTTGGCGAATCTCATCCACCGTCACCGCATCATTCCGCACGACGCGCGTCTCCTGCTCCAGCTCGGCCAGATAGCGAGCCAGCGTATAGACGAAGCTGTCGTAGTTGTCGAGAAGCAGGATCACGGTGGGCGGGAAATGCTGACGGAGAGATTGAGGGATGGAGTGACGGAGCGATGAAGCGACAACAGAGGCGATCGCGCGAGGACGACGTCAGTCTATCCCTCAATCTCTCCATCCCTCAATCTCTCCATCCCTCAATCTCTCCATCCCTCAATCTCTCCATCCCTCCTTTCCCTCATCGCAGCGCCCGCAACATCCCCTCCGCCTTGTGCAGCGTTTCTTCGTACTCGCGAACCGGATCCGACTGCGCCACAATCCCTCCACCGACGCTGCACTGCACCCACCCTCGCCGACAGACGAGCGTCCGGATGAGGATGTTGCTGTCGAGCGCCCCGTCGGCTCCCAGGCAGAACAGGCTCCCGCAATAGGGGCCGCGGACGGTCGGCTCCAACTCATTGATGATCTCCATCGCCCGCACCTTGGGGGCCCCGGTGATTGATCCGCCCGGAAATGTGGCCGCCAGTAGATCCCACGCGGTGCTCCCGGGTGACAAACGCCCCCGAATCTCCGAGACAAGGTGCTGGACCGTCTCGTACGTTTCCACCGCGCACAGTTTCGGAACGCGGATCGACCCCGGCTCGCATACCCGCGACAAGTCGTTCCGCAGCAGGTCGACAATCATGACGTTCTCGGCCCGGTCCTTTTCGCTCTCGCGCAGCTCATCGCCCGTAAACAAATCCGCCTCGGGGGTTGATCTCCGCCGCCGCGTCCCCTTGATCGGCCGCGTCTCGACCTCGCCATCCCGCACACACACAAACCGCTCCGGCGAGGCGCTGACGACGGCCCAGTCGTCGCACGCAAAGTACCCGGCGAACGTGGCGGGGTTCCGATCGCGAAGCCGCTCGTACAGAGTCATCGGCGAGGCGGTCAACGGCGCCAGCAGTCGTTGCGACAGATTCGCCTGGAAGATGTCCCCCGCGCGGATGTACTCGATGACCCGCTCGACCCCCCGCAGATACCCGTCGCGCGAAAAGTTGCTGGTCAGCCCCTCCAGACCCGGCGCGGCGAACTGCGGTGTCAGGCTCTCTGTCTTCAACGCACTCGCACGCTTGCTCGACCCGGCGTCCAACACTTGCGGGTTCGCAGAGCCCTCGCCCGCTCCCGCGACTCCGCCCCCCTTCCCTGCCCCGCTCAACGCTCGCTGGACCTGCTCCATCCGCATTTGCGCCCGTTCCATCCGCTGCCGCGGATCGGCTTCCGGCCACCCCTGCGAGACGATCCACGCACGCCCCGTGGCGTGATCCCACGCGATGACCCAGTCGTAGATGCCGGCCGCGAATTCGGGCAACTCGAACTCATCGATCTGCCGCGGCGGCAATCGTTCCCAGACCCGCCCCGCCTCATACGCGAGAAGACCGGCGACCCCTCCCTGGAAAGGAGGCAGTTCCGGAACGTGACTCGCGGACAGTTGGCTCAGGCGTTTCCTCGAATTCGCGAATGGATCGCTGCCATACGTCACTCGCGGAACGCATTCAAACCCGATCGGATCCGCCATGACGTAGCTGTACCGGCCGACTCCCGGTCGGCGCAGCACACTCTCCAGCACCAGCAGTTCCGGCTGTCCGGCCAGCCGTCCAACGACCTCGGCCACGGTCGGACAGGGAATCAATTCCAGAACCCGCATGGAGGAGTGATCTCGGCCGGAACTTTGAAGGAGTCAGGCAGCCAAAGCCAAAGGGGGGCCACCAGCGTATCAGGTCGTCAAGGCAGCGTCAGTGACTCCACCGGACGACCTGACACCGACAATTCTCAGAAATCACTTCCCTCCGGAATTCACTGGTGATAACGTGGCCACATCAACGAATGTATCCAACGGTCCTTTCCTACAGACATCGCGACGACGCTCGCCACACAGATATCGACGTCACCCATTTAACGCCTCAACCATCTACGGAAGCACTCTTCTCTCGAAAGAACTTATTGCCATGACGACATCGAACGAACCGACCGAACGAGGCGTGTCAAGCCTGATCTGGCCATTGGTCATCCTGGTCGTACTCGTCATTCTGACGCTTCTTCTCATTGCAAACCCCATCGTCTTTCCGAGGAACGCTTCGTTCTGGTTCGCGGTCACACTGGTCTTGGTTCCCACGGTCATCGTCGCCCAGCATGCGATTTACCTGCGCCTGCGCCGAGATCGCTATTTGCCCAGAGAGGAGAAACATCGCGAAGAGTACGGGAACCGTGTCAAGGCGATGGCGTGCGCGGTCGAGACGCGGCGAAACGTCACTTCCACCAATCCCTCTCTCAGCATGTCCGGCGGCCCCGCCGCGAATTCAGTTTCAGGAGCGCCTTCGCAAACATTCCCTTTCTCCTCGTCTTCCTCGTCCTCTTTCTCAAGCGTGCCGCTCCCGAGCCCTGAATCGACGGCATCCGGCTCCGAGCAAGGACCGCAGTTCCTCTCGAACCTGCCTGTGAGCGCCGCGTACCAGTCATTCCAGCAGGCGCGGGACCAGGAGGTTCAGGATTTCAGCAGTCCAACCCTCTTCGTCCGATTCGGAATTCCGACGCTCCTCCTGCTCGGCACACTGGTGTCGATCATCGCGTTGCTGAACACGGATAACTGGTCCCTTCCGCTCGACTCGGGAATGCGCGAGGGAATGACGCTGAGCGCGATCGGGGCTTACCTGTCAATCCTGTTGTTGCTGGTGCAACGCAATGCGCGCAGAGACCTCTCGAGCCAGCTCGTCTACACGATCATCGCCCAGCTGATTACCGGGACGATCCTCGGAGCGCTCCTCACGAAAGTGGCGAATCCGAGCCAGCCGGACATCCCCCCCTCGAAGGCCGCCGCCGCCGCGCTCCCAGAGCCCGCCCCCGGCGATGAACCCGCGAACCCTCCTGCCAACGACCCGAGTCGCGGTAACTCAACCGACGCCGCCGTATCCATCCCACAGATCGGATACGGGTTTGCTGCGCTGTATCTCTTTGCGGGCTTCGCTCCCAAACCGGTGATCGACGCGATTGTTCGATATGGTCGGAATGGTTTCGGCGCCACCCTCTCGCCGGCAACACGCCTGGTCTCGCTCTTCCGATTGCGCGGCATTACCGAGGAGATCGCGCTGCGTCTCGATGAGGAGGGGATCCAAGATGCCTGTGGACTCGCGTATGCCAATCCGCATCGCCTGTTGCGCAGCACACCCTACGATGCTCGCCAGATTCTCTCATGGATGGATCAAGCCCTGCTCGCAGTCTACCTGCCCAATCACTGGGAAAAACTTGAGGATTTCGGGATCTCCGGAATCATCGATTTCGCCTGGTATTGCGGGGGAGCGTCGCAGGGACACGAGTTGCCGGTTGTCAGCGGAATCGATCCCAAGGTGCTCTTGGCGGCGGCACAACGCGCGTACCAGGATGATCAGGTCCGAACAGTCTGGATCCTTTATCAGCCGGACGCCATGGGATGAGTCACCGACCCGCCCCTCACGAGGGCGGCGAACTCAGTTCGCCTTCACGTCGAAGCCTATCAGTTTGTCCTGGTCGCGGATCAGCAGCTTTCCCGCGATGACGACAGGATGCGCCCACGCGGGGCGGCTGCTGCGGCCTTCGGGACGGAAGCGTCCCTTTTCGACGTAGCTTTTCGGAGTCGCCTCGACGAGTGCGATCTCGCCCCCCTCGCTGCGGCAATAGAGGTGGCCGTCCGCGAATGTGACCGACCCCTTGCCGACGGAGCGGTTCTTCCAGGCGACTTTTCCCGTCTTGATGTCGAGGCAGGTCAACACCGCTTCGTCAAATCCATAGACGTAACCATCGACGACCACCATTCCGCCGTGGTGGTTTTTCATATCGTCGGTGTGATAAAGGAATTCTGCATCGACTCCCTTGCCAGACTTCGACAGCCTGACGGCCGCCCCCCCCTTGCCATAGCCGGACGCGGCGAACACATAATCGTCCCAGGCGACGGGCGACGAGCAGTTCGCCGTCCCGTTCGCGGAGTGGTCGTCCCCCCAGAGAACGGTCCCGTTCGCGGCATTGATACCCACGATTCCGCGCTGCGTGAAGTTCACGTACTGCCTGATGCCTCCGGTCGTCACAATGATCGCCGAGGCGTAGCCCGCGTGCGGGTTGTTCGGAACCTGGGCCGTCCAGACGACGTTCCCGTTCTGCTTGTTGAGGGCGACCATCGTGCCGCGACGGCCACCGGGTGTGCAGATGAGATTCGGCCCATCAATGAGGACCGACTCGCAGATGCCCCAGACGATGTTGTCCGCCTGAAATTCCTTGAGGATGTTCTTGCCCCACTTTTTCTTGCCATCCGCACGATTGAGGCAGACGAGATCCCCCAGGGCTCCCAGGGCATACACATTGTCGCCATCGATCGTCGGCGTGCCGCGGGGACCGTTGCCATTGTTCTCGCGGAAGATTCCGCCCCCGGTGGGGGTTGACCAGAGCATGCTGTCGCCGTTGAGACGAATGGCGAACACCATCTCCCGGTCGCCCGAGGTTCCCATGGTGTAGACAATGTCATCGGCCACCGAGACGCTGGAATATCCTTCGCCCATTCCGCCGGTCACCCAGGTCATCGACGGGCCATCGCCCGACCATTCGGTCAGAAGTCCCACTTCGCCGGAGCGGTTCGCCCGGCCGGGGCCTCGGTACTGGGTCCAACCCGCTTCATCGACTCCCGCGCCGCGCTTCGAAGTCCCTGCGCGGGGCGAGGTTGACGGCTTCGACACGACCGGCTCCGGCTTGATCGGATCTTCGGAGGCCTGCTTGATCACCGGCCTGGCCGCCACTCCCTCCCCGCGGGCGGCCACCTTCGTCGCATTCCCTGACTTGGAGGTCGTCACGGTGACCAACTGCCCTTCCTTCAACTGGTCGATCGTGGTTTTTCTCCCGTCGATCGTCACCTCGGTATCGACCGTGACCGGGAAGGACTTCGTGCCACCCGACTTCTGTTGAATCGTGAGCGACGTCTTGCCCACCTTCTGAACAGTCCCTCCGATGACCGCAGCCCCCAGCATGGCCGTTGCCGTCAACATCACAGCCGCAACCAGACTTGCGACCGACGTCAGAATCAGGGAGCGCCGACTCATGAGGACATTCCGCGATCAGGAGGGCGCGGCAGACGCCGCTCGAATGAAGGGATTGGCGGAGCCGCCGAAGAGTGACAGCGGCCCGAAGGATTGACTATCGCTGATTCATTACAATCCAGCAAGATCTTGAACGGACGCACCTTGAGCGTATCCACACGTGCCTTCCCTTCGATGTTCCAACTTGAACACCTCGAGTCTCCGACTTCCCAGGGCAGACCTCGCCGGTTTGGCTCAGAATCTCCTATCCGGCCATCCGACATTCCTCCTGCTCAGGCGGAAAAATCGCACCGGCTGCGCTGGAAACGATTGGCCGGACTTCGCTATACTCCCCGTTTCCATTTTTGCCGGGCCACGGTCCGGCAGCCCTCGCATGCGAAAAGAACGGAGCGGACTCCGATGCCGAAGCAGAAGACCCATAAGGGGATGAAGAAGCGGTTCAAGATCACCGGCACGGGCAAGGTCCGCCACAAGAACGCTGGCCGCGGCCACAAGCTCAGCTCGAAGTCGGCCAAACGCAAGCGCCATTTGCGGGCGGATAACGTCTTCGAAAGCCGCAAGCAGACCGCCACGATCATCGAAGGGCTGCGTCCCTGCTCATAAGCGGTTGGATGCCACGATTCTGACGTATTCAATTCGTGGTTTGCAGCCAGCTTCGGTTGGCAAATTCCTTCCGTTGACCTCGTGACGCTCACGACCCATTGCGTGGTGTGCGGCGTCGTATTGCCAGGATCGATCTGTCATGCGTATCAAGTCGGGTAAGACACGTCGCAAGTCGAAGAAGCGGTTGTTCCGCGAAGCTCGCGGCAACTTCCTCGGGCGGAGAAACCTGCTCCGCACCGTGATGGAAACGCTACTCAAGGCCGGCGTTTACGCGCACGCCCACCGCCGTCTGAAGAAGCGCGAATTCCGCTCCCTCTGGATCACCCGCGTCAAGGCCGCCTGTGTCGCCCGCGGCCTGCGTTACTCGCAGTTCATCCACGGCCTGAAGCTCGCCAACATCGCCCTCGACCGCAAGGCGCTCTCCGAACTGGCGATCCACAATCCCGAGGTCTTCGACGAAATCGTCGCCCTCGTGAAGAAGGCCCTCCCGGCCCCGGCCGCCGCCGCCTGATCCGAGAAGTCGGCAAACAGCAGCCAGCATTGGCCAGCAGAGTAGACAGGAAGAAACCCCGCGCTGCATACTTCGGCGGGCACTCTTCCTGTCTTTTCTTTTTTGTGCCTGACTCCTGACTCCTGACTCCTTCCCCCCATGTCCTCCGACCCCCTGATCGCGCTCCGCGAGTTCGAGACCGAGGCCCTCGCCGCCATCGCGGCCGCCACGAATGCGGAAGGGCTCGAGGCGGTCCGGGTGAAGTTCCTCGGCCGCAAGCAGGGGCGCCTCAAAGACCTTCAGGCCCTCCTCGGCAAGGTCTCCCCCGAGCAGCGGCCGATCGTCGGCAAGCAGTTCAACGAAGTCCGCGAGCGGACCGAGCAGGCACTCGAAGCCCGCCAGGCCGACCTCGCGAAGCCAAAGGCCGCCGCCGGCCCCGCCTTTGACGTGACGCTCCCTGGCGAACCCTTCCCGCTGGGTAAGAAGCACCCGCTCACCCAGACAATGGAAGAGTTCAAGGACATCATGGGCCGTTTCGGCTTCACCGTCGTCGACGGCCCCGAAGTCGAGGACGAGCACCACAACTTCATCGCCCTCAACATCCCGGGCGACCACCCCGCCCGCGACCCGCTCGACAACTTCTACCTCTCCGTCGCGGGCCGCTCGGCCGACAACCCGGTGATGCTCCGCAGCCAGACGTCGACCGTCCAGATCCGCGTCATGGAGCAGACGAAGCCGCCCATCCGCATCGTCTCGCTCGGCCGCGTCTACCGCCCCGACAACCCGGACGCCACGCACAGCCCCATGTTCCATCAGATGGAGGGGTTGATGGTCGGCCCCGACGTCACGATGGCCCAGCTCAAAACCGTCCTCAGCCTGTTCGCCGCGGCCTACCTCGGCGAGAACGTCACGATCCGCTTCCGCCCCTCCTTCTTCCCCTTCACCGAGCCCTCCGTCGAAGTCGACGTGAGCTGGAAGGGGGGCTGGATGGAAATCGGCGGAGCGGGAATGGTCGACCCCAACGTGCTGCGGGCCGTCGGGTACGACCCCGAAGAAGTGACCGGCTTCGCCTTCGGCCTCGGCGTCGAACGCTTTTGCATGCGTCGCTACGGCATCGACGACCTCCGCGCCTTCTACCAGAACGACATCCGCTTCCTGCGGCAGTTCTGAGCAGTGCGATTGCAGGACCTCGCGAGCCAACCACAAAACGGATCGACTGCAATGTCAGCGGCGCGCTGATCCTGGGAACGGCGCACCCCTGCGATGCGGGCCAATCCTTCGCCGAAGCCGACCAATTCCTGGCCCACGCGCCGGACGCTGGGCGTCTTTGCAAGCAACCGCGTCTCCGACGTTCTTCTCCACTGCCGCGAGAAAACTCAAGAGGAAGTAACCACGGAATACCCAGCCCGGGAGACCCGCAACCCAATGGATGAGCGCGCATGACCGCAGAGTTTGCCGGGGGCTTTCTTCAGGTGCTGTTCGTCAGAGGGTTTGAATGAGGAACCCAGGAAGGCGGGAAAAAACACAGGAACGCAGAAGAAACCCGACACTTGCACAGGAGCTTCTCGAGGTTTCTCTTTCTTCTCCTCTCCTGTTCCTGCCTTCCTGGGTTCCTTATTCATCCCTTTTCCCGGTCTGCCTCTTGTCTCTCGCACGCAGTGAATCTTTGAGTGGCGCGAAGATTCTGAAGGTGAGTAGTACGAAATACACAGAGAAAGTACATGACTCAGGCGTCCGTGGGTTCCCTCCCGAGATCCCAGGGGCCTACGACACCGGCCTTTATTTCCGTGTATTTCGTGTATTCCGTGATTCCACTCTTCTATTGAGTCCGCCACTTGATAGCGGCATATCCTTTGCTCGCTTGATCGGGCGAACCTGCATCAAAACGCAGCAGAGTTCATAGCAGTGCACTTCCGGCTTCTTGCCCCACGCACCGGGCGGAGGTACCACACGGGGAGTTCAGGTCGATTCACCGCTCTCCCTCACGCTGAAGAGATGCGACCATGCTCCTGATCCCGCTCATGAACCGTCGAAGCCTTCGCCCCTTCGCGGCAGTCCTGGTGCTGGCCACAATCGCAGGCCCTGCATTCGCCGGCGAAACGCTGGGACCCGATCCCGCGCAGCTCAAGAAGTCGCGCGAGAAGGGAATCGAGTTCCTCAAGAACAGCCAGCGCGAAGACGGGACGTGGACCACGCCCGACATGATCGGCATCAGCGCCCTGTGCGTGCACGGGCTGATGCAGGCGGGCGTTCCCGCAAGCGATCCGGCGGTCGCCAAGGCTCTCAAGAAGATCGAAAGCCTCGCCCAGGAAGACGGCCGCATCTGCAGCGCCAAGAGCCGCATCGCGGGCTATGAAACGGCCATCTGCGTGATGGTCCTCTCCTCGGCCGACAAGGAAAAGTACAAACCACTCATCGACAAGGCCGACAAGTTCCTCCGCGGCCTCCAGTTCGATGAATCCAAGGGGGTCGAGAAGTCCGACGCGCGTTACGGCGGCACCGGCTACGGTCCCGGGGGCGGCCGCCCCGACCTCTCGAACACGGTGTTCCTGCTCGAAGCCCTCCAGGCATCCGGCGCAGGAGCCAACGACCCCGCGGTTCAGAAGGCGCTGGTCTTCGTCTCACGGTGCCAGAATCTCGAAACGGAATTCAACCAAACCCCCCCTGCCCCGAAGGTGAATGACGGAGGCTTCTTCTACACGGCGGGCGAAAAGGCTTCATCCCCTGCCGGCAAGACCGAGGACGGCGGGCTCCGCTCCTACGGCAGCATGACCTACGGCGGCTTCAAGAGCATGCTCTATGCAGGGCTCGACGAGAAGGACCCGCGCGTGAAAGCCGCCCTCACCTGGATCCGCAAGAACTACACGGTCGAAGAAAACCCGAGCTACGGCGACAACGGCCTCTACTACTATTACTACCTCTTCGCAAAGGCGATGGCGGCCTCGAAGCAGGACCGGCTTGAGGACGCCAAGGGGAACAAGCACGATTGGCGGAAGGAACTCGCCGAGCACCTCTTCAAGCTGCAGCAGGAGAACGGCAGCTGGCTCAATTCCAAGTCCGACCGCTACTTCGAAGCCAACCCGGACCTCGTCACGGCTTACGTCCTCACCGCCCTCAAGCAATGTGAAGCGCCGTCGAAGTAACCGAACAGAACTTCGACGCCAAGACGCGAGGCCCGCAAAGTTTTTGCAATGGAGAAAGCAGAAGGAACCAAAGACCTTCTCTGCTTTGCGTGGCTTCCTTTGCGACTTCGCGTCTTTGCATCAGATGCCTTTCGCTTTTCCGCAGCGTTCGCGCAGCACGCGCCCCGCCGCCTCGCTCGCGCGATTTTGGTATGCGCCTGACGGGATCCAATGCGACGACGTTACAGCCTCCGCCTCCCCACCACGTTCACGCCGCTCCCGATCAGCAGGTTCTGCTCGTAGACCCAGCGATAGACCCTCCCCGTCTTCTCCGGCGGCAGAACCCGCAAGTCGTCGAACCCCGCCTCGCGAAACCACGCGCACAGTTCATCCGTCGTGTGGTGATACTGAAACCGAGGCGCATACCAGTCGAACGTGTCACAGACGCGATTCTCGTGATTCGGGTGCGCACTGAAGTTGAGCACCTTATTGAAGGTCTGCTTCACCCCAGGAATGCCCCCGAGCCACGCCCCGAAGCGGCACCACTTCTCCAGACGGGCAGCCGGCATCCGCACGGTGCGGCGGCGTACCGCATTGTTGAGCCACTCCTGCCACCACTGATTCCGCCGATACAGCCACACGGCCATCCGTCCGCCCGGCTTCACCATCCGCGCCACCGCGTCAAACCCCGCGCGCGTGTCGGCATCGTGATGCATCACGCCGATCGAAAAGACGAAATCGAACGATTCCGGCTCGAACGGCAGCCGCTTCAAGTCGGCCTGGACGAAACGCACATCAAGCAGATGCCCGCACAGCCGCGATGCCTTTTCGACCGCCGTCGTATGGTCGGCCCCAGTGACGATCGCCCCCGCCTCTCCGCACACCTTGCTGTAGCGTCCCCCGCCGCAGCCGGCGTCCAGCACCCGCAACCCGCGCAGCTCGTCAAGCGTCACGCCGGTCTTCGCCTGGAACGTCGCCCGGTCCTCGTCGTCGTGAGCCACCTCGTACTTGTTCCACTGGAGTCCGAAGCTCTCGAGATGCTCCGATTGAACGAACCGCGGTATTCCGTCGCGCACCGGCCAGACCGCTCCGCACGTTCCGCACGTCAACGACGATTCCGTCTCGTCCCCGATCGCGCCGCCGCACGCGGGGCAACGCAGAGACAGATGCGGTCGGCCCCCGCTCACGTTCACCGGTCCCCCGCTCATCCGACGAACTCGGTCACGAAGAACAGGTTTCCTTCCGCGTCCGCCACGTCCGCCAGCCGAATGGGTTCGCCGGGACGCTGCCGCGGCCCAGACACGATCCTCCCGCCACTCCGCGCGATCCTTTCGCACGCAGCCGCGGCGTCCTCGACCTGGATGCTCAAGCCCGTCGGGTGATCTTTCCCCGAGTGACCTCCGTGCAACGCGACGACGGCGTCGCCCCATGTCAGTTCCGACCAGTGATCCGACACGAACCGCCGCGTCAGGCCGAACACCACTTCGAAGAACCGGACCGCCCGCGGCATATCGGCCGCCATCAGCATGTACTTGATCTGCACGATTTGAATGGCTGTCGCTTCGGAGGGGGACGTAACGTCGTTCGGTTTCGAATCGCTCACAGCTCGAACTCCATCAGGTCTTCCGCCACGACCGTGTTCGGAAAGATCGCGCGGGCCGTGGCGATGTCGACCGGATCGTCGCCGTCGAGTTGCGGATCGATGTGCGTGAGGATCAGTCGACCGACTCCCGCCTCGCGGGCCAGCCGCGCGACGGGCGAGGTGCAGCTGTGCCCCGTCTTCTCGCACCAGTGCGCCTGACTGTCCGGAAAGTTGCATTCGTGAATCAGCACGTCCGCGCCGCGAATGAACTCGCGGTACGTCTCGTCGACCGTCGTATCCGTCACGTAAGCCAGTGACCGGGCTCTCCCGCGTCCCCCTTCGGAATCCGCCGGCCAGTCGAGACGGAATGCCGTCGACCCCCCGGGATGGCTCGGCAGCGCCTGAAAACGAAGCGTGCCCCCCTGCCCCACCGGACGGCTTTCCGTCAGCTCCTGCATCGCGAAGGGAATGGCCACCGGGAACAGCCGCTCGGCAAACACATGCTGCTCCACCGTGTCGAGCGTCGGCCGGTTCGCATGCACCCGCATCGCGTTGACCTGCCCCAGCGCCAGCGGGACCAGAAAATAGGTGAGGCCGCAGACATGATCGAGATGCGCGTGCGAGAGATACACATCGATCTCGTCGGTCTTCAGCAGGGCCTGCACGCGGAAGAAACTCGTCCCGGCGTCGAAGACGAGGCCGATGTCCGGCAACAGGACGCACGACGTATGCCGCCGCGCATTCGGGTGATAACCGCCGGTTCCCAGAAAGATGACACGCATGACGTCGGATCGCCAATGAAGGACCACGGCGGAGCGCCGGAATCAAGGTTCGGTGGGCGGCATCGCTCCAGCTGCAATCGTGCGGGCCCATTCTTGAATGCTCAAGGGCAATGGAGGGTCGGGCGGCTTGCCATAGTCCACGGCCCCCCTCCGGTACGGGCCGCCGTCATACGCCAGTCGAAAGCAATGCTGCAAGTCGAGCAGCGTCTCTTCGTCCGCCGGCAGAAGAGGAACGGAGATCACCGGAAGCGCTTCGGTGGCCGGAACGGGAAACGCTTCCAGGCGGAAATGCTCTCCGCGCTGCCACGCCCGACTGACGGTCACCAGGTAGTCGCTTTCCGGAAGCAGCAGCGTGCCGTTCGGATTGAACTCCGGACGCGACCAGGTCCGTTCCCCCGTCCGAAGCAGATCGATCTCGACCAGTGACGAATCGCTCGCGAGAGTTCCCAGCAATTTCTTCGTATAAGCATCACTGTCCCGGCCCGGTCGCTTGTTGGACGGACTGACGATTTCGAGGAGCGTGATGAGTTTCCGCCCCTGCCGCCGGTCTCGAACCGCGATGGATGCCAACTCCATCGGTTCAACGAAAAAACCGACTTCAACCGAAGGCGAGACGACCGTGCGCGGCGACTCGAGAACCGCCACTCCTCCTGCCGCGGACGACGGCACGCCTCGCGTCATCCGCTGCACGCCGACGTCGGGCACCGGGAACGATCGGGGCGCGTCTCCAAAAACTCCCATCTCCGTTCGCAGCTCGAGCTGCGCGTAGTAGGCGGGGGGAAGACGTTGGTTCAACGCATTCCGGATTTCGGCGGCCAGCGCGTTGTGAAAATCGGGCCACAGACCCGGCTCTTCCAGATACGGGTCCATCCCGGGAAACGGGGACGGCATCGGCTTTTCCTCCGGTGTTCGATTGTAGCCCAAGCCACGTTCGAAGCGAACCGGTTTTCCCGCGGCATCTTCGCTTCCCCCGCAGAGGCTTCGGCCGTCCGTTATGATTTTTCCATCCGGGCGCCCGCCCGCGTGATCCCTACAGACCGACCAGGCCCGCATTGATGGCGTCCCGCGATACAACCGGTTCGACCCCGCCCCGTGATCAGATCGACGAAGCCGACCCGCGCCGCACACTGATTTACGCGATGGCGATCGCCTTCCTCGCCGGCGTCATCCGGTGGGTCGCCGCTGGAGACGACTTCTGGCAGGACGAAATCTGGTCATGGGTCCGCACCGTGCAATACCCCTCAACGCTCAAGCTCCTGTTCGTCAACGACGAGAACAACCACATTCTCAATTCGTGGTTCATCGCCTGGCTTGGCCCGAACCGCGACTGGTTCGACTATCGGCTTCCCAACGTCATCGCCGGAACGGGGAGCGTGCTGCTCGCGGGATGGATCAACCGGCGGCGCGGAGCGGCGGCCGTGCTGGCCGGAATGACGCTGCTCGGCGCGTCTTACCTGATGGTCCATTACTCGTCCGAAGCGCGGGGATATGGCCTCGTCGTCTTCTTCTCGCTGCTCGCCTTCGCGCTCCTCGACGCGACCACCAACCGCCCGTCGTTCGCTCTTGATTTCGGGTTCGCCGTCGCGTGCATTCTGGGGGTGCTGTCCCAGGCGGTCTTCGTCTATGCGTTCGCCTCACTGCTCGCCTGGGCGGTCATGCGTCGGCGAAGCGACCTGCGGCTCGTCAAGCTCGGAGCCCCGGAGCTGCGGCAGATCACGTCGAACCGACAAACATGGTGGATGCACACGCTCATCCGCTTCGGCATACCAATGATGTTTATGGCATGGCTCTACTGGATTAACCTGCGGCTTCGGATGAACGCCGGCGGGCCGATCCTGCCGTTCTTCGGCGTCATCAGCCAGACCCTCTCGCTCACCGTCGGGGGACCGTGGGCGGGTGCAGGGGCCGCAGCGGTCGCTCTCGCTGTGACGATCGTCCTCATTGCGGCTATCGCGCGGATGTACCGCAACCACGACGACGCCTGGGTGTTCTATGCCTGCATCCTGTTCGTCATGCCGATCGGACTGCTCCTCGGCACAATGCGGGACGAGATCTATCCGCGTTACTTCGTCATCAGCATCGCCTTTGCCTGCGTGCTTCTGGGGCAGGTCTTCGCCGCGTGCTGGGACCAGGGGGGCGTGACCCGCGGCGCGGTGGCGGTCTTGATCGTTCTGATTCTCGTGGGCAACGGCCGACACATCGCACGGCTGGTGCAGGTGGGCCGGGGACGATACTTCGCGGCACTCGACGAGATCGTCGCCAGGACGAAGAGCCCCGAAGTCCGCATCGGCAGCGACTTCGACTTCCGCAACCGCATGCTGGTCGGCTTCTACGCGCGGATGCTCAACAAGCCGATCGTCTACGTCGAGAAGAAGGACTGGCCCGACGACGGTCCCGAGTGGTACCTCGCCCACGACCTCAACCCCGACGGCCATTTCCCTGCCGGAGTGACCGTCAGCGGGCACACCTATGCCCTGCAGAAGGAATATCCTTTTGCGGGCCTCTCGGGCTGGCGCTGGGGCGTCTATCGACGACAGTGAGTCTTCCGTGGGATAGCCTTCCCGGCTGTCACTTCGGTAGGACAGGCATTTCTCGCGAGACCGGATGGCCTTGATGGGCGAGGTTGTGATTCGACCGCTCCCTCGCCACCCATCGAGTAAAACGACAATCCATTCCTCGCTTGCTATGCCAGAGGCGTGAGCCAAAAAACGATTCCGGCGACGTAGCCCACTTTGAAAACCTGGAACGCAGTGATGACGGCAATCACACGCCGAAGCGGCAGACCCAAGATCATGCGAACAACCCCCGCATTAAACGCGAGGCTGACCAGCATCGCTAAACCGAGCCACCAATAACCTCCTGTACCACCGAGAAAGCTCAAACCCCAGACGGATAGTATCGCCGCGTTCACAACCAGAACGACGACGAGCGCAGCTACCGGGTCGCGCCAAGACTGCCGGACCGGGACCTCGTCATACGCGAGTCGAAGCATTCCCGTCAGAAGGATCGCGTCGAACAGGAGAAATCCCACGATGATCATCACTGCCCCTCGGAACGAGGTGTCGAACGTGATGGGCATTGAATCCTTCGGGTGCCTCGCTGCCTCGTTCCGTGTGGAATGAGGTTCTGTCTATTCGCCCGTCATTTGGAGGAAAAGTATCGCTCCAATATAAGTGATCTTAATGCACACGAAGACCACCATCACAACGGTCGTGTCCAGCAGCAGGAGACCCAGTGAACCTCGGAGAAACCGGGGGCCGAGTACCGCCGCGAGAAGCATACCGACAGCGACTCCCTGAAGTCCCGCGGCTTCCTCGGAAATAAACATCAGGCTGTTGACGCCGAACGCAATGAGCATGGCTGCAAGCAAGAACTGCCAGAATCGTCGCTTCATTCTTTCGGAGAAGATGACACAGAGCAGTCCGGCCAGAATGGCGGCATCCACGAGAGTCAGTAGCGAGAACAGCGCGAATGTCGTCATGACGGCTTCTCGTGTCCCATTCGACTCTTTGTTTCCACGGACACTTCTGAGGGTCTCATTTCGGACTTCTTGCACCCGAACCTGAGCTTCCCTATCATCGCAGTCGGGACGTAGTCCTGAAGCTCCCGCCATGTTAATACCAACCTGACAGTGATCCTGCACGATGCCCCCCTCCGACGACCCGCTGCGGACGCTGATGGAGGCCGTGAGGCACTCGCCCAATAACGTCCCCCTTCGGCGGCATCTCGCCGAGTCTCTCATCAGCCTTTCACGCTTCGACGAAGCCGAGACCGAATACCGCGCGGCGCTGTCGCTCGCGCCGGACAACGACGATCTCAAGCTGGGGCTCGCTCACGCCTACTTTCAGCAGGGCAAGAACACACACGCCCTGGTCATCGTCGAAGACATGGTCCGTCGTCCGGACACCCCCGCCCGCGCGTATCTCCTGCATGCGCGGCTCCTGCTGAGGGCCGGGGACGAAGCGTTCGCCGCGACGGAATACCGTGCCGCACTCGAAGCCGACCCGTCGATCGAAGACCCCGACCTGACGCGCCGCCTTGGCGTGCCGGCCGAAGGCCCCGGTATGTCACGGGATGTCGACGAGGACGACGAAGGCGAATCGTGGCGCGGCGGATCGGCAAAGAAGGAATCGGCCGCGAGCCCCGTCGAGCGTCCGAAAATCAAGTTCGCCGATGTCGGCGGCATGGAGGATCTCAAAGACGAGATCCGCATGAAGATCATCTATCCGCTCCAGCACGCGGAGATGTTCAAAGCCTATGGCAAGTCGATCGGCGGCGGCATCCTGATGTACGGTCCGCCGGGCTGCGGAAAGACGCACCTCGCGCGGGCCACCGCCGGTGAAATCGACGCCGGCTTCCTCGCGGTCGGCATCAACGACGTGCTCGACATGTGGATCGGCAGCAGCGAGAAGAACCTGCACGAACTCTTCGAGAACGCCCGCCGCTCGAAGCCCTGCGTCCTCTTCTTCGATGAAGTCGACGCCCTCGGGGCCAGCCGTGCCGACATGCGGCACAGCGCCAGTCGGCAGATCATCAACCAGTTTCTCTCCGAACTCGACGGCGTCACCGCGTCGAACGACGGCGTGCTGATCCTCGCCGCGACCAACGCCCCGTGGCATCTCGACAGCGCCTTTCGCCGCCCCGGCCGCTTCGACCGCATCCTGTTCGTCCCGCCGCCCGACGCGAAAGCCCGCGCCGAAATCCTCCGCCTGCAGTGCCACGGAAAGCCGACCCGCGACGTCGACTTCGAGCACATCGCGACGAAAGCCGACGGCTTCTCGGGCGCCGACATGAAGGCCGTCGTCGACGCCGCCGTCGAAGCAAAACTCCGCGAAGCGATGAAGACTGGCAAACCCGAACCGCTCACGACGAAGGATCTGCTCGCGGCCCTCAAGGGGCGGATCGCCACGACCCGCGAGTGGTTCGCCACCGCCCGCAACTACGCCCTCTATTCCAACCAGGGGGGCCTGTACGACGACATTCTCCGCTATCTGAAGCTGTCATGACCCGACACCTCGAGCGGGCCCGCCTTCTCTTCCGTCAGAACCGTCTCGAACTGGCCGAAGGGGAACTGCGACAGGCCCTCGCGGAGAATCCCGACGAGCCCGAAGCGCACGCGCTCCTGGCCCTCTGCCTTCTCGCAAAGAAGCAGTGGAACGACGCGACGCAGGAAGCCCAGCAGGCGATCCACCTCGCGCCGGACATGTCGTACGCGTACTACGTCCTCGCGGTCGTGATGGCCGGCCGCCAGCGGATCGACGAAGCCGACCAGGCGATCCGCGAAGCCATCCGCCTCGACCCGTTCGATGCGGATTACTTCGCGACCCTCTCCGAACTCTTGCTGACCCGCGCCCGCTGGCCCGAAGCTTTGGAAGCCGCCGAGCAAGGGCTCGAAGCGGAATCCGATCACGTCGCCTGCACCAACTGCCGGGCGATCGCCCTCACGAAAATGGGCCGCCGCGAAGAGGCCGGCCTGACGATCGGATCCGCTTTGGCCCGCGCCCCCGAGAGCGCCACCACCCATGCCAACATGGGCTGGACGCTCCTCGAGCAGCGCGATCCGAAGAAGGCGATGGAGCACTTCCGCGAAGCGCTCCGCCTGAACCCGGAACTCGGCTGGGCCCGTGCGGGCATCGTTGAGGCGATGAAGGCCCGGCATTTCCTCTACCGCTGGATGCTCAGCTTCTTCCTCTGGATGGCGCGGTTTGACACCCGCACCCAGTGGATGCTCATGATCGGCTTCCTCGTCGGCCGCTCGATCCTGCTCAGCATCGTCGACTCGGTCCCGGTCCTCAAGCCCCTCTACTGGCCGATCGTCATCGCCTACCTCATCTTCGCGATCCTCACCTGGATCGCGTCTCCGCTGTTTAATCTAATCCTGCGGCTCGACCGTTTCGGCCGGCTGGCCCTGTCCGATGAGCAGCGCACTGCGTCCAACCTGCTTGGCCTGTGTCTGCTGTCGGCGCTGCTGCTCGCCACGGTCGTGCCCGGCTGGCAACTCGCCACCGGCCGCCCCATCGATGCCGACTGGTTCATCTGCGGGCTGATGTGCTTTGCCCTGGCGCTGCCCGTCACCAACATCCATCGCTGCGAGCCGGGCTGGCCTCGCGTCGCGCAGACGCTCATCGCGGTCGGCCTGGCATTGATGATCGTCGCCACGATGGCTTCCAGTCTTCTCGAACGGGAAGAGACCGGATCGCTCTTCAACACAACGACGATGCTGCTCGCCCTGTCGACGTGGGTCGGCGCTTACCTGGCGCAGGCCCGCGTCCGGCGCTAAATCACTGACCACGATTGCGACACTCGCGGCCATGGATGTTTGTGCTTTAAACCGAAGGCGTTGTACGCAGTAGCCCAGGGTCGCGAGGCTTGGCGAGCGCACCCTGGGTTGAGGATCAAGTTCTACGGTACCCCAACGGGTATTACGATCAGCGTCCAAGAAGTGGAGTATTCCAAGCCCATCCGCACGCATTGTAGAACCCCGTTGGGGTTCGCTTCGCTTTCCACTGTCCACCCAGGGTGCGCTCACTTCGTTCGCGACCCTGGGCTACTGCGTACTAGGCCGTTGGCGTAAAGACGAAGACCGTCAAACGCTCGCTTGGCAAAAGTGCCTCACATTCGCGTCCGGCGCTAGAACAGCGGCTGGCGTCCCTGCAGACGGGTCCAGTACGAGAGCTGGCCGGTGTGGATTGCGAAGTGGACCGTCAGCAGCAGCCCCAGCACGTCACCCACGGATTGCAGCGGCGTCTTCTCGAAGAAGGCGAGGCCGTGCGGGCCGTCGAGTTGTTCCTGCGTCGCCCTCAGCGCCGGCTCGTGCAGCCGCTGATATCCCTTCTGCACGGCTTCCATCAGCGCCTGCTTCGAGAATCGCCCGGGCTCCGGGACGTCATCGGACGAGCCGGGGCCGAACAGCGTCCTCCACTCGGGAGGCAACATGGGTTCGAGTCCCAGCATCCGCGCCGCCCCTTCGGACGAGACGGCGAGATGTCCGAGAATCCAAAGCGGGGGATGGCCGCCTTGCGGGGGACGCTGCGTCAGTTCGGCGTCGCTCATCGGCTCGACCAGCCGGCCGATGTAGCCCAGCAGGAACTGGTTCATCTTCACTTCACGTTCCAACATCAGGCGATTCCTTCGAGAGAGGATGACCCGCCCGATTTGATCGCTGATCGCGGGATGCGTGTCAATGCGCGTTGGACGCCTGCCTGACCGGCCCCCCGGGAGAGCTCATGTCCGGGAACCGACGGAGAAGGAGTGCTCGGCGAGGCGGGCGCGGCACGGTCGGATTTCATGAGCCAGACGCGCGCGTCCGAAGGATCTTCCGCAGCCGCTCCGTGTCGAGCGGCTTCACGAGGTGATCGTCGAAGCCCGCGGCGAGCGCCTTCTTCACATCGGAGGGCTGGCCATACCCGGTGAGCGCGACGAGATGCGTCCCGGCGTTCGATTCACTGCTGCGAAGCCTTCGCGCCACGTCGTAGCCATTCAGGCCGGGCAGACCGATGTCGACCAGCGCCAGGGCGGGCTTGCGCTCTTCGATGGTGGCGATTCCCGTCACGCCGTTCCCCGCGACGAACACTTCGCACCCCTCCACTTCCAGCAACATCCGCAGCATGTTGCGGTTGTCTTCGTCGTCTTCCACCACGACGACGCGACAGCCCTTCGCTTTTTTCCTTGGCGTCGGCTTTTCCGGCTCGCGCGGGAGATTCTTCGGCCGACCGATCCGCGGGAGGCGAATCTCGAATTCGCTCCCGCGTCCCGGCCCTTCGCTGCGGGCCTGAATGCGGCCGTCGTGTCTCTCCACGATCGAGCGGGCCAGCGTCAGGCCGATTCCCATTCCTCCCGACGAACGATGCAGCGTGCTGTTCGCCTGGACGAACAGTTCGAAAATCGTTTCCAGCTTGTCGGGCGAGATGCCGACGCCCGTGTCGCGGACGCGGAAGATGACGTCCCGCTCGTCGGCCGTCACTTCCAGTTCGACCCGTCCTCCGCGGGGCGTGTAGCGGGCGGAGTTCGCCAGCAGGTTGGAGAGCGCCTGCTGCAGCCGGGCCGCGTCGCCGTCGACGTAGAGCGGATCCTTCGACGCCAGCTTCTCGGTGAAATCGAGCTCGCCGCTTTCCATGAGCGGGCGGATCGAGTCGATCGCATTCCGCACGAAGCCGCCGACTTCGATCGGTTTCCGCGAAAGCTCGATCTTCCGCTGCGTGACGCGGGAGACGTCGAGCAGGTCATCCAGCAGCCGCGACAGGTGCCGCGCCTGCCGGGACACGACGTCGCACGCCTCGCGCACCGATTCCTCGGGATGACTGTGCATCGACATCACGTTGGTGGCGTTGAGGATGGCGCCCAGCGGGTTCCGGAGCTCGTGCGAGAGCATCGCCAGGAACTCGTCGCGCAGCCGCACTGCTTCCGAAAGCTTCTGCTCGGCCGCTTTCAGCAGCGAAATGTCGATGAGCGTGAGGACCACGCCATCCATCCGGGTCTTCGTGCGGTACGGCAGAACCCGCATGAAGAGCCAGTTCCCCTGGCGGTCGCGAACCTCTTTCTCGATCCGTTCCCCCGTTTCAAACACTTTCTGCAGGCATTCCAGAAGCGGCTCGTCGACAATGTTGTGGGCGACTCCCGTGATGGGTCGGCCGATGTCCTGCGGCAGCAGATGGAACGTGACGCCGATCTGCGGAGTGAACTTGCGGATGTTCAAATCACGATCGAGAAAGATCGTGCCGATATCCGTGCTTTCCAGAAGGTTCTCCATGTCGGCCGTCATCTCGGACAGCTCGGTGATCTTCCGCTGATGCTCGGCGTTGACCGTGTAGAGCTCTTCATTGACGGAATGCAGCTCTTCGTTCGTGCTCTGCAGCTCCTCGTTCGACGCCACCAGCTCTTCATTGGTGGCCTGCATTTCCTCGTTGCTGGTTTCGAGCTCTTCGATGGTGGCCTGCAGGTTCTCCTTGCTGTAGCGCAGCTCGAGTTCAAGAGCTTCGATGCGGTCGCGCGAGATCCGGCGGTTCTCCGAATGGCTCTGTTCGTTCGCGGCCCGCTGCTCGCGCTCCGCTTCCCCGTCGGTCTCGTGGCAGTCGAAACCTTTGCTTTCGGACTGCTCACCCGGTTCGGGCTCGCAGGGGGGCGGCTCGGACGGCTTGAGGACGATCAATACCTGGGCATGCCGCGCCCGGGCATTTGCGAGCGGTTCGACCGCAACATCCAGTCGTTCTTCGCCGTCCGGGGTCGAAACGCGGATGCAGTGGTAGCGAACGGACTTGCCGTCTTTCAACACCCGCTGGACGGCCCCGACGATCGCCGTTCGCAGGTCGCTGTCGAGCATGTCCAGCACGTCCCCGGTCGGACGCCCGCTCCGGATCCGCAGATAACGCTCGGCTCCGGCGAACGCGTGCAGCAATTCGCGGCGCTCGTTGATCAAGAGGCTCGGCGGCATGAACCGATCCAGCACCGCATCGTAGGCCCCCATCAATCCCGGGTCCGGCATGCTGCGGACGGGGGCCGCAGGTATGAGTTTGCGGGTTGGATTGATCAACAGCGTGTTGGTCGGCTGCGAAATGCGGATGTCGGTCGGGAGCCGGACGTCGCGACTCTTACGGAAGATTTTCCAGTGAGCATCGATCGTGTCGAATTCCTCCTGGAAGTCGGCCGGGGTCTCGCTCGGCCCGAGGAACAGGACGCCGCCGGTGTTCAAGCCGAAGTGGAACAGCGAGATCGCCTTCTTCTGGGCGAGCGCCCGGAAGTAGATCAGCAGGTTGCGGCAGCTGACGAGGTCGAGCTTGGTGAACGGCGCATCCTTGATCACGTTGTGCGACGCGAACACGACATGCTTGCGCAACTCGGAAATGACATGGTAGCCGTCCGTCTTCAGGTCGAAATACCGCTTCAGCCGTTCGGGAGCGACGTCGGCCAACGCCTCTTCGCGGTAGACGCCGAGGCTGGCGATATCGAGCGAACTGCGATGGACGTCGCTCTCGAAAATCTTGAACTTGATCGGTTTCCGAGCCTTTTCCAGGGCCTCATGAACCAGGATCGCGAGCGAGTAGGCTTCCTCGCCGGTCGCACAGCCAGCCACCCAGATCCGGATTTCCTCGTCGCTCGCTTTTCGAACCAGTTCAGGAATCACCTCGCGCTCGAGAACCTCGTAGGCCTCGACATCCCGGAAGAATCGCGTCACGCCGATCAGCAGGTCGCGATACAGGACGTTCAATTCATCGGGCTCGGATCTCAGCCGTTCCGCGTACTCGATCAGGCTGTTCTCTTTGTTCAAGGAGAGGCGGCGCTGGATGCGGCGACCCACTGTATTCGGCTTGTAGTGCGAGAAGTCGATGCCATAAGCGTCGTTCAGCAAGCGGAAGACGGTTTCCATTCCGGCCGGCTCGGGGTCGCGGCCCGTGCCGTGAGTCGGGAGCAGCGCCAGCTGTCGCGCATGCTTGACGAGCGCCTGCGGAATCTCTTCCGGCGCCATCACTCCGTCGACGTCCCCGGTCTCCATCGTGGCGAGGGGCATGCCGTCAAACTTCGCCGTCTCTTCGCTCTCGCACAGCACCAGTCCGCCCGCGTGATGGATGTCGCGGACGCCGCGTGAGCCGTCGCTCCCGCTTCCCGACAGAATGACGCCGATCGCATAGCGTCCCGCGTCCTGTGCGAGCGAGCGGAAGAAACGATCGATCGGCATCGACAACGCCTGCTGCGGGTCCTTGTCGGTCAGCAGCAGCTTTCGCCCCGAGATGATCATTTCCTTTCGCGGCGGAATCAGGTAGATCGAGTTCTCCCGGACCGGCATCCCGTCTTCCGCGCGGAAGATCGGGATTTCGGTGTAGCGGGCCAGCAACTCATCCATCAGACTTTTGAAGTCGGGCGAGAGATGCTGAATCACGACGAAGGCCATGCCGGTCTCGACCGGCATGCTCCGGAACAAACGTTCCAGGGACTCCAGGCCTCCGGCCGAGGCGCCGACGCCGACGATAGGAAACGAATGCGTCGAATTCGGCGACGCGTCGTGATCCCGGTGATGCCGCTCGTCGCGGTCGAAGAACTCATCGGACGACAAATCCTCGAGAGAGGACTCGTTGGTCAGGCCGCGATCGTCCGGCTTCTCGCTTCCGGAGACCTTATCGGTAAGATCGGGCGCGCCGTCACTCGCGGGGGGACCTCTGCGAGGAACGTCGGACGCAGTGTCTCGAGGGGCGACCGGCGCGGGGACGTCATCCGCGGATTTTGGAAAATGAGTCATAAGAAGTCTCCCTCGGCAGATTTCCCGGCGGCAAAAACGGGAGACCTTGACGAGAGCGGAGGACTGGTGAGACGGTTGGGTGAATGGGATTCCGGTAAACTGTTTCGCGAAGGTGATGGATCCAGTGATCCTCGCACTTTCGGTCCAAACGACGCCCGGTCGCATCTTGCGTGCCATACACAACCATAGGCGTAAAGCACAATGCGGCCGAGTTTTACACCAATCCACCGACCCCAGTTTCAGTCTTTTCCCGAGACAGTATGCCCCCTTAGTCACCAGAGTGAACGACGGGCTTCCAAGGAGTCGGTCGGCGACTCCACTCCAATCCCGGAGCCCATAGAAATTACGTCGACCTCGCTGAATCCGATGGAACTTCGCTAGGGCGAATCCGGGCACTCTTCGTTCCATGCCTCGGTACCTGTTCATCACCGGCCGTCTCGCGGAACACGCCCTTCGAAGCGTGGTGGAGACGCTTGCGCCGGCGGCCGGTTTTGAAGCCCAGATCGCCGTCCTACCGATCACCGTGGCCGCTCTTCTCCAGGTCGATTGGATTCTGAAGAAACTGACCCTTCCCGCAGGAATTGACCGGGTCATTCTTCCGGGCTGGAGCCTCGGCGATACTCGACTCCTCGAACGCCACTTCGGCGTACCGTTCGAGCGGGGCCCCAAGAACCTCTACGACCTCCCAGAGCACTTCGGCCGGGCCCGCCGCCCGCCTCCGGACCTGTCGAAATATGACGTTGAGATCCTCGCGGAAATCAATCACGTCCCCCGGCTGAGCGACGTGCAGATCCTGGAGACAGCGGAAGGCTATCGCCGCGACGGGGCCGACATCATCGACCTCGGCTGCATCCCCGGGGAACCCTGGACGCGGGTGCGGGAAGTAGTGACGATGCTGCGGGGGGAAGGCTTCCGGCTTTCAATCGACAGCTTTGAACGGAGCGAAGTGGACGCGGCCGTCGAGGCGGGCGCCGAGCTTGTGCTCAGCTGCAACAGTTCCAACATCGATTGGGCGGCCGGGCTGGGTGTCGAACTGGTCGCCATCCCCGACGACCCGCACCGCCTCGATACGCTCGAACCAGTTATAGAACGGCTGACGGCGGTGGGCGCCCGTTTCCGCATCGACCCGATTCTCGAACCGATCGGCTTTGGCTTTGCCGCATCCCTCGCGCGATATTCCGAGGCACGCCGCCGTTGGCCCGACCTGCCGATCATGATGGGAATTGGAAATGTGACCGAACTTTCCGAAGCCGATACCGGCGGCATGAATCTCCTGCTGGCCGGCTTATGCCAGGAGCTGGGCATCCGCAGCGTCCTGGCGACCCAGGTGATCAACTGGGCCCGCACCGCCGTGAAGGAATTCGACCTCGCCCGCCGGCTGGTCTTTCATGCGGTCAACGAGAGAGTCCTGCCGAAGCACCTCAGTTCACAGCTGGTGTTGCTGCGGGACGCGCGGCTCCGCGAGATGGGGCCGGAAGAGTTGCAGCGGCTGGCAGAGTCCATCCGCGATCCGAATTTCCGCTTATTCGTCGAGCGCGGCGAGATCCACGTCCTCAATCGCGACGGCTACTGGCACGGCCGCGACGCCTATGAGCTCTTCGACCACTTCAACGCCGACTCCCCGGGCCTCGACGCCTCGCATGCGTTTTACCTGGGCTACGAACTGAGCAAAGCCGTCACCGCATTGACTCTAGGTAAGCAATACACGCAGGACGAGGCCCTGCAATGGGGCTTCCTGACGTTGCCGGAAGCGAGCGCCCACGCCCGCCGCAAGGACGAATCATGAGCCGGCGGTTGCTGTCGTCCTGAATCGACTCCATTGCATCTCGCGGTCGAACCGGCATTGATATCAGAACAAACGAGCCACACTCCCCTGCCCTTATTCGCGGAGTTCCCATGCTCTCGCTGTTGCGTCTCTGGATCATTCTCTGCGTCACGTCGCTGGCGCTCCTGGTTCCCCTTCAGGTGAAAGCGGACGACTCCGACCCGACAAAAGCAGCGAGTGAAGACGTCGTCTTCAAGGCAAACAGCGATCACTCCGAGCAACGCTACGTCCTCATCAAGCCCAGCGGATTCGACGCGACGAAGGAAACGCCCGCCCTCATCGCCCTGCACGGTCACGGCTCGGACCGCTGGCAGTTCGTGAAGGACAATCGGGCCGAGTGTCGCGCGGCGCGAGACGTGGCCGCAGCCCATGGAATGCTGTTCGTCTCGCCGGACTACCGCGCCCGCACATCCTGGATGGGACCAAGGGCCGAATCGGATGTCGTGCAGATTATCGAGGACCTGCGGAAGCAGTACCGCATCGGGAAGGTCCTTCTGTGCGGGGGATCGATGGGGGGAACCGGAGCCCTGACCTTCACTGCTCTTCATCCGGACCTGATCGCGGGAGTTGCGTCACTCAACGGCACGGCCAACCTGGTCGAGTATCCCAATTTCCTGCCGGCGATCGCCGAATCGTACGGCGGCACCAAGGCCGAGGCTCCTGACGAATACCGTCGCCGGAGTGCGGAGTTCTTCCCGGAAAAGTTCACGATGCCTCTGGCGATCACGACGGGCGGCAAGGACACTCTTGTGCCGCCAGCGAGTGCGCTCCGCCTTGCGGAGGCGGTCCGGAAGAAGAATCCGAACGTCCTGGTGATCCACCACCCGGACGGCGGGCACTCGACCGACTACGACGATTCGAGGAAGGCAATCGAGTATGTCGTGCGGCTGGCACTGGAGAAGAAGTGACGCTCGAATCGCAGCGCGGAATCGAGCCGAGGTGCGTAGGGAGCAACTTCGTCTTCGCAGTCGCGGAGTAGACGACTAACGCACCGCCCCCCCGTTGGCGTTGATCACCTGACCGGTAAGGTAGGACGCGTCGGAACTGCAGAGAAATCGAGCGAGAGCGGCGATATCTTGCGGGGTTCCCCAGCGGCGGAGCGGGGTCTCGCGGAGAACGCGTTCCTGCCAGGGATCACTGGCCGATTCTCCCCAGGCCGTGCGGATCCAGCCGGGAGCGATACAGTTCACTCGCACATCGGGCGCCAGGCTGAGCGAGAGAGAACGGGTGAATCCCATGATGGCGTTCTTCGTTGCGGCGAAGAGTTCGCCGCTCTCCCCTTCCATCCCACGATCGGCCTGATCCCACCCGATCGTCAGGATCGCGCGGTCTCCCGCATCCGCCCCGGTGCCGCGCATCCGGTCGCCGATGAGGCGCGACAACAACATCGTTCCTCGGACATCGGTTTCGAACAGCAGTTGCAGTCGATCGTCGTAGCTCGCCGTGCGGGCATCGGTTGTCAGAATGTCTGCGCCCGCGTTATTGACCCAGACGTCGAGGCTTCCGAACTGTTGCCACGCTTCGTCCACAAGACGTGCACAGTCCGCCGGACGGGAAACATCGGCCAGCAACACGTCGGACCGCACCCCCGCAGCACGTGCTTCTCGGGCCACATCTTGTGCCGCATCGACCGATTTACGGCAGTGGACCAGGACATCGGCCCCCGCGGCGGCGAACGCGAGCGCGATCGCTTTCCCGATGCCATGGGAGGCACCTGTCACAAGAGCCCGTCGTCCAGCCAGCGAGGCAAAAATCTTGCTGTCAGGCATCTGAAACCCCGCATCCGTGTAAGCCATTTTCTAAGAACAGGTTATGCGGAACGAACTCGATTTCATGGGAAAAATCCGGCGTCGACAGCCGACGCATGCGTAATATCAACGAGTGTCATGATGTTATGCCGTGAAGCCGTGACGGGAGTCCGGGGGGCGTGTGCAATGTCCCTGCTTCAGACCGTCGAAAACCTCAAAAAAAGCCTCTTCCAGTTCACCATAACCCGTTGCGGGACAAATACTTCTCTCATGGATTCTCATCTCCGATAAATTCTCACGAAAGTCGTTGACGATTCGAAGAGGCACCGCAATAATGGGGTCGGAGTCAGAACTCCGAGCCACGATCCCATCTTTCCGGTGCGTTCTTGATGCAGGTCCCCACGCGGGTTTGCTGAACTTCGACTTGTCTGATTCTCAGACAACCGAGAGCGCACGGTTCTGATTCCTCGCCTTTTGCTACCCTTCTGGCATGCAATCGGCTGCTGGTCTCCTTTCTGCGGCAAACTCCTTCGGGCTAACTCAAACGCAGCGGATGATCCGCAAAGCGACCAGGATGGGTCTTTTGGCCCGGCTCTCGCCGATGTTTACCCTCAATTCGTATTTCTCAACGTTCCCGGATTCCTTTCCGGTGACGTTCGCCGACTGAGCACGGACGCCGACACCGCGTTGTGGGGCGGTGGTCCTGCCGCGGAAGCGCCCGTTTCGGGGACGCCTCCGTCGTGAAACTATCACCCGAAAGGACAGATCCTTGTCATCTGAGCAATCCATGTCTGGCGAGGATGAGCCGGACTCACAGGCGCGCTCGCCTGAAATCCCAGTCTCTCAAGAAAGTGAAGACGACAACATGAGTACGAACCTGGCCGAACTGGAACCCGAAGTGGCGGACAAGGCCGGTGCCGCCGACGAGTCGCAGTTCCGCTTCCCCGAACTCTCCCAGCAGCTCGAAAAAGACCTCGTTCAGGTCTTCAAGCTCCTCTCGGACGAGACTCGGCTCCGCATCCTGATGTACCTCGCCCGCGAAGGCGAACTCCACGTCACCGCCCTGTGCGATCGCCTCGAACAGAGCCAGCCGGCCGTCAGCCACCACCTGGCCCTGCTCCGCGTGGCCGGCCTCATCGAAGCCCGCCGGGACGGCAAGCACAACTTCTACTCGATCCGCAAGGTCCACTTCCACCGCATCATCGCGGAACTCTTCGGAAGCATCAGCAACCCCGAGACGGAAGAGCTGCGGTTCGACGAGTTCGTGCTGACGCACGACAATCATTGAGTGTTGAAGAGGCGCCGGACTGCGGTCCGGCATCGCACGACGCCTGGATGACGGTTCTGCTGACTGCACGATTCGACGGAGTTCGTGCCTTTGCGGGAATCGCGTCAGCGTCGTGCGAACAAATGAAATGAATCGCCCGGCTCCGTCGAGCCGGGCTTTTTTATGCGCCCGTTGCAAAGGCATTTTTAACGCAACGACGCGAAGAAGCGCAATGGGGTGCGATGGCCGTCAACTCTTGGGAGGCTGGCATGATGTCTATTGATGTGGCGTCGCTGCCCTCTCGTTCATGATCAGTTCGGCCGTTGCGTTTCTCTGCGCCCTTCGCGTCTTTGCGGTAAAGTGTCTTCTTGCTTGGCTCCAAACTCATTCAAAGCGAATCGCCCGCAGCAGAACGATGTCTGCCGCGGGCGATTGTGATCTCTTTCAGATTGACCACTCAGCGACGATCACCGCTTGGCGGGAGCCGTGCGGAAGTTCGAATCGTTCACCGCCGTGTTCGCCGGAACGCGGCGGCTTTGAGCGGCCGGGGCCGCGCTCGCGGTGCGAGCCGGTTCTTCCTGGTTCGCCGCCGCGGCCGAAGCAGGCGCCGCACCCTCACCCGTTCCCTTCCACTTCTCGATCGACCAATACGGATAGGTCTGCACGACCGACGCCCCGAGGTCCTGCAGGATGTTGTTGAACACTTCGGTCGACATCCCCTGGTTCGGAACGACCCGCTGCAGCACGAACCGCTTGTTGCTCGAAATGTAGGCGAAGAACTTCCCCTGGCCGAGCGTGTCGTTCAGGGCCAGCAGACGCAGCAGGGAGTGCCGCGGAACGTCGGTGATTGACGGACGGTCGGGCATCTGGTCGAGCCACGCCATGACCCAGATCGATTCGCCGTTCTGCGCCAGCACGGCCGACATCGAGAGTTCCCACTCGGCCCCCTGATGCTTCGCCTTGAAGGCGAAGTCATACCGCTGCTGCTCCTTCTTGTACTGAAGTCCCATCGCCTCGATGAGGTTGCCCAGCGACCGCTCGGTCAGCTGGCCCGATCGAATGTCGGGACCGTCGCCGGCCGCAGTTGAACGCCGCGCCACCGCCAGGGCCGCAAGGATGGCCGCCACCACGAGGACGACCGACCATCCACGCACGGAAATCTTCATGGGGACACTCCTTTGTCAATAGGGCAGTCGCGGATCGTCAGTGGTCGGCCGGTCCATTCCTCAGCGCGCCGAGGACTCGCCTTCCCTACTCACTGCCAACTACCCACTACCCACTGCTTAAAACAAATGGTCCAGACAGATCTGAGACCACGTCTCGAATTCCTCGCGCGCCGCGATCAACTCTGCCGGCGAGGCAAACCCTGCCTCTATCATCGACTCTTCCCGCGGGCGAACTTTTGCCGCTTCGACCTGAAAAACGTGCACAATTCCAAGGTGCACCTTCCCGACTTCACTCACGTCGTCGTTGATCAGTCCGACGCACTTCTCGGTGAACGGCGTCTCGACGAACACTTCTTCCTCGATCTCTCGCCGCATCGCGGCCGCATAGGGAATGTCGCTCACCATCGAGTCGGTCGACGAAATGTGTCCGCCGACGCCAAGCGATCGCTTCCCGTGCAACCGTCCCTCCCCCTGCCCTTTGCTGCGGCGATAGCTGAAGACCAGGTCGCCGCACTTGAAGATGCAGTACGGAATGAGCTGCTTGTAGCTTGGATCGGTCTCCATCTGGTCGCGGGGCCGGAAGCTGGTATGGGCCGGGTCGAACAGCGTCCGCACATAGGGAGCGATGTTGTCGGTGAACCCCTGAAAGTAGCCCACCTCATGAAACAGAAGCGTGGGGACGACGAGAACGTGTTCGGTCATGGGAGGGTCGAGGGACTCGGGACGAGGGTCAAGTGACAAGGCGGCTGTCAAAGCGCCGCTTCCGTTCGAATGGAGTTTGGCCGCGCGTGGCCGAAAAGGGAACCAGGTCACGCTTGCGGGTTCGCAATGCCTTGAACCCGGTGACCTACTCCTTGCGCATCGCTCCGCTAAGCAGCGAAGCGAGCGCCTCGCCCACATCCGCCTGCTTCATCAGCGATTCACCCACGAGAATCGCCCGAATGTTGTGCTCGAGCAGGCGCTCGACGTCGGCCCGCGTCTTGATGCCGCTTTCGCTCACCAGCAGGATCGATTCGGGAATCTGTTCGCGCAGCCTTAGCGAATGATCGAGATCGGTGATCATCGTCTTGAGATTGCGGTTGTTGATTCCCACAAGCGGCGGGTCGAGCTTCAGGACGCGGTCGAGGTTCTCCGGTTCGTACAACTCGATCAGACACTCCATGCCCAGTTCGGAGGCATAGAAGTAGAGGTCACGCATCTCGCAGTCGTTGAGGCATTCGGCGATCAACAGGATGCAGTCGGCCCCGGCGGCCCGCGCCTCGAGAACCTGGTAACGATCGACGATGAAGTCTTTCCGAAGCACCGGAATCGACACCGCAGCCCGCACCGCGCGAAGATAATCGAGATGCCCCTGGAAATACTTCTCGTCCGTCAGCACGCTGAGACACGCCGCGCCGTTCGCTTCGTAGGCGCGGGCGATCGCCACAGGGTCGAAGTCCGCGCGGATCAGTCCGGCCGATGGCGACGCCTTTTTCACCTCCGCGATCACGGCGATGTTGTCCCGGGCGGCCCCCTTCAACGCAGCCACGAAATCCCGGACGGGAGCCGCGTGCGGCAATGCGTCGCGCAGTGCGGCCTCGGGCCGCCGTCGACGGGTCTCCGCGATGACGCTTCGCGTGTTCTCCACAATCCGGTCCAGCACACTCATTCCACGCGCTCCAAACCACAACTCAGCATTCCGGTCGATCCGAGTCGACTGGCCGGACCGATTCTATCGCTCGACAGCGACTGAGGGAGCGCAGTCGGATCACGACGACAGACACGGTTCCCGCGGAGCCACTCTCGCCCCGCATTCACAATGCTCCCGCAAAGAGGATCCTGCCTTCAATAGCAACAGATCCTGCCGCACAAGTGCGCAGGGAAGTCCAAATCATTCGAGGTTGAGACCCCCGGCACGGCGTTGACAGCCGTGCATTCTCCTGGACGAAGTACCGATGCCGTCGTTTTTGGCCGCTTTGGCCGGTCTCGTTCGCCTCTTGCGCTTGCTTAAGGTACGGGGCTTGCACTAGAGTCGAAACCGGTCGATCTGTTTTCTGGCTGTCTGCAGCGACGACTCTGGTCGGTCTGCGGGCACTGCGACCCTCTGAGGATCGCGAGAGTCGACCTTCTCCTGCCCCGTCGAGCGCCTTCATCGCTCCGCGGCACGGATCCCCCCCCTCGCTTTGCTGCGGGATTGTCCGATCCCGTTGTCCTCATTGGCGTCTTTGACGGTTAACTCTCACCTGCGACGGATTCTCTCATGAAGAAACGCGGCTTCACGCTCATTGAACTGCTGGTGGTGATCGCGATCATCGCCATCCTGATCGCCCTGCTGCTGCCGGCCGTCCAGCAGGCTCGCGAAGCGGCCCGACGCACCCAGTGCCGCAACAACCTCAAGCAGATCGGCCTCGCGCTCCACAACTATATCGATCAGACGAACGGCGTCATTCCTCGCGGCGTGAATCACTTCTCGGGGCGGCCCTGCTGCTGCGAGACCGACTCGGGGGAAATGGGCTACACGATCCACACGATGCTCCTGCCGTTCATCGATCAGGCTCCCCTCTACAACAAGATCAACTTCCAGGTTCTGCAGACCAACGCGGTGAATGAGCCCGTCTGGCGGGTGAAGATCCCTGCCTACATCTGCCCGTCCGCGATCGCACCGCCTCCGAACGGCAGCTATCCGACCGCCGGCTACCATAACTATCCGGCCGCCGGAACCGCGCACGGCTACGGGCTGTGCGGGATCCATGGATCTTCGACTGCGAACGGTATGTTCGCCAGCCGCTGGGGGCTCGTGAACCGGGGGGCCGACAACGCCTACGGCGGCACGGACGACACGGCCATGGATCAGCAGATGACGCTTGCGGGGATTCAGGACGGGACCAGCAACACCCTGGCGTTTTCGGAGTTCGCGTATGGGATCAAGGGGGCGGCGCCGGCCACCCACACCTACGGCTTCAGCTGGTTCGTCCCGTACTACGGCAGCACCGAGTTCAGCATCATGGCGACGGCGACCCCCAACAGCCCCTACCCGACTTACGACGTGAACTACAACTGGGGGACCGCCCGCAGCTACCACACGGGTGGTGTTCATGGCCTGTTGATGGACGGGACCGTGCGGTTCATCAGCGAGAACATCAGCGGAGCCGTGTGGGTCAACATCGGCACGCCGCGCAACGGCACGCCGGTGGGCGAGTTCTGAGGCGGCTGGTCCCCGGCCGGCGATCCCGACCCTGATGACGCCAGATATCCCTCAAGGACACTCCGGTGGAAACGTCGGAGTGTCCCTTCGTTCTTTCAAACCCGCCGAATCTCTCCTGGTGAATCATGCGCCGTTTCCCGCTCCGTCCCTTCGCAACACGATCGTCTCTCGTTGCCGCACTCCTGGCCACGGCGTGCCTGGGCTGCGGCTCCTCGGAGAAACTGCCTGAACCGGTCGCCGTCAGCGGTCAGATCACAAGCAGTTCCAAGCCCCTGGCCGATGTGACTGTGGGCTTCATGGCCATCAGCAAGGGCCTTCCCGCCAACGTTCGCTATGTCCACGCGACGACCGACGCCGAGGGCAAATACAGCATCGCCGAGGTCTATCCCGCCGAGTACCAGGTGACGCTGATGCCGGCCTCCGCGGCAAAGACCGAAGTCGACCCGAACAACGCCGCCGCGAATCCGGCCAATCCCGAGTTCGCGAAATTCGGGCCCGAAAGCCCGCTGCGGGCGAATGTCAGCGCGACGCAGACGAAGTTCGACTTCGACACCAAGGCGAAGTGACCTGAGGCGAGCACTGTTTCGCCCTGTGGCGGAATGCGGGATGTTCCTCGCCCGGCCGGTGCGGCATTCACGCTGTCAATGATTCATGATGAACTCGTTCGAGTTCAGCAGTGCCCAGAAGACGTCCTGGAGGCCGAGGATCGGGTCAGACGCGCCGGACTTCTGGAAGACGTTGTTGAACGCGTTGAGCTCCTTGTCCGTCGGCGTGCGGGCGAGTGTCACGAGGAACAGCGTCTCGATCTTCGCCGGGATTCCTTTCGCCGCACTCTTTCCACGGGCCGGCTTGCCGGGAGATTTTGACGCCACGGTCTTCGTCGCCGTGCGGGCCGGTTTCTTTGCGTTCGTTGCTTTGGGCGACCGCGGATCTCCCGTCGGCGATTCGAGCACCCGCCGCAGAAAGCTCCCCTCCGCCCCGTTGATCGCTGTCTTCGTCAGGCTGCCGTTCATCATCACCAGGGCTTGTGGGATCGTGCCGTTGAATGTCGTGTTCTCATCGTTCTCGTCCGTTCCGAACGTGCGGACGAACTGCGCCAGCCACTGCTGGCGCTGCTGCTCGGCCTGCTCGTACGACCGGCCGCCCGCTTTGTCCGCCTGCGTCGCGATCAGCAGCGAATCGTAGAGCTGCTCGGACGAGAACGGCTTCACGTACATCCGGCTGAAGTGGGGCGTGTTGCCGACCGCGGGGTCGTCCTCAACGTTCCCGTCGTGGGCACGGCTGCTGAGTTGATAGGCGTCGGACGCACAGATCCAGCGGATGAGCCGTTTGTTGTCGTACCCCGACTTGCGGAACTCGTCGGCGAGGTAGTCCAGCAGTTCCGGATGGGACGGCGGGTTGTGCGGACCCATGTCGTCGAGCGGCTTCGTAAAGCCGTATCCGAAGAAGTGCCCCCACATCCGGTTGACCTGCGTGCGGGCCATGAAGGGCTTCGTCGGATCGGTCACCAGCTTCGCCAACTGTTCGCGTGGCTTGTCGTACTCGGTCATGGAGACGGCCGTCCCGTCGACGAACTTCCGCGGCGTCGCCTGCATCAGGCCGTTCCGCTTCTCGAAGAAGACGATCCGCGTATCGGGGCCGTCGTAGAGGGCGAATTCGCCGCGATTGGCGTTGCCGGCCCCCTGCCGCGTCGTCCCGCGGAAGAACCCGTTCATGCTCCAGAACTGGTCCTGCTTCCAATCGTTGAACGGGTGATTGTGGCACTGGGTGCACTGCACCTGCAGGCCGAGGAAGACCCGCGACGTGATCGACGTGGCCGGCACCTGACCGTCATTGAGATGGGCGGCGAGGAACGCGACCGCCCCATTCTCGTTGCTGTTCCCTTCCGCCGAGATCAGCTCATAGACGAACTTTTCGTAAGGCTCGTTGCGGGCGATGCTGGTGCGAAGATAGCGCTCGAGGTCGCCGCGATCGGTTCGGCGATTCCCGCGGCCGACGAGCAGGTTGGCCCAGATGTTGGTCCAGTAGCGGACGTAGTTCGACTCTTCCAGCAACTGGTTGACGAGCTCGAGCCGCTTGTCCGGAGCGTCATCCTCCAGGAACTCCATCAGTTCTTCGAAGGATGGAATGTGCCCCGCAATATCGAGCGAGACCCGCCGGGCGAACTCGCCGTCGGCCGTGCGGTCGGAGGGCTTGATCTCGTTGTCGTCCCAGCCGCGGCGGACGTATTCGTTGATCTTCTCGACGATGATTTCATCACCGTCCGCGGCGGCCGCCTCGCCGGGCCCGCACACGAAGACCAACGCGACAGTGACCGCCGCCAGAAGGCCAACACCGAAAGTCGACCAAAGTCCGCCCGCGCGCGCTGGTGACATAAGACGCACCCTTGCCCACCGTCAGGGACCAGATTTCAAGGCCGCGACCGGGCCTTGGATGTGTTGAACGGAAGCATACCACGGCGGAGGAAAGACGTCACGCAGCGATTTCCGCAAAGTGGGCGTATCTGACAGGTCGCGGTCTTCGCTATCATAGACCTATGACCACACTCACCGCACCCGACGAGTTTGATCTCTTCAGCCGTGTCGTTCGCCCCGAGCAGCCGACTCTCTCGGCGGATGCCGCGCGGTCGCTCCTCAGCCTGACGTTCAGTGAAGAGGACGTCGCACGGATGAACGAGCTTTCTGCCAAAGCTCGAGCCGGACACCTCGCGCCGATCGAGCAGCAGGAACTCGACAGTTATGAACGGGTAGGACACATGATCGGTATCCTTCAGTCAAAGGCCCGGATTTCCCTCCGCCAGAGCGCGGACGCCTGACTCATGGTCTCGCCCCACTTGGAAGCCGTGCGTGCCCGCGCCGGTGGTCGTTGCGAGTATTGCAGAATTCCCGACGAATTCGTTCCGCTTCCGTTCCAGATCGATCACGTCATCGCTCAGCAACACGGAGGCCCCTCGACGCTCGACAACCTGGCCTGGGCATGTCTCGCCTGCAACAACCACAAAGGGCCCAACCTTGCGGGAGTCGACTGGCAAGACTCCGAAGGTCGAATCGTCCCCTTGTTCAATCCTCGGAAAGAGTCCTGGGAAGAGCATTTTGAAAGAGTTGGCGCACGCATCGAAGGGACGACCCCGACCGGCCGAGGGACAGTCGCTTGCCTGGCCATGAATCTTCCGCATCGAGTCGCGCTGCGCGGGGCGCTGACGGCGGAAGGAGTGTGGTGATCGCGCTCCCCGCGACCCGGTGTTTCAGGCCGGCCCGAAGAGTACGCGCGGCGCTCCCCGTTGACACCTGAGTGGCGCGGAGTACGATGCACGGTCGTCGCTGCCGCTCCGGCCGGCAGTCGAACCTTCCTCACGGTTCCTCCACACGGACTGGTTTTCTCGCCGTGAGGTCCGGCCTCCCGCTCAGTCACACTGACATGCCTATTTCGCGCAAGCCGACCGTCACCGTCGAAGACGGAATCACCGTGATTCATCTGGGGCCCGAATATGAGAGCCTGGATGAACACGGCCTGGACGAGCTGCGCGAAAGCCTCCTGAAGGCGGTCGACGGGGCGAACCCGCCCTTCGTCGTGCTCGACATGGCGCACACGAAGTTTTTCGGCTCGGCCTTCATTGAGGTCCTGTTCCGCGCCTGGAACCGGCTGCACGCCCGCAAGGGCGAATTCGCCATCAGCAGCTTGACCCCGTATTGCCGCGAAGTCATCGAGATCACGAATCTCGACAAGCTGTGGAAGATCGCCGGCACGTCGCGCGAGGCGGTGGCGCATCTGCTGAAGAAGGTGAACGCCTAGCCTGCCGCGTCGGCGGTTCGATCGTGAGGCGGGGCACCCCCCGCCCCGCTGCCGTCACACATCGAGTGGCCCAATCTGCCGCTGGTTCGGACGTGCCGGTCAGAACCCGGGCGCGCGTCGAATGAAGCCCGATCGGTTCATGCGCTGCTCGATGCGCGCAGAAGGGTTCCACACGTCGCAGAAGGACGACCACGACAGGCGCCGACGACTGCACTCGAGCCGGCCGAGCTACTTCGCGAGGGCGCGGAGTCGGTCTCGTTCGCGAGGGACACTCAGGAAGTCGTCGGTTCCCACCAGGACTCCGGCAGAGCCCGATTGAATCTGGAAGGCGACTTCGCCCACTCCGCCATTTTCCACATCCACCACGGTCACGAGGTAATCGCCAATGCGAAGCGTCTCGCCGACCCGGAGGTTGAATTCCTGTTCCGGCATGCATGGTCTCCGTACGAATGCTATGCAGTCTTCGACCGTACTCATCCGGGAAGTCCGGTTCCCGGAAGGGACTCCATCGAGGGCGTCCCTGCCTGCCGATGAAACAAGTGCGAGGTTATAACACGCGCTGCCGTTCATGACAAACTGAATCCAGGGAGGATTGAGGGACGGAGAGACAGAGGGATTGTGGGAAAGAACGTTCAACCGACTTCGTGATCGGCGGAATCCCTCTCTCTGTCCCTCAATCTCTCCATCCCTCAATCCTCCGCCTTGGACTGCCAAATGCCCGCACTCCTCGACTTCCAGCCACTCATCAAGCGCATCCGCTGGGGAGGGACGCGCCTCGGCACGCAACTCAACAAGCCCATCGGCGATGCGAACGACGCCGCCGAAAGCTGGGAAGTGTGTGACCATGGCGTCGATCAGAGCATGGTCGCTTCCGGCCCCTGGATCGGCCGTACCCTGGCGGAACTGGTGCGTGACGAGAATGCCGCGCTGTTCGGCCAGCATGCGGGCCTCACGCAATTCCCGCTTCTCATCAAGTTCCTCGACGCGTCCGACCGGCTGTCGCTTCAAGTTCATCCGAACGATGAACAGGCCCGGCAGATCAATCCGCTCGAAAATGGAAAGACCGAAGCGTGGGTCATCCTCGATGCTGCGCCGGGTAGCCGGCTGTATGCGGGACTGAAGCCGGGGGTCGACCGGGAAACATTGGCGGGGCGTTTGCGTGACGGATCCATCGAAGCGGCTCTGCACTCGTTCCCGGTGAAATCGGGCGATTGCGTCTTCATTCCGGCGGGCACCGTTCACGCGATCGGCGAAGGCATTCTGCTCGCCGAAGTGCAGCAGTCGAGCGACATCACGTTCCGCCTGCACGACTGGGGCCGCGTGGGAACCGACGGCAAGCCGAGGCCGCTTCACGTCGAAGAGTCGCTCGCCTGTATCGATTTCGACCGCGGGCCGGTCGACCCGGTCCGATCGAGCGCCGATTCATCGCAACCGACGCACGAACTCGTGCGATCTCCTTACTTCGTCATCGCCCGCCACACCGCAAGCGAACCCTGTGAGATTCCGCCCGACAACCGCTTCCACGTGCTGATGGTGCTGGAGGGCTCCGCACGCGTGTGTTGCGGCGACGAGTCGTTTCAGGCCGGACCGGGGAAAACACTGCTCGCCTGTGCGGCGCGCGGAACGATCGAAATCCAACCTTCGGAACCGGTCGCCCTGCTGGACGCCTTTCTGCCCGAGCGCTGACCGCGCCGAATGCCGGCTCGACATTTCACTGGGATCGTTTCGCGCCACGCGACTACGGTCCGACCTGCGTATCCGAGCGGAGCGAGTTGGCCCGATCGAGGAGTTCCTGGGTCGGGACGATCGCCTGTGGCTGGAGCCGGTAGCTGAACTCGTGACGGTTCGTGATCTTGTGGGGCGAAAGATTGTCGGCGAAGAACTCGACGACGGGGTACTGATACCACGGGGCCTGCAGCTTCTGCATCACCGTCAGCGTTTCGTATCCATCCTTCACCAGCTTGATTTCACGCGTCCCGTAATAGGTGAAGTCCATCGAGCAGGGCGTGTAGCCGATCTCCTGCCCATCGACCAGCACCAGCGCGCCGGGCGGGTCCGAGCGGACGGTCATCCGCCGGAAGACGCAACCCGTCTGCAGCAGGCAGACCGCCAGCGCCATCGCGGCCAGGGCCATCGTCCGCAGGGACGACCGCCGGCTCATGGCTTCGGGTTGAGGTCGGGAAACCGTCATGGACGGCAGGACGATTCGAGGAAAGGGGAACGATCGGCGCGGAACGGCCGCTGGACGGGGCGGGGAATGTATCGCGAGCGCGCCGGTCCGCCAAGACCAGAAAACGGGGGCCATGGGAAGACATCCAGCCAGGCCGATTGGTCGTTGGTCATTGGCCGTTGATCATTGATCATTTTTTGAAATGATCAACGACCAACGACAATTCTCCTGAGATGACACGGAACCAGCGAGAAGACCGACGATCGCACCGGCCGTCTTGTTGGCCGCAAATAGGGACGAGCGATAGAATTAGGAAGGTGTGGCCGGCTCGGGGGACGCGGGGACGCGTTGACTCATCCCCGGGTTCGACGTTTCTCACGCTGGCCGACGTCAGTCGTCCCTTGAGGTGTGAAACCACGACCGCCACCCCACGCCTCATCCTCGTTCCGACTCCTCGCTGCCCGCCCCTCAACGGTTGTTCGATTCCATGCGCTGGGAGCAGCCCGTTCAATACGCGTCGATCACCGATATCGGTTTTCGCCGTCGGAACAACCAGGACTCGCTGGCCGTGCAGGTCTGCGCCGAACAGCTCGACTTCCGCCAGCGCGGGCATCTCTTTCTCGTAGCCGACGGCATGGGCGGGCACGCGGTCGGCGAACTCGCCAGCAAAATCGCCGCCGACACCGTCCCGCACGTCTACTACAAAACCCGCGACGCCGAGATCGCTCCCGCCATCAAGGATGCCCTCGAGAAGGCGAACGCCGCCATCAACGAGCGTGGCTCGATGAACCGCGATTTCGAGCGGATGGGAACGACCTGCTCCGCCCTGGTCCTTTGCTCTGAGGGGGCCGTCATTGGCCACGTCGGCGACAGCCGCGTCTATCGCGTGCGCGATGATCGGATCGACCAGCTCAGCTTCGACCACAGCCTGCAATGGGAGTTGCTGCGGCAGGGGAAGATGAAACCCGAAGACATTTATCTCTTCGAGCCGCGGAACGTCATCACACGCTCGCTGGGGCCCGAGCCGACGGTGAAAGTCGACGTCGAGGGCCCTTTCCCCGTCCTGCCGGGCGATACGTTTCTGCTCTGTTCGGACGGTCTCACCGGACACGTCGCCGATCCCGAGATCGGGCAGATTGTCCGCGAGCTTCCCCCCGGCGAAGCGTGCCGATTGCTGGTGAATCTCGCGAACCTGCGGGGCGGCTCCGACAACATCACGGTGGTCATCGTCCGCGTTGGCGACCTCCCGCAAGGGGCCGGCTCCACGACGGACATGCCGATCCTGCTCAATCAGCCGGAACCGTCGAACGCCTGGTGGCTGGCGGGCTTCTGGGTTGTCGCCCTCATCTTCGTGCTGGGGGTCGCCTCCGCCATTCTCGGGAACGTCGTGCCGGGCAGCATCGTCGCGGGCTTTGGGTTTCTCGCGGGCTGCATCCTGGGCTGGTTCTATTCGCGTCGCCACCCCCGCACCGAAATCCACATCAACGACGATTCCCGCACTACGCTCTGGCGCCCCTATCGCACGGCATCGGCCAAGCTCAACAAGAAGTTCCTGACGCTGGTCGCCGCCATCGAAGCCGAACTCCTGCGAACGGTCGACGAAGAGGGCTGGACCGTCGACCGCGCCCGGCACGACGAGGCCTTCAAGAAAGCGCAGGAAGCGGCCGCGGCCGGCGACAATCCTCGGGCCTTCCGCGAATATGCCAAGGCGATCGACGCTCTGATGCTGGGCGTCCACTCACAGCGCCGACAGCAGCACCACGAGGCGCGGTGGAAAAAGACTGCCACGGGCAAGGGGGAATAGTGGATAGTTAGTAGTGGATAGTGGGGAGCCAGAAAAGCAAAAGAGCGAACTGCCAGCTCCTTCTGGCTACCCACTACCCACTTTGCAAACTGCAATTTCCCCGCTTGCCCGATCCCGCTAAACTTCCGGACAGAATCGGCCGCGTCGGGGGCTCCATGATTGAGCCGGTGCGTCGCGGCCCGCGGACAGGGAGGTCGTCGTGCTCTTCACTCGCACCATTCGCCGCAAGATGGCGGTCGGGCTTGCGTTCGTTCTCGTGATGCTGTTCGTCCTCGCCGTGGGCGGACTCTCCGGGATGTCGTCGTACAAGCAGGTCGTTGTCGACCTCGAGTTCAGCATCAGTGAAGCCCCGCGCGGCGAGGATCTCGTCGCTGCCATCGGCGCGCTGTCGCAGCCTCTGCTGTTCGCCCATGGGGGCAAACCGCCGACTCAGCGCATCAAGCAGTTGCAGCAGCAGAAATTCGCCGACCAGCTCCAGATGACGCGGACCCGAATCCAGTCCTACGAGCGAAAGCTCGATCGTCTGCCGCCGATCAAATACTTCGACGCGAAGCAGGACGTCACGCTGCAGTTGCTTCAAAAAATCCGTGAAGGGCTCGACAAGCTCGATCGATCCAAAGAAGGGTTGTCGACCAGCCCGAACTACACCGAGACGCTCCACGAAATGCACGGCCAGGTGCTCGAGCTCCTCTCCATCGCAATCTCGGTGCCCGACTACCAATGGGGACTCAACGAAAAGCTCCAGTCCGCCCGCAAAGTGTATCGGTCGCGGCAGAAGTTCCTGTGGTGGTCGGCCGGAGCCAGCATCCTGCTGTTCGGTCTGCTGGCCAGCTATGCCTACCAGGCAGTCTTCTCGCCCCTCTCGACGTTGCATCACGGAGCGCTCCGCGTCGCCCAGGGAGACTTCAACTACCGGGTCGACCTCGACACCGACGACGAAATGGGAGAGCTCGCCGAAGCCTTCAACAAGATGACCGCCCGCTTCCAGGAGATTCAGACCGACCTCGACCGTCAGGTCCGCGAGCGCAGCAAGCAGCTCGTCCGCTCGGAACGTCTCGCCGGGCTCGGCTTCCTCGCCGCCGGCGTCGCCCACGAAATCAACACCCCGCTGCAGGCCATCACCATCGCGGCCGAGTCGCTCGACGGCCGCACCGACGAGTTCCTCGCGAAGGCCGACCCCACCGACGTTCAGATCGTCAAGCAGTACCTCGCCATGATCCGCAGCGAGTCGCTACGCTGCAAAGACATCACCGCGAAACTGCTCAACTTCGCCCGCGGGCAGGACAGCGCCCGCGGCCGCTTCGACCTCGTGACGCTCACGACCGAGGTCCTCTCGCTCGTCAGCCACCTCAGCAAGTTCCGCGACCGCAAGATCGAGTTCTTCCCCAAGGGCCCCTGCCCCGTCTGCGTGAACGGACCCGAGCTCAAGCAGGTCATTCTCAACTTCGTCTCCAACGCCCTCGAAGCGATGGACCCCGGGGGCGTTCTCAAGATCCGCATCACCGAGCAGACCGACCAGGTGATCCTGTCATTCCAGGACCAGGGGTGCGGAATGACACCCGAGGTGATCGACAACCTATTCGAGCCCTTCTTCACGCAGCGGAAGGACGGCAAAGGAACAGGGCTCGGCCTCTCCATCAGCCACCGCATCATCAGCGAGCATGGCGGAACGATCGAGGCCCTGAGCGAAGGGGCCGGCAAGGGAAGCACGTTCCACATCCATCTCCCCCGGCAGGCCGCCAGCGGCGAAATGGCGGCATGAGTTGATTTCGACACGCAGACATCAATCGCATCAACGGCTTCCGAATCGTCGCGGGCAGCGATACGATGACCCGGTTGGCGAGTCACTCGCAGGAGCCGAAGATGCTTTCGATCCTGGGCGATGCAGGGCGGTTGTGCCACGGGACGTCGCGACGCGAGTTGCTGACCGTCGGCGGGTTGTCGTTCCTCGGAATGTCGCTCCCGCAGTTGCTGCGGGCCGAGTCTCGACGTGACACCTCGTCTTTACCCGGCTTCGGCCGCGCGGACTCCGTGCTGTTTCTCTACATGCAGGGGTCCCCCAGCCACATCGATCTGTGGGACCTGAAGCCGAATGCCCCCGCCGAGATCCGCGGCGAGTTCCAGCCGATCGCGACGTCCGCCCCCGGCGTTCAGATCGGCGAAGTGCTGCCGAAAATTTCGCAGCATGCGGACAAGTTCACGATCATCCGCTCGATGGGGGTGAAGCCCAAGGGGCTGCGGAATCACGGTTCGTCGATCTACATGCTGATGACGGGGCACGACCCGTCAAATTTCTCGCCGACGGGGCTCGCAGTGCCGCCATCGCGCGATGACCTTCCGTCGCTGGGTTCGGTCGTCAGCCGCTTCCGCCCTGCCCCGCGCGGCTCGTTTGGTTACGTGGCGCTGTGCGGTCCGGTGAAGGAAGGCGCGCAGCAGGGAGTGGGTCAATCGGCCGGCTTGCTGGGGGCCGCCTACGATCCCTTCCCGATGTACGACGACCCGACGAAGCCATTGACCCTCGACGCCTTCTCGCTCCCGGCGGGCGTCAACAGTGATCGACTCCAGCAGCGGCTCGACCTGCGACGGGTCGTGGCCGAACACGTCGAGCGACAACCGCTCCCCGGCCGGACGGTGCAGCTCGACGTCCTTCCCGCCGCCGGAACGGGAATGACGAACTTCGACGCCTACTACGACCAGGCGCTGTCGCTTCTTCAAGGGCAGCGGGCCGTCCAGGCGTTCCGGCTGGAAGAAGAGCCCGTCACAGTCCGAGAGCGATATGGCATGACGCGGTTCGGCCAGAGCTGTCTGCTGGCCCGGCGATTGATCGAGGCCGGAACGCGGTTCGTGCAGGTGACGTGGCCCGCCCGCTCGGACGACGAGCCCGTTCCCGGTCCCGATGGTTCGTGGGACACGCACCGCAACAACTTCACCACCCTGCGGAACGACCGGTGCCCCGTCTTCGACCACACGCTTTCGGCGCTGCTGGCCGACATGCATGACCGTGGTCTGCTCCAGCGGACGCTGGTCCTCTGCGTCGGCGAATTCGGCCGCTCCCCGCAGCTTGGCGTGCAAACCACGAACAACGTGGGCCCCGGCGGCCGCGACCACTGGCCCGAATGCTACTCGTGCGTCATCGCCGGCGGCGGCGTCCGTCCGGGCAACGTCTACGGCGAGTCCGACCGCTGGGCCGCCTTCCCGAAGTCCGACCCGGTCCATCCGTTCGATCTGCTGGCGACCGTCCACCATGCCCTGGGCATCGACCCCGCCAGCGAATATCCGGACACGCTCAACCGGCCTCGACGACTGACAGAACACGGGACGCCCGTGCTTGGGTTGTTCTAAGCGCTCGCGGAAATCGCGAGACGATACTGATCGAGGTGCTGCGCAGCTTCGATTGGGTGCGATTCGCGATCGCCGATGCGCAAGGGAATGAAACCACACTCTTGAATCGTTGCGGGAATAATGCCATTGTGTTCATGTGTTGGTAATCCATTTCCTGAACACTGTGGGAAACAAGATGTCCACAATTGACCTGGTTTGCTTCGATCGATCCCTTCCGAGTGACGACCTCCTGGGACAGATTCACAGTGGAGCAATGGCCGGCAACCGCCCGGCGAACGAGGCGATCAGCGAAGTTGCCCGCACTGAAGCAGCCTATTTGCTCGGAAAAACTTGGCCAAACGGGACGCGGTTAAAAGTGCGATTTCTGAATGGAACCGCGTCTGAGCAGGCCTTTGTTCGCCAGTACGCCGTCGAATGGAGTCGATACGCCAACCTCGATTTCGATTTCACAAATGCCGGATCCTCAGAGATCCGAATTTCGTTTGGTCCATACGGCTCCTGGTCCTATGTCGGGAATGATGCCACTCAGATTCCACTCGATCAGCCAACAATGAATTTTGGATGGCAGGCGTCAGGTACGGTGCTGCACGAGTTTGGACACGCGTTGGGGATGATCCACGAACATCAGAACCCGCGCAGCAATCCGATCGTTTGGAACGAACCCGAAGTGATCCGATACTTCGGCGGCCCGCCGAACAATTGGGATCCGGACAAGGTTCGCCGCAACGTCATCCTGCGTTACAGCGAGACGGTGACGAACGGGAGCCAGTTTGATCCCGACTCGATCATGCTCTACTCGTACCCCTCGCGGCTGACTCTCAACGGCGTGGGCACGCACGAGAACTCGGTGCTTTCGGCAATCGATCAACAAGTGATCGCTCGCATGTATCCTGGCCGAGGAAGTGTGACCCCTTCGAACACCCCCTTGCGACTGGATGCCCCGATCTCCAGTTCAATCAGCGCCGCAGGCGAGGAAGACATCTACAGTTTTGAGGTGTTGACCTCGGGGCGATACCGCTTCGAAACGACTGGAGGCACCGATCTGGTCATGACAATCTTCGACTCGAACAACGTCCGCCTCAGTTACGATGACGACAGCGGCGGGAATCTCCAGCCAAGGATCATCCGGAATTTGATGCCAGGGCGGTACTCCATACGACTGGGGCACTACGGCTCGACAGGGACAGGATCGTATACTCTGAGCGTCAAGCGAGTCTGATGGACGTGGGGCAATCCTTGAGTCGGGTGCCAGGGGCTTGATTTGCAGGCCCCTTTTTTCTTCCAGCGAGGAATCGATGCGATCTACGTTGACGAAGTCGTCGCTGTGCCTTTCCGCGTTTTTTTGCCTCATCACGCCGGCCTTTGCTGCGGATCCATTGAACCTCCTCCTCATCGACGGCCAGAACAACCACGACTGGAAGCGGACGACTCCCGTGCTCAAGTCGTTCCTCGAAAAGTCAGGCCGCTTCACCGTGGACGTCGCGACGTCGCCTCCGGCGAAGGCGGAAGGAAGCGCTTGGGACGCGTTCCGGCCGGATTTTTCGAACTACCAGGTCGTCCTCAGCAACTACAACGGCGAGCTCTGGCCGAAGCCTGTGCAGAAGGCTCTCGAAGAGTACGTTTCGGGCGGAGGCGGGCTCGTCATCGTGCATGCCGCCAACAACGCGTTTCCCAATTGGCCCGAGTTCAACCGCATGATCGGCCTCGGCTGGCGCGGTGCGGGCTTCGGCGACCGCGTCACCGTCGACGACAAGGGGTCCGTTGTCCGCACCGCCAAAGGAGAAGGCCCCGGCGCCGGCCACGGAGCGCAGCACGAGTTCTCGGTCGTCACCCGCGACCGCCAGCATCCCGTCATGATGGGGCTGCCCATCGAATGGATGCACGCCAAGGACGAGCTCTATCACGGCCAGCGCGGCCCTGCCGCCGACATGCACCTCCTCGCCACCGCCTATTCGACCAAGAGCACCGGCGGGACCGACGCTCACGAGCCGATGGTCTGGTGGATTCCCTTTGGCAAAGGAAAGGTCTTCACCACCGTCATGGGGCATGGCGACTACTCGATGAAGTGCGTCGGCTTCCAGACGATCGTCGCCCGCGGCTGCGAATGGGTGGCCACCGACAAGGTGACGCTGCCCATTCCGAAGAGCTTTCCGACCGCGGACAAATCCTTGTCGGTGGAATGACCGACCGCTGCCGCCACGCTCCCCATACCACCCACTGGGACCGACGGGATGCAGATTTTCAAACGACCGCTTCAGTGGTTGAGCGACGATCTGAACTTTCTCGCGACAGCGATCGTCGTTGCGATCACCTGGCTTTCCCTCCGCAACCCGCAACTCTGGATGATTCCCTGGCTGGCGGGTCTTGGCGCGATTTCGCTTGCGGTGGCGGTGCTGCTCATCGGTCGCTGGAACTGGGGCCGATGGATCTGCTTCGGCTACGTGCTCGTGTTCGGTGCCGTCTCCGCCTTCGGTCTGGCGCAACAGTTCTCGTGGGGACGTCTGATTGCCGTCAGCGGCGCAATCTGGTGTCTCGTGGACATCGCCAGGAACTGGCATCAACGGGACGGCGAAGAGACCGACAAGGACTGGCCGCACTCGCTGGTCGCCCTCGTCCGCGAGCACGGGTATCTCGACGCCGCCGCCATCGCGCGGGCGGCCACACAGGCCTGGGGAACGCCATTCACCGCCGCCGATGCGTCCGGCGAACAGACGGAGAACTACGTGGTGGGGGAAAACCCGCTATTCCTGATTCGGCGGGAGAATGACACCATCGCCGTCCACCATCAAGATCGGCCTTATTTCGACGACGTGAAAAAGTTCTCCGAGACGGTTTGGGAAGGTCGTCACCGGCAAGCAGTGCTCGCACACAAAGCGTGGATTTCGGTCGACCTGCTGAATCGCGATGAAGGGCTCCCCCCGCTTTCGGACGCCGCAATCTACGAGTTTCTCGGCCCGCTCCTCGCGGAACTGATCGATGACCAGTGTGTCGCCATTCTGTGCCCCCGCGCGGTCCGGATGTTCGTCTACGATGAAGAAACCGAAGCCAACCTCCGCCGTCCCGATCCGATCCGTTCGCTCGACGACGTGTATCAAGCGCCGATCGTCCATGTCGCCCATGATGATCCGCGGATGCTCGCCGCCGTCACCGAAGCCCGAGCCCGCTGGCCCGAGTTCGAACAGGCTTTCGTGTCGCGTTCCGAGGATGAGACCTATTCGATCAAGTTTCCGCTGCGCGAAGGGGACGAGGTCGAGTTCATCTGGGCAATGGTCACGGCAATCGAAAACGGCGTCATCTTCGGCACGCTGGGGAACGATCCAATCATCTCTCGAAGCAAGATGGGGGACCGGATTCAGACGCGGGTCGCCGAAGTGTATGACTGGCTGCGGACCGACGCGGAGGGAGCAATGCACGGCGGTTTCACCGTGAAGGTTCTCTCGGACGCCCGCGACGGCAGACAACGCGCGCGAGACGACGGCAGCTCGGAGTGATCGCGCCCGCGCGCCGCCCGGTCGGTCAGACAAACGCCGGGAACAACTGCATTTCGGGGACATGGCAGCGCGGATCCATCGTGCAGAGAAAGGCCACGACGTCCGCCACGTCCTCGGGCCGAAGTGCCCGCTCAACGACCTCCTTCGGCGTCGGAACGGGACGCTTCAAGAGGATCTCGGTGTCGCACAGCCCGGGGTACAGGATTGTCGTGCGGATGCCGTTCTTTTTCTCTTCGACCCGCGTCCCATATGACAACCCGTTGAGGCCGTGTTTGCTCGCCTGGTAGGCGACGCCCGACACATCCGGGTACTGCACCGCTCCGGTCGAGAGGTAGACGATGAGTCCCGACTGCTGCCGTCGCATGACGGGGAGCACTGCCTTCGTGCAGAGGAACGCGCCCGTCAGGTTCGTGCGCAGCAGCAGTTCCCAATCCTCGGCGGAGAGGACTTCGAGAGACCGGGAGGGAATGTTGGTGCCGGTCGCATAGACGAGTGCGTCGATCCGCCCGAATTGTTCGACCGCCGTGGCGATCACGCGATCGACCTCCGCGACTTGCGTCGCGTCGGCAGCGCATGTCGCGAGGGTCTGCCCGTCCTTCCAGAGATCTTCCCGCAGTTCCTCAAGCCGTTCAGCCCGGCGGGCCACCGCGAGCACGCGATGCCCGTCGCGGGCCAGCCGAGCCGCCGAGGCCCGTCCCATGCCGCTCGATGCCCCGACAACGACGATCGATTGGTCTCGCACGGAATCCATCGCGTCCTCTGTTTCTCGTCCCCCCCGGGGCGGAGATCACTTCCGCAGGCCCTGCGACCGCAGGTGCCGGTCGATCCATTCGGCTTGCTCGGCCGTCAGCGGGGGCGGTGGATCGACCGTGTAGTCGGTCTCGAGATCGTAGCCGGAATCGTCGTATGCCGCGTTCAGAATCTGCTGAAGGTCAAGACGGTAGTCGTCGTCGCCCGGCAGCAGCGGGATGTCGACGACGGGGAGCGGTTGATGCAGACGGATCGGCCACACCAGCCCCTTGGGACGGCGATCGACCCGCGACACGTGGACGAAATAGTCGCCCCGCGGCAGGATTTCCCCGGCGACCAACCGCAAGCCGCTTCGCAGCAGATCGATCTCGACCCAGTGCGAGCTCGACCCCATCACCTCCGACCGCTTTTTCCGAAAGCTCTCCTGCCCGCGCGAACCCGCGATCTTGTTCGTGGGGCTCAGCACCTCGATGACCGTCACGACGCTCTTCGTCTTCGCATCGATCACCTCGACGCGCGGTTCGTGGATCTCGTCCTCGATTAAAGTCGTCATGACGACCGGCTCGATCGTCGCCACCGAGCCCTCGGGCCGATTCCAGATCGCGGCCGAATCATCCTGCTTCGCGATGATCCGGACGTCCGGGACGATCACCGGGCGTCCGGGATCGTCTTCGTCCGAAATGTAGACCCTCTCTTCCGCTCGGGCGAAATACCGCGGGCGAAGATCTCGCGTCAGTCGACGTTGAATGCCAGCGATCAGGTTCAGATGCAGATTCGGCCAGGTCGCCGGATTTTCGAGATACGGGTCCATTCCTGGAAACGGCGACGGCATGGCAGGGTTCCCCATTTCTTTCGGAAGCGCGACCTTCTCCCCGATCATAGCGGCGTCATCCATAACGCGCCAGCACCTCGCGCTCGATCTTGTTCCGCTTCCCTTTGCGGAACATCTTCATCGGCCAGAGTTCGCCCCAGGTCATGAGGTACGCCCCCTTGAGCGTCGGCTTGAAGTACCGCCCGTCGGACGTCAGGTACAGCCAGCCGGCCTGAGCCGCATCCTCGAACGACTCGGTAATCGCGGCCTGCACATAGGCCTGCATGTCGCCGCCGAATTCCGCCTCGTGGCGCAGGATCTTCTGCGACCGGCTCTGGACGTCGTCCGCAATCCGGAGATGAATCTCGTACAGATCGGCCGGGTCGGTGACGCTCGGCAGCCAGTTCGAGACGACATGCTCGCGCGACGGCAGCCCGCTCAACTGGTGCGAGTTGTTCGTGTTGACGACCACCTTGTTCCGGAAGCGGCAGGTGAACTCGACATAGAGGGTCTGAAGCCCTCCCGGCTCGAACGGCACGGCATGCATGGCGGTCGCCATCGCGTAGTCGCGCGACTCGCGGTTGAGGAACAGGATCGCCACCGTCCGGACGTTCGGCGCCGCGGAGGGGAGCTTGATCCCCTCCATCATCTCGAACCCCATCTCGTCGAGCGCCTCGCGGGCGGTGTTGAACAGCCGCTCGATCGGCTTCGGCCACTTCTGGGTGTTCACGTCGAACGGGACGATCTTGGGATCGGCCTCGAACTGCGTGTTCTGAAAGATGAGCAGCGGGATGCCGAGGTAGAACAACCCCGCCAGTACCACAAGACCCCCGCCGATCCACACCGCTTCGACCGGAATCTGCTCCACGGCAGCTCACTTCTTGTTGCGACGCTCGATGGCGGTCTTCATCGCGGCCCCCATTTCGGCGGGGCTCTTCGCCACGACGACACCGGCCGCTTCCAACGCGGCGATCTTCTCCGCAGCGGTTCCCTTCCCACCCGAAATAATGGCCCCGGCATGCCCCATCCGCTTGCCCGGAGGGGCCGTCTGCCCTGCAATGAACCCCGCGACAGGCTTCTTCACATGCTGCTTGATGTACTCGGCCGCCTGGATCTCGAGGTTGCCGCCGATCTCGCCGATCATGAGGATCGCTTCGGTGCCGGGGTCTTCCTCGAACATCCGGAGCAGGTCGATGAACGTCGTGCCGATGATCGGATCTCCGCCGATGCCGATGGCGGTCGACTGCCCCAAGCCCAGGTTCCCCAACTGCCAGGCCGCTTCGTAGGTCAACGTTCCCGACTTGCTGATGAGCCCCACCGAGCCCGGCTTGTGAATGTACCCCGGCATGATGCCGATCTTGGCGACGCCCGGCGTGATGATGCCGGGGCAGTTCGGGCCGATCAGCCGGCTCTTCTTTCCCTTGAGGTAATTGGCCGCCCGCACCATGTCGATGACGGGTGTTCCCTCGGTAATGGCGACGATCAAGTCGATCCCCGCATCGGCCGCTTCCATGATGGCGTCCGCACACGCCGGCGGCGGCACGAAGATCAGGGAGCAGTTCGCCCCCGCCTTCTTCACCGCCTCTTCCACGGTGTTGAACACCGGGAACCCGTCGACCTCGGTCCCCCCCTTCCCCGGCGTGCAGCCCCCGACGAAGACGTTCTCGTTCGGGCGGAATTCCTTCGCGTAGGCGCGGCACTGCTGGCTGTGGAACAACCCGACCTTGCCGGTGATGCCCTGACAGATGATGCGGGTGTTCTTGTCGACGAGGATGCTCATAGGGGCAGGCAGGGTGCGAAGAGTTTGAAGAGTGTAAAGAGTGCGAAGAGCAGGACGCCGATGATCTGGATCATTCCGCCTGCTGAGGTATCAAGCGTGCCCGGAACGAAGTGATTCCGGCGGAGATTTGTCGTAGCTTTCCTCGCCGCTCCGCGGCGATGTCCGGTGTGACATAGTGAAGATCTTCTGCGACGTAGTACATGCTTCGGACTTCGCCGGATGACGCTTTGGCAATGGATAAGAATCGTGCGAAGTCAGCATCGCTGTCGCGTTCAAAACCTTCCGCGATGTTGTTCATGATCGAGACGGCAGCACATTGAACCTGCTTTCTGAATCCGAAGTCTCGAGCAGCCGGCCCTTCGTCGCTGAAATCGCGATAGACCTCGCGAACCATCTCTCGCGATTGCTGCCAGATCCACAGTTGCTCGAACGATCGTGCAAGGGGCGCGAAGTACGATTCCGCGGAAGAGTTTCTCATGGATCGACGCGAGCCTCGATCTATGAACCTGATGACTGAGCTCAATTCAACCCGCTCCCGACAACGCGAGAGCGTTCCAGCTCTTCACACTCTTCGCACCTTTCAAACTCTTCGCACTCCGGCTTCATGCCTTCAAGGTCGCCACCACCTTCTTCGCCGCATCGGTCAGGTCGTTCGCCGCGATGATGTTTCGGCCGCTGTTGGCCAGCATCTCGCGGGCGATCTTCACATTGGTCCCTTCCAGCCGCACCACCAGCGGGACGTGGAAGCCGACCTTCTCGTACGCCTCAAGCAGTGCGGTGACGATGGTGTCGCACTTCATAATGCCGCCGAAGATGTTGACCAGTACCGCCTTCACGTTCGGATCGGCGAGGATGATGCGGAACGCCTCGGTCACCTGATCGACGTTCGCACCGCCGCCGACGTCGAGGAAGTTCGCCGGCTCGCCCCCGTGATACTTGATGAGGTCCATCGTGCTCATCGCCAGCCCGGCCCCGTTGACCAGGCAGCCGATGTTGCCGTCCAGCTTCACATAGCTGAGCCCGGTGTTCGACGCCCGCACTTCGGCCGGCTCTTCCTCGTTCAGGTCGCGGAGCGGCTCGAAGTTCTTGTGGCGGAACAAGGCGTTGTCGTCGAACGTCACCTTGCCGTCGAGAGCGATGAGTGCCCCTTCCTTCGTGACGACGAGCGGGTTGATCTCGGTCATGCTGCAGTCGTTGTCGACGAAGAACTTGCAGACCGCCGGCAGGAACTTCGCCGCACTCTTCAGGGCTTCTCCTTCGAGTCCCAGCTCAAAGGCCATCTTGCGGGCCTGGAACGGCTGGAGACCGGCGGCCGGGTCGAACGCTTCGTGCAGAATCTTCTCGGGATGCTTCTCGGCCACTTCCTCGATGTTCATGCCCCCTTCGGACGACATGATGAGGATCGGACCGCCCGCTTCGCGATCGACCACGACGCCGAGATACAGCTCGCGTGCGATGTTGAGTCCCTGCTCGACGAGCAGTGTGTTGACTGTCTTCCCTTCCTCGCCCGACTGGATCGTGACGAGGGTCTTCCCCAGCATCCGGGCCGCGTTGGCCTTCGCCTCGTCGGCCGACCGCACCAGCACGACGCCCGCCTGCTCGGGATGTTCCTTGAACCGTCCCTTGCCGCGCCCCCCCGCATGGATCTGCGACTTCACCACCGCGAGCGGGCCGCCAAGCTCGGTGAAGGCCGCGGCCGCCTCGTCCGGCGTCTTCGCGACAATCCCCTTCGGCACGGCGACGCCCGCCGCCGCAAACAACTGCTTGGCCTGATACTCGTGGATCTTCATGCGGTTCCTCGTGGTCGTGCTCAGTTCGAGCCCGATCATATCGGTCGTCGAAACGACAATCCAGCAAGGGTCCCGCGCCCAAGCCTCAAGACGCACCACCGAAACGCATTTGGTGCGACATTGAGCGACAGACGAATTCAAGCCCCCTTGCATTCTTGCGAGATGACAGGAGCCGCGATCCTTGACCAGACGCACAGCCTCCAACGGAAGAATCCCCTCTGATCCCTCCGACTCCGGTCGCCACCCTTTTCGGCGAGTCCCCGTGGACCCATAATTCGCGGTTGTGGTTCTCCACTTGCTGCTTCGCTCCTCAGCGCCCAAGGCCTTGCCCCGATGGCGGAATTTGCTTCTCCCGACAAGCCACTCGTTCTCGGCACGCACAAGCTCACCTCGCGGCTGATCGTCGGGACGGGGAAGTACACGACGTTCGAACTGATGCGCGAGTGCCTCGAGGCGAGCGGGTCGGAAGTCATTACCGTGGCCGTCCGCCGCGAACGACTGATCGACGCCCAGGGCCGGAACATCCTGGAGTACATCGATCTCTCGCGGTACACGATCCTGCCCAATACCGCCGGATGCTTCACCGCCGAGGATGCGGTGCGGGTGGCGCGGCTGGGCCGGGAGATCCTCTCGGGTCTTGAGAACCCCGGGGCCGACTGGGTGAAGCTCGAAGTGCTGGGGGACAAGAAGACGTTGCTTCCCGACCCTGTCGCCACGCTCGAGGCGACGAAGCAACTCGTGGCCGACGGCTTCCAGGTGCTGTGCTACACGACGGACGATCCGATGACCGCCCGCCGGCTGAAGGATGCGGGGGCGACGTCGGTCATGCCGGCCGGCAGCCCCATCGGCAGCGGACAGGGAGTGCTCAACCCCAACAACATCCGCATCTGCCTCGAATACCTGAAAGAGGGGGATGCGGATTACCCGGTGATCATTGATGCGGGGGTGGGAACGGCGAGCGATGTCTCCTTTGCAATGGAGCTCGGCTGCGACGGCGTGCTGCTCAACACCGGAATTGCTGGAGCCCGCGACCCACTGACGATGGCCGTGGCGATGCGGCAGGCCTGCACATCGGGCCGGCTGGCGTACCTGGCGGGGCGAATTCCGAAGAAGCTCTATGCGACGGCGTCGAGCCCCGATGCGGGTGTGATTTCGCCCTCGGCGCGGAGCTAAAGGCGAATGCGATGTGCTACACCCAAGGTGCGGCTCGGAGCACCCTGGGTGCCGAATCAAAGTGCGCCATTCGCTGCTTCACTACTCTCGCTTGGTCAACTCATGACCACGCCCTCATTGCTCCGGCACCCAGGCTGCTGAAGCCCGCAGCCTGGGTGCGAGCGGTCGCTTTCACGGCTTGCGCTCGACCTCAACACGCGCCCGCAGTCCCTGATTCTCGAACGTCAGTCCGAAATTCGCTCCGCGGATTGATTGGAGCAAGTCGGGCACCGTCGCGTCGGACTTCGGGCGGCCGGGGTGGCCGAGGACCGTTGATTCCATCGTGCGGTCCTTTTCATTCCAGACGTAGCGGCCTCCGCCGGGGCACACGAGCGTCACCTGCCAGAACCGGGCGTGCAGGGCCACCGGGTCCTGTTTCGGGAAGAGCCGCTTCCACTCGTTGAGAATCGGGATCGCCTGCCACGACCGCAACTGAAGCTGCTCCTGCGCGGAACGATCGGCGACCTTGGACAGCAGGTCGAACCCGCTGCGATCGATCTGCAGCCCGAGGGCCGTTCCCAGCCACGGCTTCCCCTTCGCCGAGTCGTCCTCCTGTTGCGGCTTCTCGTCCGGTTTCCCGTCCTTTCCGCCCTTCGCTTCGCGGTCCATCGCGCGCTTCACCACGTCTTCATTGAGCGACACGACCAGCGACTTCGGAGTGGCCGCGTAGTAAAGCGCGATCCGGTTTGGAACGCCCCCCAGCATCTCGGGGTTTCGCGGGCTGACCTTCACGTACGAACGCTCATTGTGCTTGAGCGTCTCCCAGTTCGTCAGGTCCGGCGCCGCACCTTCGATCGTCTTCCGGACAATGCCGAGAAACACCACCAGCCGGGCCGAGTCGGCCACTTCGGCCCTCAGTGCCATCGGCAGCCGGTAGAACTCCTTCCTCATGAAGTCGTCGGTGTTCTCGGCCTTGGCGAGGTCCTGCCAGAACGGGTCCATGTCGCCGTACAGAGCGATCGACTCCCCCATCCACGAGAAGGGCCCGCCGGTCAGCCCCGCGACGAAGGACTGAGCCGCATTCCCCGCCTGCTGCACGGGCTGCGACTTCGGATCGAAGGCCATCGCCCAGTGGAACAACGTTCCCGCGTGCGGGTCGGCTGAGGTCGGGGTGAGCTTCGACTTCCCCACCACACCAATGAAATGCTGGTATTCGCTGGACGCGATCAGCGGCATCACGGTGAGGTCGGCCGTTGCGGTCGTGTCCTTCAGTGAGGAGCTCAGGCCGATGGGGTCGAAGAACTGCCGCCAGTTCCGCTGGTAGCCCTCCCGCCACCGCACGTAGGCCTCCTTTTCGTCCTTCGTCACTTTCGTCAGGTCGAGTTCGCTGATCGGCGTCTGAAAGGCGAGTGTTCCATACGTCGATGACGTCACTCCCTCGTTCGTCAATTCAAGCGTCCCGAGGTTGGGGACGTAAAGGTTCGTCGACAGCTTCTGCGGCTTGGCCATTCCGGTCGCGAGTTCTTCAAGATGCGTCGCCTGGTGCTGCATCTGGATGCCGGCCGCGCGGACGCGACGTGCAGTTGCGATCCGCCATTTCGGACCGCACCAGCGGCGCAGAGTCGCGTCGCTGATCATCAGGAAACCCGTCTCGTCGCCGTTGTCGCGCGGATAGCGGTGCCGGAAGAACCGGTACTCGGCGAGTGACGCAAGACTCGGCTCGCTGCCGTTCGCCGCGTTTGCCAGACGTTCGAGTTGCACGAGCGAGTTGGTGACGACGACGGTCCGATCGAGTGTCGCCAGGTAAGAGCAGATGCTGCGGTCAGGAGTGATCACGCCGGTGTAGGCCACGCCGGCGACGGTTCCCTTCACCTGCTCACACCCCGCGAAGGTGTTCGCCGCAAGGACGTGCCGTGCGGTGATGGCGGTCGTGAGGGTGTCGACGGACTTCGCTTCCATAAGGATTGCGACGTCAGTCCCCGTCAGGAGGTACGGGTCGCCGCCGGTGAGGGCGATGCTCGCGATAAACCTATCCCCCGCCGCACGGGCCACGCCGTCGAGTTCGAGACAGATCTGCTTCTCGTAGCGTTCACGGACCGCCGGATCCTGCTGGAGCATCCGGGCGACCGGCAATCCCGCTTTCTCGGTCTCGTCGAGAATCCGGGCGAAGGCGGAAAACGTCGGGAAGAAGACCGCGTGCTGGTCGGCGGGAATGACGCTGGCGAGGGGGTCGAGCTTCGGATTGATATCTTTGACCAGCGGCTTCCAGTCCATCTCCTTGACCGAAATGCCTTCGATCTCTTCGATCGGCTGGTCGGCCTCGCCCGGCTTCGTGGGACGGAGCAGGCGGTCGAGTTGCAGGTTCTCGCTGATCGCGCGTCCGCCGGAAAAGACATCGAACTCCGTCTCCGCGCTTGACCGGCCTTCCGGGCGTTCGGGCGCGGGAGTCGCCAGAACGTCATCGACGCGTCCCCGCTTCTCCAGAATGCGGCGGGCTTCGAGTGCCTGCGCGCGGAACCACGCCGCGCCCGGCGTGTTCTGGCTTGACCGTTTCTCGCAATAGAAGATCTTTGCCGCGAGGAACGCGTCGCGCGACTCGGCTTTGGCCCTGTCGGCAGGCAGCGTGAACTTCACGCGGTGGACTTCGTCCTTGGCGCTGTTCCGGGCGAAGTACAACTGACCGGAGACCTCGTTCTGATGGGGAACCCGGATCGCAAGCACCGGAATGTCGATGGTCAGCTTCTTCCCCTCGCTGTCGGTGGTCAGTAGACGGGGCTTGTGCCGATCGGAACTCCTCTGGACGGTCCCCGTCGGACGCTCGAACTGAGATGATCCGACGTCGAGATACGCTTCGCCTTCCCCGTCGAGCACCGCAAACGAGTGGTGCCACTGACTCGCGAAGTTCCCGAGCATGTCTCGGTAGGTTTGCTCAGGGAGTTCCCCTTCTGTGATTTTCAGTTTCGAGAGAGAAACCGCGTAGTACGAGTCCTCGCCGCGGGCGACTCCCGTCAGCAGCAGCGCCACGCAGAGCGGCCGCAGAAGAAGTCGACGCCGCTCCACTCGAGAGGGCCGAGTCGTTGGTTCCGAACGCATGATCCACTCCGGTGAGAGTCGTGACGCAGCGAAGCCGTCCACAGCGCGGACGATCGGCCTGCCATCCTCACAGGCGACGCCGATTGCGATTTATAACGCGAGGAACCGGTTGCGGGCGAACGGACCGGTTTCAGACGACGCGCCATCGACAGGAAGAGTCACTCTCGCATGCTCCGCTCGTTCAACCAGTCGGCGAATTCCCGAGGACGTGATGAGGCATGAATTCCCGGGTGCATCCTTGACTTGATGGGGGCATCAGCTGTGCATGGCGACGGCCGGCCGATGAGATCCAGGACGAGTCTCACCACGGAGACACGGAGTCACGGAGAAAACCAGAGAAGAAATGCAAAGGCATTCGACAGGAGCAAGCAGAGGAAGCAGAGAGAAGACCAGCAGAGGGGAGAAGATTGCTTTCACCCACGTCGCTTTCCGAGCCGTTCGCCGCCTGCCTTTTCTCTGCTCCCTCTGCTTGCTTCTGTTAAATGTCTTTCTCTTCTCCGTGACTCCGTGGTGAAAATGGCTTGCGCGGACGCAGGAGCCGAGATCCGTCATCAGACGCACCGCTTCCGATTGAAGCATGTCCGCTGCCCTCCCCTGCCCCGCCGGGATCATTGACGTCCGAGAGACTCTCCGATGAGATACGCTCGCGAACCATCAACATTGGATCATGCTTCTTCCGCGCTCCCCCGGAGAATTCTCATGACTCGTTCCGCCCGCTCCCTCTGGCAGTCGCTCGGACTGCTGGCCCTCGTCGCACTCCTTGCCGCACCGGCCGATGCCGCCGTCCGGATGCCGAAGATCTTCGGATCGCACATGGTCCTTCAGCGGGACATCGAGCTCCCGTTCTGGGGCTGGGCCGATCCGGGGGAAGAAGTCTCGGTCACTCTCGGTGATGCCAAGGCGACGGCGAAGGCTGACGAAAAGGGGAAGTGGAGCCTGAAGCTGCCGAAGCAGAAGGCGGGCGGCCCGCACGAGATCACCGTCGCGGGCAAGAACGTCGTCTACCTGACCGACGTCCTCGTGGGCGATGTGTGGGTCTGCTCGGGGCAGTCCAACATGGAATGGCCGATGACGGCCACGAAGGACGCCCAGAAGGAAATCGCCGCGGCGAAGTATCCGAAGATCCGTCTGTTCCACATTCCAAAGACTCCTGCGGGCAAGCCCGTGGATGATGTCGTGGCCGACTGGAAAGCCTGCGATCCCTCGACGGTTCCTACCTTTTCCGCCGTGGCGTTCTTCTTCGGCCGAGAACTGCACAAGGAACTCGACGTGCCGATCGGCCTGATCAACACGTCGTGGGGCGGTACGCGGATCGAGCCGTGGACGCCGCCGGTCGGGTTCGAATCGGTCGAGAATCCGGCGGTGTCGAAGATCGCGAAGGACGTTGAAGCAGTGCAGGCCGGATATGAGAAGCAGAAGCTGGCCTTGATTGACCAGATGGAAGCGTGGGCGGCGAAGTCACGGAAGGACGCCGCGGCGGGTAAGGACATCCAGCCGCCACCCGCCTGGCCGTCCCATCCGCTCGCCAATGCCGGCGCCCCGACGGGACTCTACAACGGCATGGTGAGCCCGATCGTCCCCTTCGGCATCCGCGGCGCCATCTGGTATCAGGGGGAGTCCAACCTCTCCGAAGGGATGCTGTATCACGACAAGATGAAAGCCCTCATCGGCGGCTGGCGGAAGGTGTGGAAACAGGGAGACTTCCCGTTCCTCTTCGTGCAGCTCGCCCCGTTTCGCTACGGCAACAACTCGTGGGAAGTGATCGCCGGATTGTGGGAAGCCCAGACCGCGACGCTGGCGGTCCCCAACACCGGCATGGCCGTGACGACCGACATCGGCAACCTGGCCGACATCCATCCGAACAACAAGCAGGCCGTCGGCAAGCGGCTCGCGCTGTGGGCGCTGGCCAACACCTACGGCAAGAAAGACCTCGTCTACTTCGGCCCGCTGTTCAAGTCGGCGAAGCCGGAAGGGGCGACGATTCGCGTGTCATATGACTTTGCCAAGGGACTCAAGACGACGGACGGCGCCGCGCCGAAGTGGTTCGAAGTGGCGGGAGCCGACGGAAAGTACGAACCGGCCGAAGCGAAGATCGATGGCGAGTCGATCGTGGTCAGCAGCGCCAAGGTGAGTGAGCCGAAAAGTGTTCGATACGGCTGGACCGAGTCGGAGAAGCCGAACCTCGTCAACGGTGCGGACCTCCCCGCGTGCCCGTTCCGCTCGAATCCGCCCTCGGCCAAGTGATCTCATCTTCGGGCTGCCATCGTCGGCCCCCTCTGCCCTGCCCTGCCCTGCCCTGCTCTGCGAATGGCTCTCTCTTCGCTCAGGAGACTTTTTCATGCGCTCTCTCTCGCTCTGCCTCGCCGTCGTGACCGCGTTGTTTGTTGCGGGCTCGGCATCCGCCGCAGAGTTCCCCCTGAAGGACGGGGACGTGTGGGTCATGGCTGGCGACAGCATCACGGCCCAGCATCTCCATTCGAATTACTTCGAGGCGTTCTGCTTCGCCCGCTATCCGAAGCTGAAGTTCGCGTTCCGCAACTCCGGGGTCGGCGGACATACCATTCCCTCGACCCTGGCGCGGTTCGACTACGACGTCGCGGCCTGGAAGCCGACCGTCATTTCGGTCGAGCTGGGCATGAACGACAGCGGCAGCACGCCTACCGACAAGTTCGTCGAGAACATGGGGACGATGGTCGAACGGATCCGCAAGACGGGGGCCCGGCCCGTCATTCTGTCGGCCAGTCCGGTGAACGACGGCACCCGGCAGGCGAGCCTCAACGGACGCAACCTCCGCCTGGACGAGTACGCGAACGCCCTGAAGACTTTCAGCGAAAAGGAGAACATCCCCTATGCCGACCAGTTCCATGCCCTCCTCGATGTGTGGGGCAAGAACAAGCCGCAGGAGATTCTCGCGGGAAACCTGGCGACGGTGCGGTCGATGGCGGGGAACAACAGCCTCGAAGGGGTCGAGCACCTGCGGGCCTTCTTGAAGGTGCATGAGCAGAACCCCGTGAAGCTGGTCTCGATGCAGGGGGACCCGGTGCATCCGGGGCCGTGCGGGCAGTTGATGATGGCGGCCGCCCTGCTGAAGCGGCTGGGGGCCGAGCCGTTCGTCAGCAGCGTGGCGATCGATTCGTCCGCGGCGGGACAGCCGGCGTGCGAGGCCAAGGGGTGCGTCGTGTCAGACGTCAAGAAAACGGATGGCGTCCTGTCCTTCGACCGCACCGACGAATGCCTTCCCTTCCCCATCGCCGATGCGGCGCGGCCGGTCCTTCCGCTCGCTCCCGAAGTGCTCGAGCTGAGTCAATACCTGCTGACCGTGAAGGGGCTCCCCTCGGGCTCGTACGTGCTGAAGATCAATGGCAAGCCGTGTTCGGTGGTCACGGACAAGCAGCTGGCCGGCGGCCTCAACCTGACCGATTTCGTTCCGATCTCGAACGGCACGGAGAATCCCATCAACGCCCAGGCCCAGGCGATTCTGAAGGCGGTCGAACTGAAGGAAGGGGTCGTCAGTCAGTTCCGCGGCTTGTCTCAGCGGGCGCTTGCCGCGGGTCCCGAGAGTGACGCGATGAAGCAGCTTGCCGAGACAGGACGGAGAGTCGAAGCGGAAGACGCGAAGATCCGCGCCGCGGCAAAGCCGCAGAAGCTGCACTTTGAGATTGCGCCTCAGAAGTGAAGTGAACTCGACGGGGAGTGAGAGCCGGGCGCGGCCTCACTCCCCCACGTCGAACTTCTGGACACGAGCGTTGTACGAGTCGGCGACGGACAACGATGCTTTCGAGTCGAGAGCGATGCGCGCACGAAATGGACGTTGCAGGACATCGGCGGGCGCTCGATGCGGGCGTTCGCTCACTTGGATGTGAGTTTGAACTCCACGGGGCCTCCCCCCGGTGGGATGGTGGCGGTCAGCTTGGATTCGGTCGGGTTGCTGTACTTCGGCGGGAGCGATTCCACAACCACGCCTCCCGCGGCGCCGGACGCATCATCTGTGATCGGTTTGCCCCCGCGAAGCGGCCGCCGGATGTAGACCCGATAGGTTCCGGCGGGCACGCCCTCGGCTCCGCGGAGCTGCTGGGGGGTAAACTTGCCCGACTCATCGGTCTTGCCCGAGCACTCCACTCCCTGGGTGTCGCCCATGGGAACGAACGTGACCAGAGCGCCGGAAAGGGGCTGGTCGTCGAGGGTGACGGTGCCCGTGACCGGTTCGGTCTTGGGGAGCGGCTTCGACGGGGGCGCGCCTCCTCCGCATCCGACGAGAGAAGTCACTAGGGCGAGTGCCAGAATCGCACGATGCATGGATGTCTCTGTGATCTTGGCGAATTCTCTCGATCCTGGATCCGGGAGAAACGCCGGGAATGTGGTACGTGAGTGGACGGACGCGGGATCGGACGCCCTTCGCCCTGGTGCGCGTTACGCCGGGTTTTCCGTAGTCCGGCCTTCCAAGGCCGGACGAAATCTGACGCCCGGCCTTGGAAGGCCGGGCTACGAAGCGAAAAACGAGAAGGTAATGCGCAATAAAGGAAACCAAAATCGGGGGCGTCGATTCGGACGCCCCCGAAGCATGGACTGCTGACGGCAAGACACAAAGCGGCCGGCGGATCAGAATTCCCCCACGACCTGTCCGTCGCCAATGTAAGTCAGGTAGGCGCGGGTGGAACTGTTGATGTTCTCGCTGATGAATCGGACCGCGCCGTCCCCCAGCAGAATGTGCACGCCGCCAGTGTGAAGGCTGGCCGGATAAGCCCAGCTCGCCGAACGTCCGGGCACGATTGCGGGAGTGGTGTAGGGCCAGTTCCAGTCATTGATGGCGTACGACGCCAGCCAGACGCCAACCATCACATGGCCGCGATAGCCCCACGTGTTGCCGTGGCCGTTGGCCACTTCACGCGTCATCTCGCACATGAGTGCCGTGTTGCTCGAACCGTCGACCAGGTCACGCATCGAGCAGAAGCTGTTATCGCCGAAGGCGGCTTTCGACGATGGGGCCGCCGATCCCCACGGCTGGCAAACGTTGTAATAAGCGACGTTGCTCGACGTCACAAAATCGTAGTTCGTCATCGCCCCACCCTGGCTGCTCGAAGAGCTTGGGTTGTACGCCGAAGAGGCGGTCTGCAGCTTGCCGTTGTCGGTGGGGCAGAGAAAAGCCTGGAGACGGGTCGCAACCAGGGACAGGTTGCCGGTCGTCGCCGGGTCGAGGGTGCCCGAACCGACAGTCCCCGACTCATACCCCGATCCCTCCACGTTCGAAGATGCCGCGTTCCAGTTCCATTTATTGTAGAGCGGCGCCTGGTCAATGTACGGCAGAAGCAATGCCAGTCCATTGTGATGCTGGTCCGGATAGGTTCCTGTGCAACGATTCAGAAGTCCCGGCGGAAAGACCTGCAGAGCATCCAGATAGTTGTGCAGTGCCAGGCCCAGCTGCTTCAGGTTGTTCCGGCATTGCGTGCGGCGAGCCGCTTCGCGAGCCTGCTGTACGGCTGGCAATAGCAGCGCAATCAAAATGGCAATGATCGCGATCACCACCAGCAATTCAATGAGGGTGAAACCCCGTCGACCGAGACGCATCATCAAGACTCCCGAAAGGCAGTGGACAGAACGTTACGCCCCGCACGACAGCAAGGCGAATGAAGATCAGATTCAATGCTAAGCAGAGGGTGAGATCACGCAAGCCTTGTGCCGCGCGGAATCAGTTGTTTCGACTGAAATTGGCTATCCACTTCGCACCGATTCCGCGCATTCGTGCCACTTCATCATGCAATCCCCACGCGATCGCGGTCTCCATATGCACACATATTGCCTATCCTGGATTGCATTCCAAATGTGTCGAAACTTCGACGCTATGGGCTCTATGTGAAAGGATGTCAGGTGTATTGTGGATATGTACCCTAACGTAAGACGATCTCAGGCATTGTCTGGACGGGTGGCAACGGGCTGAGGTCACCATCCCGGGTGGATCGTGTTTTGTGCGCTGCACCCGCCTGAACGACGCATGGAACGATCCCATTTGCATGTCCGAAAACGGCCAGTCCAAGGTGCGGACATGGCTACAATCCGGACATGACGCTTGACGACGACACCTGCTATCGAGCGCTGGCCGCCCGCGACCGGCGGTTCGACGGGCTCTTCTTCGTCGGAGTACGGACGACCGGCATTTACTGCCGGCCCGTCTGCACCGCACGGACGCCCGGACGGACGAGCTGTCGCTTCTTTGCCAGCGCCCCGCTGGCTGAGCAGGCGGGATTTCGGCCCTGCCTGCGGTGCCGGCCGGAGCTCGCTCCCGGGCACGCTCCCGTCGACAGCACCCGCACCGTGGCCCGTGTGGCGGCGACGCGGATCGAAGCGGGGGCGCTCAACGACGGGGGCAGTCTTGAAGATCTCGCGGCGAGTCTCGGGCTCAGCTCGCGGCAGCTGCGGCGGGCGGTGCGAAAGGAATTGGGCGTGTCGCCGATCGAGCTGGCGCAGACGAATCGCCTGTTGCTGGCGAAGCGATTGATTGGCGAGACACCGCTGCCGATGACTCAGGTCGCGTTCGCGGCGGGGTTCGAGAGCGTGCGGCGGTTCAATGCGCTCTTCCGCAGTCATTATCGCCTGAGCCCCAGCGAACTCCGGCGATCCACCGTGTCGGCCGGGCCAAAGGATGCGCTGCGGCTGACGCTCGCCTACCGGCCGCCGTATGAATGGGACGCCCTGCTGTCGTTTCTGGCGGCGCGGGCCATTCCGGGCGTCGAGTGCGTGGTGGGATCGAATTATCACCGCACCGTGGCCGTGGGAGAACGTCGTGGCTGGCTGAGCGTCTCGCCGGTGGCCGATCGGCCGCTGCTCGCGGTCGAGATGGCGACCTCGCTGGTCCCGGCGCTCCCTTCCATTCTGGTCCGTTTGCGGAATCTGTTCGATCTCGACGCGAGGCCCGACGTCATTGCCGGCCATCTGGCCCAGGACCTGTTGCTGACCCCATCGATTGAAAGGTCTCCCGGGTTGCGCGTTCCGGGAGCGTTCGATTCGTTCGAGCTGGCGCTGCGGGCGATACTGGGCCAACAGGTTTCGGTGCGTGGCGCGTCGACGCTGGCGGGACGGTTCGCGGAACGATTTGGCGAACCGATCGAAACGCCGATCCCCGGACTCCGCCGCATCGCTCCCAGAGCGGAGACGCTTGCGGCGGCCCGCACGTCGACACTGGCGGCTCTCGGACTTCCCGCGGCGCGGGCCGAAAGCATTCGTTCGCTGGCGCGGAAGGTCGCTTGCGGAGAGATCGACCTGGAACCGGGACTCGCCCCGACGTCGACCGTCGAGCGGTTGATGACGTTGCCGGGCATTGGCCCGTGGACCGCCGAGTACATCGCCATGCGATCGCTCCGCTGGCCCGATGCATTTCCATCGGGTGATCTCGGACTCTTGAGAGCGTCCGGGGCTGGTTCCGTGAAAGTTCTCGAGCAGGCTGCCCAAAGATGGCGTCCGTGGCGATCGTATGCGGCCATGCATCTCTGGGAGTCGCTCAAAGGTTCGACGCGACGCACGGCCGAGCGAGCGATGGTTGCCTCCGCGCAGCCCAGGGGGCTCGTCGCACTCCGCGTGAGACATCATCCGAATGCCAGGAGAGATTGATGGCCATCAATTACTACACCACCATCGAAAGCCCGCTGGGGCCGCTCGTGGCACTCAGCGATGGATCGTTTCTGACAGGGCTGTATCTTCCGCAGCACAAGGGATGGAACGGCCCCGATAAGGCGTGGGTGCGGTCCGAAGCCCCCTTCTCCGCCGTGCGCGATCAACTCGCCGAGTACTTCGCCGGCTCGCGGCAGGAGTTTGACATTTCTCTCTCGTCGGAAGGGACTTCGTTCCAGCGGCAGGTGTGGCGGGAGCTGCAACGGATCCCGTTCGGGACAACGATCACTTACGCCGAGCTGGCGCGGCGGATTGGCCAACCGGGCGCCTCGCGGGCCGTGGGGAATGCCAACGGCCGCAATCCCATCTCGATTCTCGTCCCGTGCCATCGGGTCGTCGGTGCGGACGGAAGGCTGACGGGTTACGCGGGGGGCGTTGAAAAGAAGAGGTGGCTCCTTGCGTTCGAACGTGGCGAACAGGTCGCTGCGCAGCGCGAATTCTTCACAGCCACCACATGACGAGCATCGGCTGACTTGCTGCCGGATTTCGCCGGTTCGGCCGCTGCATCGCCGTACAACCGGTTCGATCCGTCGCCCTGTCGTCGCATCTTCCCGAATCAGCACGGCCCGACCCGGACGCTCTCTTTCCGCAGGTGCCCGGACCGCGATATAACTTCACGAATGAAAAGGTGTTGATGCCCCATGGGGCGCGGCCCGTCGCTCCGGGTCGTCGGCCACTTCCGGGAGACGTGATGAATCCTCATCAGATCATCGGTTTCGACCGCCGCACCTTTCTGGTGGCGTCGGCTTCCGCGGTGGCCGGTTTGCCGGCGGCGCGGCCCGTCACGGCGGCGCCGAGCCCGACGGCGCGAGTCCGCAAGCCGGCGAAGTCGACGATTCTCTTCTTTCTGTGCGGCGGGGCTTCACACATCGATATGTGGGACCTCAAGCCGGATGCCCCGCTGGAATACCGCGGGCCGTTTGAGCCGATCGAGACGACGGCCCCCGGCGTGCGGTTGAGCGAGCACCTGCCGTTGCTGGCGAAGCAGGCGCATCACATCGCCCTCATCAACTCGGTCGGGGCGACCGTCAACACGAACGACCATCACGCGGGGTATTATCACAACCTGACGGGTCACGTTCCCGACATCACGTTTCTGTCGCAGGGGAACAACCGGACCCCCTACCCCGACGACTGGCCGTATATGGGCTGCGTGGTGGCGTCCAAGCGTCCGCAGCAGCCGGGCATGACGAATGCGGTCACGCTTCCCTGGAAGCCGAGCCAGGCGCCGTATACGCGGCCGGGTCAGTTCGCCGGGAAGCTCGGCGTGAAATACGACCCGATGTACGTTTACGGCAGCCATGCGAAGCCGACGGAGTTCAAGGCCCCGGATCTGGTGTTGTCGTCGGACGTCGCCGCGGGTCGATTCGGCAACCGCCGGGAACTGCTGAGCGGCCTCGATGCGGCGCGGCGCGATCTCGACCAGTTCGGCGCGGTGCAGACCTGGAACAGCCAGCAGGAGCGGGCCGTTTCGTTGCTCACATCGGGCCGGACCACGGCGGCGTTCGACGTCACCCGCGAACGCCCGGAGACGATTGCCCGCTACGGCGCGACCATCAACGGAATGAGCCTGCTGGCGGCCCGCCGGCTGGTGGAAGCGGGAGTGCCGTTCGTCACGGTCTTCTGGTCGGAGCAGGATGAGCAGGTTTCGAAGAAGTGCCTCAGCGGCGGCGGATGGGACACCCATGGCAACAACTTCGCGTGTCTGAAGGAGGATCTGCTGCCGGAGTTCGACCGGGGATTCAGCGCGCTCATTGAAGACCTCGCCGATCGCGGAATGCTCGATGAGACGCTCCTGATGATCACGAGCGAGATGGGCCGCAAGCCGAAGATCGGCGACCCGCGGTCCAACGGAAGATATGCCGCGGGCCGCGACCACTGGACCCACTGTCTGACCGACGTGCTGGTCGGCGGCGGCATTGCGGGGGGCCAGACTTTCGGCACGAGCGACCGCTATGCCGAGTATCCCGCGAACAGACCGGTGACGCCGGCCGACGTGACGAAGACAGTCTACCACGCGATGGGGATCGACGACCTGGAAGCGGTCGACAAGCAGGGGCGTCCGTTCAATCTGCTGCCCGAAGGCCAGCCGATTCTGTCGCTCTTCGGGTGAGGCCCGCGGAATTCGGCGAACTGATCGCTTGAACTCAGGTCCGCGTCCGGGCATGCTGTTGTGATCGTTCGTTCCGTTCGGACGGGCGTCGAGAATCTGGCGCCTGTCTGCTTTCCCCGGCCCTACCACAAAGGTCGTCTGCCATGAAGTTCGTGCCGACTTGCGCTGTGACCGGTCTCGCTCTTGTATTGTCGCTGGGTGTGACGTTGCGGGCGCAGGAGAGAGCCGCGGAGTCCAAGCCCGCCGCGAAGGAAGGCGCGGCGAAAGAAGCGACTGCCGAAGGGCAAAAGAAGGCAACGAAGAAAGGGGACAATCGTGTTCCGCCCAATTTTGCGAAGCTCGATCTCACCACCGCACAGCGCGAGAAGTTGTATGCCATCGATTCCGAGTACGACGCCAAACTCGAAGCGCTGAAGGAGCAGATCAAGGCGCTGTCGGAGAAGCGGGACGCCGACAGCGAAGCCGTGCTGACTCCGGCCCAGAAAGAACGGTTGGCGCAGGTGCGGGCCGAGTCGAAGAAGAAGACGGCGGAGCGTCTCGAAGCGAGGAAGAAGGAAGCGGCGGCGAAGACCGAGGGGAGCAAGACCGTGACGAAGCCGGACGCGCCGAAAGAAGGGGAAGCGAAGAAGACGACCGAGGGGACGGCGAAGCCCGAAGCGAAGTGAACGGCTGGCTCATTGCCATGACGACGTGAGGTCGGGGTCGAATGTTGGCCCCGGCCTCCGTGCTTCTCAGCTTGTCGAACGCCCGCCGCGACTCACGTCGCCTTGACGATGATGGCGGTCATGTCGTCCGTGATGGGGCGGCCGCCAACGAATTTGCGGATGTCGGCGAACAGGGCTTCGAGGATCTCGCGCGACGGGCGATGACGGTTTCGCGACACGATGTCCTGCATGCGGTGCTTGCCATAGAGCTCCATGTCGGAAGACATGGCTTCGACGACGCCGTCGGTCGACAGCAGCACGATATCGCCCGGCTTCAGGGAGATTGGACCGACTTCGGGCTGATACTCGGCCGTTGGAACGAGTCCAAGAACCATCCCCGTGCTTTTCAGTTGACGGGCGGGACCATCGGCTGGCAGATGCCATGCGGGATGACCGGCGGAGACGAATCGCAGACTTCGCGCCTGTGGGTCGAGTTCGGCCAGGAAAAGGCTGATGAACATCGAGTCGGGGAGGTCTGCGCACAGCAGTTCGTTGACATCCTCGAGGATTTGCGGGAGGTTGCTGGATCGACGCAGGAAGGTTCTCAGCAGCGCCCGCAACTCGACCATCTGCAGCGCCGGGCCGAGCCCGTGCCCGCTGACGTCGCCGACGATCACGTTCATCCGCCCCTTTCGGGACGGGACGAAGTCGAAGTAGTCCCCACACAGCTGGGTGACGGGACGGGCGACTCCGTCGATGTCGAAACCGGGCAGAACTGGCGGTCTCGCTGGGTAGAGCTTCTGCTGCACGGTGCGGGCCATCTCGAACTGCCGCAACGACTCGCGGGCACGGATCTGCTCGGTGATATCGGTGGAGACGGAGGCCAGGGCTTCGATGTTGCCCCGTGAATCGCGGAGCGGGATGCGTGAAGTGATGTAGTTTCGCACGCCCTGAGCGCACGTCAGAACTTCTTCGGAGGTTTCAACCCGTCCCGTCACGATCGCCTGCTGGTCGCCCCGCTCCAGGAGTTCCGCCACGGGCTCCGGGAAAGCTTCCCGCGCCGTCCGTCCGAGAATGGAGTCCAGCGAGCGATCGAACGTTTCGAGGAAACGACGGTTGCAGAATTCGAATCGTCCCTGGCGATCGCGCAGATGAATCAGCGAGGCGATGTTGTCGAGCACCGCCCGCTCGCGGACTTCCCGGTTCAGCAACTGGGATTCGATTTCCATCCGCTCGGTGACGTCGCGGGCGACGGAGTAAACGATCTCGGTGCCCGGCGCCGGCCGTGCGGTCCATTCGAACCATCGCCATGCGCCGTTGACGTCGCGGTATCGATTGCGGAATTGAATGCAGTCGTCTCCGCGGCTGAGCCGCGCCATCTCTTCCAGTGTCGCCGCACGGTCATCCGGATGAACGAAATCGAGATAGGGGCGCGAGAGAAGCTCGGACTCGTCGTGCCCGAGCACGCGGCGGAAATTGGCGTTGACGCGGCGGAAGTAGCCATGCACGTCGGCGATGCAGAAGAGGTCGGGCGACAGTTCGAAGAATCGCGCGAGATCGGCCCGGGCCTCTAACGCGCCGCTCAGGTCGAGATCGTCATCGCTCGGAGGTTCGCTGGCAGACGTGAGGCTGGCGACGACGATCGTCGGCGAGAGGGGAGCGGCATCGCAATGGACGCGTCGCACCTGCGAGCGATTCGGAAGGATTCGATGCTCGAGGCGAAACGGGACTCGATCGCGGATCAGCCGCGAGACCGCTTCGGCAATCCTCGGGCGATCTTCCGGATAGATCCGTTCCAGCCAGGCGTGCCAGGAGCGTGGCATGCCGTCGGAAGGACAATCGAGGACCTGGGAAGAACTCTCCGTCCACGACAGCACATCGGCGGCCGTGTCCCAGACAAGAAATGCGATCATGGCTCTGGCCCGAGCGAGAGAACGCAACTTCCGTGATGAGATGATCGCGGAACTATTCCAGTCTTAACGATCTTGGCGTGTCGCTCCAAAGGAAAATCTGTCGAATAAAGGCGACTTATCTACATTTGATGAAATGGAGGCGAAAATCCTCACGCGGGAGCGACACAGGCGTCGGTACAAATACCAGAAGCCACGCGAGTTAGGACTAATCATCACCGCGCAAAACGATCCGTTGGTCGCGGTGCGACTCAGTATTTAACGTGCGGCGGAAACGAGCGGTTCGCTCGATTTGCCCGATCGATTCGGAATTCCCCGATCGGGTGAATTGCCTCAATCGAGCGCGTGCCCTGCTGGGAGTCGATCCGCCTATGAAACAGCGCGTCAGGACGGCGCTTCCTTCGCGTTTTGGCACAGCGCGCAGGACCGGAATGGTCGCTATGCTTCAACCGCGGTCGCCGTATCCTCAGGCTGTGCCGGCGAGTTCTTCCACCGCCCGGCGGTCGTCGAGGAGCGGCATGGGGCGGCGGTTGTGGTCGGGGATCGTCTGCGACGGGTCGATGCCCAGGTGGCGGTAGAGACTCGCGAAGACGTTGGCGGGGGTATAGGGCGTCCCCTTCGAGCGGCCCCCCTGGGCGTCGGTTTCGCCGATTGTCTGGCCGGTGCGGAATCCGCCGCCGGCAATGACGGCCGCGCCCGCTTCGGGCCAGTGGTCGCGGCCGTCGCCGCGGCTGATCCGCGGGGCTCGGCCGAACTCGCCCCACAAGACGACCGTGACGTCCTTGTCGAGGCCGCGGTCGTAGAGGTCGCTCACCAGGGCGTGGAAGCCGCGGTCGAGCTGCGGGAGCTGGTCCCGCATGTCCTTGAAGTTGCGTTCGTGCGTGTCCCAGTCCCCCACCTTCAACGTGACGACCGGCACGCCCGCCTCGACGAGCCGCCGGGCCATCAGGAAGTTTTCGCAGTACTTGCCGTAGCGGGCGTGCGTATCGGGCGATTCCTGCTTGAGGTCGAAGGCGTCGCGGGCCTGCGGGGAGGTGACCATCGCGACGGCCCGCTCGGTGAAGGTGTCCATTCCGGCGAACACGCCGCTGGCGTCGGCCTCGCGCTGCAGTCCGTCGAAGTGCTTGAGGAGCGTGCGGCGGTCGTGGAGACGATCGAGTGAGACGCCTTTCGCGAGGCTGAGGTTGGCGAGCCCGTCCGCACGCGGCACGAAGGGGCGGTGTGCGGGGCCGGTATAGAGCGGGGCCTCGTTGTCGTAGAGCCCCGGCGGCTTGTACATCAGGCTGACGTACGGTGGCAGACCGTCGTGCCTGGGGCGGAGATAGCTGACGATCGAGCCGAAGGCGGGACGTCTTCCGCGGTCGGGCGAGCCGGTGATGATGTAGTGCGGAGTGTGGTCGCCGAGGTCGTTCGAGCGGATGCCGCGAAGGATGACGAGGCGGTCCATCATCGCGGCGGTGAGCGGGAGGTGCTCGCAGACGTCGATGCCGGGGACGCGGGTCGCAATGGGGCTGAACTCGCCGCGGATCTCGGCCGGGGCGGCGGGCTTCATGTCGAAGCTGTCGATGTGCGACGCCCCGCCCCGCAGCCAGATCAGGATGACCGACTTGCCGCGAGCCCGGTCGACACTCCCCTGCCCTGCCCCGGTCGGCTCTGCGCTCGCCTTCCGTCGCAGAATTTCGGGCAAGGCGAGCCCGCCGAGACCCAAGGCTCCCACTTGAAGAACATCGCGTCGCGACATCCGGCGGCAAGGCCGTTCCGGTCCGAAGAACGTCAACATATCCGGGCCTCCGTGTCGTGGGAGCATTCCGGCCAAGACAAAACGGATCGTAACGCGCTGATGCGAGTCTGTCAGTGGGGAAAAAGATCGGGATTTGTTCCAGCGAGAGGCGATTTCACAGCGATCACCGCGACGGCTCTCCGTATGTGTCGAGTGTCAATTGATTCGCGGAATGATCTCTGAACGATTTGTCGTTAGCGCATTGCCATCCCGGTAACGACCGCGGAAGATGACCGAAGCGATCAAGTAGCGGCGTCCCTCTTCGCTCTGATTCCTCCTGCTCCCGGAGGTTCTTCGCATGACCGGTCCGAACGAACGGCGCGTTGTGCGGCTCGGTTGCCTGCTGGCGGTCTTGCAGGTCGCCGCACAGGCCTCGGCTCAGGTTCCCGATCCGGAACTGCCGCCTCCCGCCCAAGCGACGGCCGCGATGGTTTCGATTGAGGTGGCGGGGGGACGCTCAGGGTCAGGCGTGGTGGTGAACGATGCGGGACTGATCGCGACGAGTTTCTCGGTCGCCGCCTCGGGGACGAAGGCCCGCGTGAAGTATGCCGACGGGACCGAGACCGACGTTCTAGGTTATGTTGCCGCACGCCGCGGGAAGGACATCATCCTTCTGCGTCCGAAGAAGCCTCCACTAGGGCTTGCTCCGATCAAGTTTTTCGACGGGCTGCAGAATCCGGGGACGCTGATGATTCTGCATGGCGGGCCGCAGACGACTCCGATCAACGTGCTGAGGGCGCGTCTGCTGGCGGTGCGGTCGGGGGACGAGGTGGTGGCCGGATTCAAGCGGCCGCTCCCTTCCGTGGGGACCGATCTCGACACGTGCTGGCTGACTATCGATGGCTATCTGCCCGAGACCGGGGTGGGCGGTGCGGTGCTGACGTCGGACGGTCAACTGGAGGCGTTGCTGGTCAGCACGCCGGCGCACACGGACCGGATCAATTCCGGAGTCCATGCGCGGCATGTGAGGCAGTTGCTGAAGTCTGCCGTATCGACTCCGAAGGCGCTCATCACGCTCAAGAACTTCGAGGATACCGCACCGACCGACATTCCCGATTCGATCCCGCAGGCGCTGGTGACGTCGGGCGTCGACGACCGCAGCAAGTCGATCGACGACTGGTTCGCGGGGATCGCTTTGCGGATCCAGACGGCAGATGCCGAGCAGGCCGAATGTCGTCCGCGCGAGGACGCACAGCGGGTGGTCGCCAAGAATCAAGTGGCGACCGAACGTGATTTGACTCAGCAGCTTCAGAAGGTCCAGGACACGGCGGCGTCGGTGAAGCCCGAACTGTCGCGGACCGACCGTAAGCTGGTCACGTTCGAAACGGTTCTGCCCGACGGGAGTGTGAAACCAGGGCAGGAAGTCCGCAATGTGACGACCTACGCGTTTTCACCACGCCAGAAGCAGTTTCTGTCCAACCTCGAGCGGGAAGCCAACGAGATCCGCAGCCGGATCACGCGGACGCAGGCGGCCCTTCAGCAGACGGAGTTCAGGATTCAGCAGGCGGGAGAGGATCTCGAAGTCGCCAAACGCCGCATGGTGATTCTGTGGAATGAGCTGTTCGTCGCGGCGGACCCGCTTGAGATCGGCGGACGCCAGGAGGCGGAGAAAGCGCTCACGGCGCTTCCCAACGTCACTGATGCGCTGGGAACGAACGCCAGCACGCTGCTGGTCAACGCGACGCTCCACCTGCGGCTGCGACAGTTTGACGCCTGCGAAGCCGCCATCGCTCAGGCCAGGGATCTCGACAAGTCGCTCGAACACCTGGCGCTCGCCTTTCGTGGGCGGATGGCGTTTCTGCAGGGGAAGAAGGAATCGTCGGCCCTGTTCAACAAGCTTCCGAAGAAGATTCCCGATGATCCTCGCCTGCTGATGGTTCTGTCCCGGATCGAACTGGACCAGGGAAACTTCGCCGCGGCATTGCGGCACCTGAAGCAGGCGGAAGAGCGCGGGGGCGATGCCGTGGAGATCGGGATCGCGCAGGCGTTATTGATTTCGACGACGTCTCAGAAGGGGTCGGAGACGGTGAAAGCCTTGAACACGGCGGCTCAGGCGTGCGAAGCGACGCAGTGGAGGAACTGGCGGGCTCTGCTGGCGCTGTCGGCCGCGCAGGCCCGCTCGAAGGATTATTCGGCGGCCGGGGTGACGCTCGAACGGGCGGCTGTCTCTGCTCCGAGCGGGTGGGAGGACAAGTTCGTCGGATGGAAAGAGAATCTGGCTCGGTCCGAGGTATTGAACTTCGCCTGGAAATGACGTTTCCGGCGGTAGATCGATCGTCGGCGAACGCGACCGCACTGACGGGGAACGAGGTGACTCATGCTTTTCCAGCGACTGCCGTCCATTCTCTCGTCGCCGACCCGACTCGGCTTTCGCGACCGATGCCTGATGTGCGCTGGTCTCGCCGCCCTGGGGATCGGTCTGGCCACGCTGGGGTCGCTCGCCGTTGCGGCGAATCCTCAGAAAGACGGGGTCAATCCCGGCCCGGCTGCGGCGGCGAAAGGGCATCCGAAAGCCGCTTCCAAGTCAGAGATGACGGAAGAGGAGCGTGACGTCTACAAGGCGTTGCGGACCGAATTCGAAGCGGACGCGGGGGATCGCGAGGCGCTGCTTGACGACGTGGTCGAGCGCGACCCCGGTTTCGCTCCGGCCCGCTGGGCGCGGGGGGAAGTCCGGTTCAAGGACCGCTGGATCCGGTTCGAGGACTTTCCGGCCGAAGTGAAGTCTGCGGCATGGACGGCGTATCGGGAGGCCCGCAAGCAGGCCGATTCGTCGCCGGGGTCGCAACTCAAGTTGGCCGACCTGTGCCGCAAGAGCAAGCTGCCGGAGCAGGAACGCGGGCACCTTCGGCAGGTCGTGAGGTCGGAGCCCGATCATGCCGCGGCCCGCAAGCGTCTCGGGGAAGTGAAGGTCGACGAGGGATGGCTCTCGAAGGCCGACTACGAACGACGGAAGGCTCACACGAAAGCGGTCGCCGAGATCCTCAAGCAGAGCAAGGTCGCGCTCACGCGGATCAGCCTGCAGTTGAAATCGGGCGACATGACGCCGCAGGAAGCCCTGGACGAACTGAAGGAACTTGACCGGGTCGAACACATCCCGGCGCTGGAACTGTATCTTTCGACTCCCGATGCGACGGGGGCGAAGGTCGTCGTCCAGTGTCTCTCGGCACAGCCCAGTGCGGATGCGTCCCTGTCGCTGGTTCGGCACGCGATGGGCCATCCTTCCGACGACGTGCGGAAGGCGGCCGTTCAATCGCTTCGCAAGCGCGACTGGTTCGGCTTCGTGCCGCAACTCCTCGCCACGCTGCAAAGCCCGGTGCTGACGCGCGAGGCGCTGGTCAACCTGGGTTCGGGGCAGATCCTGTGGCGGCAGGTGTTCTATGCCGACAAGCAGGATTCCCAGCAGCTGGGGGTGCTGGACAACGTCTTTCATCTTCAGGGGGATGTTTACGGCGCCTCGTACCCCGCGTGGCTCATGTACCGCAACGAGGCGGCTCTCCGCAATCGCTCGCTCGATCAGGTCAATCAGAGCATTCTGGCCTCGAACGAGCGCGTCTCATCGCTTCTGACCCAGGTGACGGGACAACTGCAAGCCAAATCCCCGGACGCCTGGTGGAAATGGTGGCAGGATCAGAATGAGACGGTGAGCGTGAAACCGAAGGGATTCAAGAAGAAGCACAACGTGTCCCACCTGATGTGCGTGCAGACGATGGACAACACCCCGAAGGAGCGAATCATCGGGATGCGGGACATGATGAGTTGCCTTGCCCCGGGAACCGAGATCTGGACCGATGCGGGGCCGGTCGCCGTAGAGTTGATCCGCACAGGCGATCTTGTGCTATCACAGCATCCGGAGACGGGCGAACTGGCCTACAAGGCGGTCGTCGAGCCGACGCAGCGTCCGCCGGCCGTGCTGCTGAAGATCACCCTGGAAGACGATGAGCGGATCCGTGCGACAGGGGGGCACAACTTCTGGGTGTCCGGGCATGGCTGGCTGAAGGCCCGCAGCCTGAAAAAAGGGATGGCGCTTCACACGCCGCGCGGCACCGTCAAGGTGGTCGACGTGAAAGAGGAAGAATCGCAGACGAAGGCGTTCAACCTCGTCGTGTCCTACTTTCACACTTACTTCGTCGGCAACAAGCGGGTCTACAGCTACGACAACACCGAGCGGCAGCCGTCGCTGGTGGCGGTTCCCGGGCTGCTGGAAGATTAGCGTTGTCAGACTCGGCTGGGACGTAGCACGGGCACTCATGCCCGTGCGTGAGCCAATTGGGAAGTGTTTCGCACGGGCATGAGTGCCCGTGCTACGAATGTATCGGCACTCCCAACCCGAAGTTCTCAGACAAAGCGTGGCGCCCGCGGCGGCAGCGCGGCCCTGATGCTTCCGCATCAGGTTGGGCCGTCGTGACGTTGATCGCGGAGCCGTTCTTCAGCGATCATAGCGCGCACGACTTATCCTCATGCGGAGCATGAGGGCTACTTTCTTTGGACGGCTCACGGCGTATCGCTGCGAATGATGAAGTCACACACGGTTTACCTGACGTTTCAGCTTCCCGCCCGCATGGCGTTCGAGAACATCACGCCGAAGATCGAAGAGATCGTGCGGGAGAGCGGCGTACAGGAAGGGCTCGTGCTGTGCAACGCGATGCACATCACGGCAAGCGTCTTCATCAACGACGACGAGCCGGGGCTGCACGCCGACTACAATCGGTGGCTTGAGCAGCTCGCTCCGTTCGACGCCTCGCCGCAGACTTACGCCCACAACCGCACCGGCGAGGACAATGCCGACGCCCACATGAAGCGGCAGATCATGGGGCGCGAGGTGGTCGTGGCCGTCACGAAGGGAAAGCTCGACTTCGGCCCGTGGGAGCAGATCTTCTACGGCGAGTTCGACGGCAACCGGCCGAAGCGCGTGCTGGTGAAGGTCATTGGGGAGTGAGGCTTGGGAAACGTAATGCTCTCGCTAGCGGTCTTGAAGACCCGGCAAGTAAACGCCCTGCGGAAGTTCTACGGATCGCTCGGCATCGAATTCGCCGAGGAACAGCACGGCAAGGGGCCGGTCCATTTCGCCGGGCAAGTCGGTAGCGTAGTGCTTGAAGTTTACCCACTCCCCGATGACGGCACGCCTGCTGATTCATCTACCCGGCTGGGTTTCACCGTCGCCAGGTTGGCCGAGGTCGTTGAAGCCCTGAAAGCCCTTGACACCCCGGTTGTCACTGAGCCGCAGGCAACGCAGTGGGGCTTGCGGGCCTTGGTGCGTGACCCTGATGGTCGTGCGGTCGAACTCTACCAGCGATGACCACCGTGACCCCATCTCGGCTAACCTTCGCTGCACAAGGACCGCAGCAATTTGATGATTTGCTGCCGGCTTGCGTAGGATGCTTACACCATGATTGGCAATCGATTCCCGATCGTCGCGGGACGTGCCCACGCAAGAAACAAAGCGTACTACGCGACCTGTGGAGTGAAAGTCCCTTGAATGATCGCCTTGGATCACTTCCAGAGCCGTGCGACGCCGGTGACGAGAAACTGCTCTCGGACGTCCGTGAGCACGGCTGGCATGTATTGAAGATCCCTGAGGATGACGAAGGGCCTGCGTTCGCCTATTCCGTCGGACTTCAATGGAGCTTCCGGCATCCCGAGGTCGTCGTCTTCGGACTCGATCTCGACCTGATGCATCAGATGATCAACATGATCGGGGAACGCATTCGGAACGGAGACAGTTTCCGCGATCGCGACGAGGCGGGCGACGTGCTCGAAGGCTTCAACGTGACGTTTCGCCAGGTCGCTGCGCGGTACCATCGCGCATACTTCGGATACGCGCTGTGGCTCGCTCAAAGCGACACCCTCTCCGTCCTCCAGGTGGCCTGGCCCGATCGCCAGCACCGATATCCGTGGGACGCCGACTTTCCGCAGGAACTCGCCGCCCGCCAGCCCGTTTTTTGGTGAAGTCATACGGGTCAGCGTCACTCCTGTGGTGACGACTTGACCAGACTCCGCGCCATAGATTTAAACTCCGGCAGAAACTCGGGCACATCTCCCGGACGGGCAAACCCCTGAAAAATGATGTAGTGGTCCTGCTCAAACAGGAGCAGCTGGTACAGGACAATATCCATTTCCCAATCAAGTTTTCTCGCCTCGGCGACGGATTCAAACCCATCCAAGCCAGCGACTACGATTGGCTCATTAGATTTGATGCTCCGAAACGAAGTCTTCGAAGTGTTCCTGATCCGCATGAGGGCAAAATCTCTGTGGTTGGACGCTGGAGGCCGTGACTTGGAAATAGCCACAAGGAACAGCGGATCTCCAAGTGGGAGTGAAGGGGTTTTCCCGTCTCTGGTGAATGCTACCAACCCAGGAATTCCCGAGCTTTGCTTCAATTTGGGTGATACGGTGAGCGAGAATCCAAGGCCGGTATCCAGTGGCGCTGCTTCGCGATTGGGATTAGTGCTGTCGCAACCAACGAGAGCGACAAACATCAAGAGGATGCCGCGTGGTGTCGTCCGCACGATGAATCCGTGATTGGAAGGAGTTCCGTCGAAAGAGCGCGGTCCACATGTTTGTCGATCGATCAACAATTTGATTGAGCATCGCTTCCCGATCGTGGTGGGCATTGCCCACCCTACAAATCCTAGAAGTCGGCCTTGGGCACTGGGAGACCGGTTCCGCTGCCCTGACCGACGCCGGGGCCTGTTCCTGCCTTCGCCGTCGCCTTGGGGGGGCCGGCCATCATCTTGATCCGCGTGCCGTCGGCGAGGTCCTTTGAGGTGCTCGCGATCAGCTCGTCGCGCTCGGCGAAAGCGCCCGCCACGAACGTCTTGTCGGCGCCGATCTGTCCCAGGATCTGCACCGGGATGTCGCGGATCACGTCGTCGCGGACGACCTGCACGCGGCGGCCGCCGTCGGCCGTGTTGGCGACTGCCGTGTTCGGGACCTCGGTCACGGGGTTTCGCGGAATGAGCGACGCATAGACGGTCTGGCCGGCCGAGAAGGTTCCCTTGTCGTTGTCGATGATGACCACGGCCGACGCGGCGGAGTCGACGAGGTCGCGGATCGGCTCGAACTTCGGAGCGAGCGGCAGCAGGTCGCGAACCTTCGCCTGGATCGTCTGGTCCTCAATCTTGATCTGGATCGTCTTGCCGGGGGCGGCTTCCTTGCGGTCGACGGGGATCTCGACCTTCAACTGCTTCGTGTTGCCAACCTGCACCAGCGGCTCGCCGGCGCGGACCACCTGGCCCGGAACGACATGGATGCGGAAGACCTGGGCGGCCATCGGCGTGCGGACGGCGATGCGGTCGAGGCGATGCTGGGCCAGCTTGAGCACCGCTTCCGCCGCGGCGTGCCGCGCTTCGGCGAGCTCGATAGCGTCGGTGTCCTTTCCGGCTTTGGCTTTCCTCACTTCGACGGTCGTGGCTCGGACGTCGGCCTTGGCCCGCTCGACCTGAAGGTCGAGCTCGGTCTTGTCGAGCCGGATTACGTCGACCTGGGAGTCGACCTTCTGCCCCGACTGCACGGCCACCGTCGAGACCACGGCATCCATGGGCGCGGCGAGGGCCAGCGATTCCACCGGCTCGAGCTGGAGGCCAACGTGGTACGTCTTCGGATCGATCAGCTTCATGGCCTCGCGTTTGATCTGGACCGTCTCCGGCCCCGCATCGGACGGCTTGGCATCCTGAACGTTGACGGTGGGACCGGCGGGCTTGGGAGTCGCCGGCTTGGGCTGAGCCAGAACCGGACCTTCCGAAGCGATCAGGGCGGCGAGCGCCAGAACCGCAGCGCTGCGGCGAGCGATGACAGACATGCGGACAATCTCCCCGAGAGGCGCGTCAGAACGACAGCGCAGATGGATGGGCACGATGGAAGGGCCGGGCGCGGCTCGGTCGCAATGGGAAGTCGTTGATGGCGACGCCGTGCGGACTTCCCGTCGCTTCGGCCGGGAGACAGCCTGCTTCCACAGGGATGTTGCCCGCAAACCGCGCGTTCAGGTCAGCTTAGAAGTGGCCCGACAACACGTCAACCAGTCGTGTGAACGTTCCGTGAGGGCGTCCCGCAACAGCCGGGTTCGGGGCATCGAGGAATTCCGGCGGTTCCCTCTTGGATTGCATTCTGTTCACGAGTATTCTGTCCGCATCGTCAGCTTTCTCAGTCCCAACTCTGGGCCGCGACATGAAACGCTGCATTCTCTCGACTCTTTTTTTCTTCGTTACCCCCGTCCTCCTTTCGGCCGCTCCGCGATCGTTCACGGACCAGGATGGGGAGTCCATCAAAGCGGAAATGATGGTCGTGAAGAACGGGCAGGTGATGCTCAAGGAGCGAACGACGATCAAACCGTTCGCCCTGTCCTCGTTCAGCCTGGATGACCGCGATTACATCATCAAGTGGCTTAAGGACAAGCGGCACACCAAGCTGCTCAACGAGTTGATGCAGGCGGCTGTCCGCGAGATCGGCGGCGGAAACGGCAACGACCAGCCGGGAGGGCCGATTGCCGGGGGAGCGGTCGGTCCGGGGCCGGGGGCCATTCCCAACGTCAATGGACCGGCGGGAGCCGCGGGATTCAACGAGGCGCTGAAGGGGCCGAACGGGGCTGACGCATCCAAGTCGAAGACGATGTATACGCTGAAGCTTCCGACGGACCCGCTGCTGAAGGAGCAGAGGGATCGTTCGTGGACCGACATCATGGGGGACACGCTGACCGGCACCTTCGACCACATCGAAGCCAACGGGGCGGTCATCCTGAAGGAAGCCTCGGGATCGCCGCGCCGCGTGCCGTTCGTCCTGTTTTCCCGGGATGACATCGACTACCTGATCGCCGCATTCAAGGAAGATCTCGACGCTGAGGTCTTCCCGAAAGGGGGCTTCGTGGCGCCGACCCCGGCCCAGGAGTCGAGCGGCTACCGCGTCTGGACCGATCGGCGGGGCGAGCGGCTCTCGGGCAAATTCGTGAGCCGTTCGGGAAATTCGGTGACGATCGAAGTCGGCGGTGTCAACAAGACGTTCCCGTTCAACGGGCTGTCCCAGGACGACAAGAATCACATCGGCTCGCAGGAGCAGAAGAATCAACCGCAGGCGGGCAATGCGCCGATTGCCGCCGCGGGGGGAGGCGGCGGCTTTCCGAATGCCGGAGGAATGCCTCCGGGATCTGGTCTGCCAGGTTTCCGCCCCCCTGGTTTTGGTCCGCCCGGTTTTGGTCCGCAGGGGATCGGCGCCCGGCCGTTCGGCCCGATGCCGCCGTCGAGCATTCCGAACCCGGCAGTTCCTAACCCGGCAATGCCGAATCCCGCGAGGCCGAATCCCGCGATGCCGAACCCAATGCCTCCAGGGGCCGGACTGGCGGGAGGTGGCGGCGGCAATCCGTGGTCAGTTCCGAACGCTGGAATGCGGCAGTACCAGTTCAAGTGCGACACTTGCGGCCGTGAATGGACGGGAAATTCGCCGATCAGCGAATGCGAGAACTGCCGCAACACCTATGAGTTCCATTGCAGCCGTTGCGGGCACAAATGGACTCGCAAGAACCAGATGATGGACAAGTGCCCGAATTGCACGGGCGGTCTGGCGAACAACGGCGCTGGAGCGATGCCGCCTGCCGCGGGAGGCAGCAGCTTTACGTCGAACAACAGCTCGACGACGGGCGGCGGCACGACGCGAGTCCGCATTCCCGGCGTGCTCATCGGCAAGGTGATCGCCGGGATCTGCGCACTGCTGGGCATCGGCTATGGGGCCAACAAGGCGCGCGGCGAGGGCTGATAGACCGGTCCCGTGAAACGTCTGCGCGTCCAACGATCGGTCTGAACGACCGGCCGCGATTGGGGGACACATTCGCAAGACAAATGTCTGTCGCAGATCGCGCGACCGTTGGTTCTGCCGATCGGCGGGTGTTCTTGCTGCTTACGCCGAAGGCGTTGTACTCCAGAGCGCAGGGTCGCGAGGTTCCGCGAGCGCACCCTGGGTTGTGATTGGTGTTGAGCCCGTACTCCAAAGGAGTTCGACAAGTCGCGCGAGAGCGTCTTGTACAACCCCGTTGGGGTTGGCGTACGTCTCTTTCCGCAACCCAGGGTGCGCTCACGTCGTTCGCGACCCTGGGCTTCGGAGTACAACGCCGTTGGCGTAAAGCCAGAGTCTGCCACGGCGCGCGCCTCACAATCGCGGCTGACCATTTCGCCCGACACGGGCGGCGCGATATCGGCCGTCATGATTCCCGCTGCGGAACGCCGGCGTTTCTCGCGAAGAAGAGGAAGTAGACCGGCAGCCCCACCGCGAGGACGGCCAGCCCCGCCAGCGCCTCGGCCGGGTTGCTCGTCCAGGTGGCGAAGAGAAACGGGATGTTGATGAGCAGGAACGCGAGCGGCACCCACGGATAGCCCCAGGTGCGGTAGGGCCTTGGAATGCCGGGGCGGGTGAAGCGGAGGATGAACACCGCCAGCACACACAGCACAAAGAACACCGTCGAGGAGAAGACCACGAAATTGGTCAGCAGGCCGAAGATCGTTCCCTGCTGGACCGACACCATCAGCTGCCTGCCAAAGTTCCAGGTGATGTTGCTGGCATCGACCTTTCCCGCCCCCATCTTGACGACCGCGACCAGCGTGACGGCGAGGAGTGCCATCGCCGCCGTCGTCGCGATCGCGATGGACGGGGTCCCGTAGTTGCTGTGGACCTGGCCAAGTTGCCGGAAGAAGACGCGGTCGCGTCCCATGGCGAAGCTGATCCGCGGAGCTTCGAGCAGGTTGGCGTTAATGGCGCCGAAGGTGCTGCAGACGATCACGACGGCCATGGCGGCCGACCCGGACTGGCCCAGCAGGTTGGTCAGCATCTGTTGGGCGGCGTCGTTTTTGGCCGCCGCCATCTGGCCCATGGTCATCGCGCCGTGGTAGGCGAGATTCGCCCCGAGATAGAGAGCCATGACGATTCCCACGCCCCACAACAGCCCGCGCGGCAGATTGCGTTGCGGATCGCGGATTTCCTCGCCCAGCGGGGTGAGGCCATGCCACCCGTGATAGGCCCAGCTGACGGCCAGCAGGGCGGCGGTCGCCTGCGTCCAAAAGGTTGGCTGGAGCGGAGTGATCGTCGAGGAGTAGTTCGATGCGTGCACGGCGTCGTGGCCGGCGAGGGTCAACGCGAAGGGGATCAAACTGACGAGGCCGACGAACACGATCTTCACCAGCGTGATCGCGAACGCCACGCCCGCTCCCCAGTGGACGCCGCGGATGTTGATCCACGCAAGCCCCGTCACCAGGACGAAGACCAGCCCCACGTCCTGCAGCATGTGCGAGACTTCATTTGCGGCCACCGTCTTGCGGCCCGCGGCATTGAACAGCGCCCCGACGAATGCGACCGAGAGCGCCCCGATGCTGGCCGGCTTGCCGAACGCGAACTCGCTCCATCCAAAGAGGAACGCCACCGGCCGGCCGTAGGCCTCGCGAAGATAGATGTAGAGGCCCCCCGCGTGCGGGAACATCGTCCCTAGCTCCGCGAAGCAGAGCGCCCCCAGGATGCAGACGATGCCGCCGAAGATCCAGACCGAGAAGATGAGCGGAAAGCTTCCCGCATCGCCGGCGATCTGTCCGGGCTTGAAGAAGATTCCCGAGCCGATCACCGTTCCGACCACGACCGCCACGGCGGTTGGGAGACCCAGGCGTCGTTGCAGGACGGCGTGTGACGATTCCGTCCTGGGAACGATCTGAGCGTCGGCGGGAGACGCGTCCGATTCGACGTTCGTCACCCGCTTGTCCTGAGGCAGAGCATCCACGGCAGCCCTCGCAGAAGGGAGTCGAGCGCGGCCAGCATAGCCGCATATCGAGGTGGCTCAAAGCCGGTCCCGGGCTTTCGTCCCGTCGTGCGGCGGCTGCACCTTGCACTCGGGCGGGTGTTGCGGCATTCTGGTGATCGTGCTCGATGCTACGTGCTGCAGAACTGCGGGCCGGCAGTTCTTTCAGCGGAAGGGTTTGCTCGATCTTGTCGTATTGGCCCAGCCCCCCTGCCCTGCTCCTCCATTGCACGGAAACTCCGATGCCGGCCTGGCCTGGCGGTCCCTGTCCCTCCTGCGGAGAGGACGTGCCCGAGAACCTGATCCGCTGCTTCAACTGTCGGACGCTGCTCAATTCGGACCTGGTGGCGGACAGCGTGGAGATCCCGGTCTTCGTGCCGTTGCAAGAGCTGGATGTCTACGTCGACGTGGCGCCCGCAGGCTACTTCGTGGGATGCCCGCGGTGCGACAAGGAACTGCGGATCGCGAAGAAGTACGTCGGGCAGAAGGTCGTCTGCAAGCACTGCGAGGGACCGTTCGTGCTCGAATTCGCCCCCGAGGGAAAGGTCGAAATGCTGGCGGCCTACGCGCCTTGTCCCACCTGCCAGCAGGAGTTGCGGGCGTCACCGAAATACCTGGGACAGAAGGTGGTCTGCAAGCACTGCAGCGGGCATCTGAACTTCGTCGAAAGCTGACGGCGTCGGAAACCGCTGATCTCGCGGGATGGCGGCGGACGTCGCGCTCTCAACGCCAGCGCGGAAGCTCCAGGGAAGCCAAGCGGCGGACAACGCCGCCAGGGACGAAAGGCCGTGACCGAAGTTCGCGGTCGGCGCATCCGATGCGTTCAACGCACTTGGGCTTTTTGGAAATCGAACGTGGCGGCCTCCGCTTCTTTCCATTGGCCGGCCCGGGCCTTCTTGATGATCTCCTGGAAGGCGTCGTGCTCGGCATCCGTCATCTCGCCTGCGGCGTGACGGTCATCGATCACCTTGACGGCCTTGTCCAGTCGGTCCGTCCGCTTCGAGGAACAGGCCGTCCGCAAGGCGGCGATCAACTCCACGTGTTCGCCCTTGCTGACGACGGGATAGCGGCTGCATCCGCAGAGGGCGAGCAACGAGAGGCACGCGAAAGTCAGTAGCAGGGGTCGCATGGCGGTCAGCACCGACGGGAAAGTGAGGATTCAGCGGACACGCGAGTTACGGAGCTTTCCGCGGTGACCGTTGGGCCGATTCGTTAACCGCCCCTGAAGTCTGTTGCGTGAGCCAGGCAGTGTCGCAGAACTCTGGACACGGAGTGCCGATTCATTCGTAGCACGGCACTCATGCCCGTGTGTGAGATGAGTGGGATGGGGTTCGCACGGGCATGAGTGCCCGTGCTACGTAAAGATCGAGCTATTCGACAAGGCCTAGAACTCGCCCGTCACTTCACCCATGGCCCGGCTGCTCAGTGCTGCCCACGTATCGACGTTGATGAACTGCGACACAAACCGCACGCTGCCATCCCCCATCAGGACGTTGCAGCCTCCCGTGTGCTCGGCATACATCTGGCAGACGTGGCAGGTCGGCGCGTTCGGGGCGTGGATCACCGCCAGTTCGGTTGCGGCCGGGCCGCTGTGAGCCAGGACCATCGTGGCGGGGTTATCGCACGTCGTGGCCGGATGACGGAGAGGATCGGTCGGACAGACCTGAGCATTCGGAACGACACCCACCCACGTCTTGCTGCTGATGAGCGGAGCGTGCTCGCCGAGGAAGACCGTATTTGTCAACCCGTCGGTGACATCGGCCACCCGCACCCGCGAGTTGCGGTAGAGCGGACCGGTCGCCACCGCGTGCCAGTCCTTAAGATTCGTGTAGCCCCACGGCTCATCCTGCCCGACGTTGCCGACGTAGGTCGAGCGGCCGAACATCGCGAGAGTCGTCCCGGTGGCCACCGGCCCGTTCTTCACGGCCATCGGGCCATCGGTGTTGGTGGCCGAGGGGCAGAGGAACAGCGGCAGGTTCGTACTGACGAACGGCGCGTTGGCGGCGTCCCAGCAGGGCAGATTGAAGTTGAGCTTGTTGTAGAGGGGCGCCTGATCGACGTACGGAAGCAGGAACGTCCCCCAGGCCCAGCCGGGCGGGCCGTCGAGCGTCGTGGGGGCGGCGGAGGGGGAGTTGAAGTCTCCGATGTATCCGGGCGGGAATGAGCGATGCGCGTCGTGATAGTTGTGCATCGCCAGTCCGAGTTGCTTCATGTTGTTCTTGCATTGGGAATGCCGCGCCGCCTCGCGGGCCTGTTGGACGGCGGGGAGCAATAGCGAGATCAGGATGCCGATGATGGCGATGACCACCAGGAGCTCGATGAGCGTAAATCCGCGTCGTGATGATTGCATGCCGATTCTCACAAGCCAAGACAAACTTTTTGATTACTCAAAACATTCGCGGACGATACAGCGAAAAATCGGATTCGTCAAATGAATGACGACATTTTCGAGAAGTCGCGCATGGTCGTACGCCGCACGGTTGGCGTTGCGGAGGATTCGCCTGGCCGACGCGCCGAATCCATGCCGCCTCGGGATGCGGGCGGCCGGGTTCGGTTTGGGCCGCTCGCTGGGAGCTTCTCAAGAATCCCGTTCGCCCGCTTCGTTCTCGCCGCGGCGGGTTCGTCGAATCCCGTGCGTTGCCTCAGCGACGCCGACCCTTGACGCTCCGGCCACAGGCATCGAAGATTCCCGCACGCAGCCTGGAGTGGAAGGGCATAGGGAATGTCGAAAAACGCCGCGTAGCACGGGCACTCATGCCCGTGTCAAATCGAGGGAATGGTTCACGCACGGGCATGAGTGCCCGTGCTACGTTCCCGCCAGCCCTTCCGCCATGATCTGACTCACGATCACGCTCCGCCTCGGGGAAACACGCTCGCACAGAGCGGCAATCCACGGGGCGGCTGCCGACCGAATTGAACCTGTCCCGCAGCAGGCGTCTCTTCCCTGACTCCTGACTCCTGACTCCTGACTCCTGACTCCTTCCCCCGATGTTCTCCAAAGTTTCCGAGCCTGATTTCGTCCGTGGCGAGCACGAAGTTCTTCGCTTCTGGCGCGACCAGGCCATTTTCGCCCGCCTTCGCGAGAAGAACGCTCTCAGCCCGAAGCAGTGGAGCTTTCTCGACGGGCCGATCACGGCGAACAACCCGATGGGGGTCCACCACGCCTGGGGGCGAACCTACAAGGATGCCTTCCAGCGGTTCTTTGCCATGACGGGGCACCGCCAGCGGTACCAGAACGGCTTCGACTGCCAGGGGCTGTGGGTCGAAGTTGAGGTCGAAAAGGAACTGAAGCTCGGCACAAAGCGGGCCATCGAGAGCTACGGCATCGACCGGTTCGTCAACGAGTGCAAGCGCCGCGTGCTGCGGTTCGCCGCCCGGCAGACCGAGCAGTCGATCCGCCTCGGCTACTGGATGGAGTGGGACCACCCCGAAGAACTCCGCAAGTTGGCCGAGGCGGTCGGAACCGACGCGACGGTGACACTGACGACGCCGCGCGGGCAGCAAGTGCAGGGGAAGGCGCACGAACTCGTCGCGCGGCTCGGCAACCCCGAGTGGGGCGGCAGCTACTTCACGTTCTCGACCGAGAACAACGAGACGATCTGGACGTTCCTCAAGAAGTGTTACGAGCGAGGGAAGGTGTACCGCGGGCACGACGTGATGCCGTGGTCGGGGAATGCGGGGAGCGCGTACTCGCAGATGGAAGTGGCGGACGGCCGGCGGCTGACGACGCACCGCGCGTGCTTTGTGCGGTTTCCGTTGGTGAAGGAGACAGGAGACAGGAGTCAGGAGACAGGAGTAAAGGCGGACGCTGGGGTGGCTGGGGTCGAACGAAGTGAGCCTCCAGCGCGCTCCACTGGGGGCTCGCAAAACCTCGACCCCAGTCACCCTGCTGAATACCTGCTGGTTTGGACAACCACGCCTTGGACCCTGACCAGCAACGTCGCATGCGCCGTCAATCCGGACCTCGACTACGTCAAGCTCCGTTCGAAGCGTGACGGCTCGATCTACTACTTCGCCAAGGACAACCTCGAGTACAAGCGGCTCGACAAGGAGTTCAAGGAAGGCTTCGGCCGTCCCGAGTGGGGCTGGCCGCAGGGGACGCCCAAGCTCAAGACGCTCGGCCAGCTCTTCAAGGAGCAAGGGGGCTACGAGATCGAGGCGACGATCAAAGGGGCCGAGATGATCGGCTGGCGATACGCCGGTCCGTTTGATGATCTCGCCGCCCAGCAGTCTCCCGGCGGCTTCCCCGAGTCGTCGCCCGAAGCGCCTTCCGCCGTCGAATGCCACCGCGTCATCGACGGCGGGCGCGACTTCAAGGGGAGTCCGAACGTCGTCGCCGGCGAGGGTACGGGCATCGTCCATATCGCTCCCGGGTGCGGTGATATCGACCACCAGATCGGCAAGCAGCTCGGTCTCGCCGAGATCGCCCCGCTCCGCGAGGACGGGACGTTCGACGAAGGCTTCGGCGACTTCACCGGCCGCTCGTCGATCGACCCCGCCACCGCCCAGCTCGTCTTCGACAAGCTCAAGGAGAAGCATCTCCTCGTCTACGTCGAGGACTACCCGCACATCTATCCCCACTGCTGGCGGACGGGGGACGAACTCGTCTTCCGTCTCGTCGACGAGTGGTTCATCAACATGGACTGGCGGGACGAGATCAAGGCGGTCGTCGCGGAAGCCAACTGGCTGCCGGACAGCATCGATGGCAAGACCCGCGAGACCGAGTGGCTCACCAACATGCGCGACTGGATGGTCTCCAAGAAGCGATTCTGGGGGCTCGCGCTGCCGATCTGGATCAACCCCGACGACCCGACCGACTTCGACGTCATCGGCTCGCTGGCCGAGCTGAAGGAACGTGCCGTCGAAGGCTGGGACGGCTTCGAAGGCAACACCCCGCACCGCCCCTGGATCGACCGCGTCAAAATCAAGAGCACGAAGACGGGGGCGACGCTGCAGCGCATCCCGGACGTCGGCAATCCTTGGCTCGATGCGGGGATCGTTCCGTTCTCGACGCTGCAATACAACACGAACAAGGACGAGTGGCGGAAGTGGTATCCACCCGACTTCGTCACCGAGTGCTTCCCCGGCCAGTTCCGCAACTGGTTCTACTCACTCCTCGCCCTCTCGACGATGATGCGGTACGACGAGACGGACGACCCGAAAGAGAAGCGGCCGTTCAAGACGCTGCTCGGCCATCGCCTCGTGATGAACGAGGAAGGGAAGCCGATGCACAAGTCGGACGGCACGGCCATCTGGTTCGAGGAGGCGGCCGAGCAGCTGGGCGTCGACACGATGCGGTGGATGTACCTGGCCCAGAATCCGGCCGTGGACCTCCGCTTCGGCACGCGGCACCCCGACCAGCCGGTGACGCTCGAAACGGTCGACGGCCCGATCACCAAGACGCGCGAGGGGCTGACGACGTACCACGTCACCAGCAAGCCGAGCGACGAGGTTCGTCGGCAGATTCTCATTCCGCTGTGGAACAGCTACGCCTTCTTCGTGAACTACGCCCGGCTCGACGGCTTCGATCCGTCGCTCCCGCAGGTGCCGGTGAGCGAGCGGCCGGAAATCGACCGCTGGATCCTGTCGAACCTGCAGGCCCTCATCCAGACGACCCGCAAGGCCTTTACCGAGTTCAACTCGCCGGAGGCCTGCCGTGCGGCAGCGGCGTTCATCGACGACCTCTCGAACTGGTACATCCGGCGGAACCGGCGACGGTTCTGGCGATCGCGGCAGAGCGAGGGGGGGGTGGGGCGAGGGGGGGGGGGGGGGG
>JADZEF010000085.1 GCA_020850695.1 Planctomycetaceae bacterium | reverse complement strand
GAATATGATGAAGCCGTCGCGATCCAAGCGGCCCGGTTGTGGGAGCAGGCGGGCCATGTCTTGCCGGGCACGGAAGCCGCGGCCGCTTTCAAAGAGGCCGCCCCCACCGTTCGGCGGGGGATTCAGGCCTACCTCGACGCTCGTCGCGAGTCGGAAATCGCACGTTTGAAGTGAAGTACCCGACACCTGATGGGCAGCATCGAAATGATGGAGATGCACGTCTCTGCCTCCCGACTGAGACGAGCTATCCGTTGCGTCTCGGAACGTCAGGGAGACGGCCGCGAATTCTCCAATCGCGTCTTCGCATCGCGCAGTCGCTTCTGCATGTTGTTCATGAGCGTCACGGCCGCGATGCGAGCGTCCTCGAAGGAGCGATCGGGGCCGTCACCGACCGATTCCCCCAAACCGTCCATGATCATCTGCATCCGCCGGAGCCAAGCCTCCCCTTCAATGACCAACTGCCGCAGGCCAGCTGCGGCTGATTTCGGCCGAGACATCTTTCGACCATGAGGCGCTTTACCGCGGTGTTCGCTCGGAATCGCCGAGTTGAGAAGGGGAGCGGTCCATCCTTCCCTCGCGGCCCGTTTCTGCAATACGGTTCGCGTCTTCTTGTCTTTGACGACGAGCAGATAATTGACATGACCCCATTGCAACGGCAGCCCGTTCGGACGCCGAAGTGAGCACAACGCTCCAAGCTCCGAAGTGGAAAAGAGTCGGCCAAATGTTCGCATTCGGCGGAGCAGATGCGGAGTAACACGGTACTCGCTGGCGAGTCGCGAAATGTCGGGCTTGGTCAATGCCGCCAACCTCGTGCCGATCGCGTGATAGTCACGGAGCTTCTGTTCCATCCGCTCCGCCCGAGCAATCGTCGATGCATCCAAACCTGTAAGACGTCGCACCAATGAGCACCCCCATTACATTATCGGGCTTCTGCGTCAGCGTTCTGAATGCACGTCATTGTCCAGGTTCGTAACGACAATCTCGATTCATCCCTAGCAGGCTGCTGAAATTCATCGATGGAATCGACCGCGTGTTGGCGCTATTCTTCGCGGCGCCACTTGAGGAGCCATCGCATGCGGGGCCGTCCGGACGATCAACTGCCGTTGTTTCATGTCTTCAACGTCGAAGACCGCATCCGCCCCAACCATCCGTTGCGGGACGTCAAGAAACGCGTCGATCGCATTCTCAAGGCCATGTCTCCCGCCTTCGACGAGGCCTACCGCGACGGCGGACGTCCCGGCGTTCCGCCCGAATGCCTGCTCAAGGCCCTGCTGCTGATGGCCCTCTATTCGGTCCGCAGCGAACGCCAGCTCTGCGAACGCATCGACACCGACCTCCTCTTCCGCTGGTTCCTCGGCCTCTCGGCCAGCGAAAACGTCTTCGACCCCACCACCTTCACCAAAAACCGCGAGCGGATGAAGGAGCACCGCCTCGTCGAGACCTCCTTCGACCAGGTCGTCGCCGAAGCCCTCGCCGCCAACCTCTGCAGCGAGCACTTCAGCGTCGACGGCACGCTCATCGAAAGCTTCGCCTCGGCCAAGAGCTTCCAGCCCAAAGCAGACGCGGCTTCGACGGAGCCCGATCCGAACGACGATCCGCCGCCGTCCGATTCGAATCCCCGCCGCCGGTGGCCGCGACGGCAACGAAGCCTTCGCGGAGGTCATCCAGGGGATCAAGGGGCTTCAAGCCCCGCAACGTCGCGGTCGACTTCCACGGCAAGAAGCGGACGAACGAGACGCACCACAGCCTGACCGACCCCGAGGCCAGGCTGTATCGCAAGGGACGCGGGAAGGAAGCGAAGCTGGCTCACCTGGGCCACACGCTGTGCGAGAACCGCCACGGGCTGATCATGGCCGTCACGACGACGGAAGCCAGCGGGACGGCCGAGCGGGCTGCGACCTTGACGATGCTGAACGACCTCGGCGCCACGCATGGGATCCAGCCGAAGGCGCTGGGAGGCGACACGGGATACGAGTGCGGGGAGTTTTTCGAAGAGGTGGAGCGGCGGGGAATCGAGCCGCACATGCCGGTGAAACAGCAGCCGGCGGATGCGGAGACGGCCTCGAAGAAGCGTCAGCCGGGCATCCGGGCGCGGATGCGGATGAGGGAGCGGATGAAGGTGGAAGGCTATCGGCTGAGCCAGAAGTGTCGGAAGAAGATCGAAGAGGGTTTCGGGTGGCTGAAGTCGATTGCGGGGTTGGACCGCAGCCGGATGGTGGGACGATGGAAGCTGCAGCAAGCGATGGAAATGGGAGCGGCAGGATACAACCTGCTGCGACTGAGAAAGCTGAGCCGCGCATGACAGTCGAGGACGAACCCAGGCGGGGTGACGACGGAAGATGAGGTGCGGCTTCCCACGCCTCCCGGGGCAGGAGCCGCACGAAAAAACACCCAATCAAGATACGGTTCAATTGAGATCCGGCTGTTTTTCAGCAGCCTGCTAAGGCTTCGAAGCGTCGCTCTTGCCCCGGTTGTCGTCCCGAGGCGTCACCGTTCGGTCCGGAATCTCACGGCACTATGATGGGGTTCTTCTGGGAAAGTCTGACAAGTTCTGTCGCAACGCGAGCGGACGAGGTGGAATGACCATTCAGGACG
>JADZEF010000084.1 GCA_020850695.1 Planctomycetaceae bacterium | reverse complement strand
GCCGGCGGCTGGCCAATTCATTCCTGGAATTTCTTGATGCGACGGTCGAATCCATCGAAAGCCACGACACCGTCGAATAACCGGTCCGAATGACGGGGCGCTCGCACGCCATTCCACGATCGGGAACAACCACGACTTCAGTGACGTAGGGCAGGCTCCCGCCTGCCATCTCCCCGGAGGTGATGAGGACGTGAACGGTGCAGTGATCGCTGTACCGTCATAGGTGGCAGGCGGGAGCCTGCCCTACGTCACTGCGTTCAAGATGGACAATTCAGACGCTGAGACACTCCCAGCTTCCCTAAAGAAACTCAAGTGTGATGGTGGCTCATGAATTCCACGCAATGGAAGAGAAAGACCGCTTCGTGGCGCGTCTACCGGCGACCCGGAAAGCCGTACGAGGCACCGCCAACCGAACAAGATCTAGACGCATTCGAGCAGCACTTCTCTTTCCAGCTTCCGCTGAGTTACCGCGCCTTTGCATTACTAATGGGGCCAGGAACCGTTTCTGGATTTTGTACGATTGCCACACCAGGATGTAAGTCAGAGCAGTCAGACCTAAATTCGTTAAACCGTTCCAAACAGAAGAACTGGAAAAAGATAGCTGAATTGCTCGATCGAAGAATGACCCCCGAAGGCCTCGAACAACTGGGACGTCTCATCACGATGGCGGTTGCCCCTGACGGCATCGATTTTGGCTGGGACCCGAAAGATATCTCGCCTGAAGGAGGCCATGAGCAAGGTATCTATTTGGTTCGCAGAACTCCGGAAGGCCACGTTGAGAAGGTTGCGGCGACCTTTGACGAGTTCATTCTGGATTTCTGCATGGGACCTCGGTATTTCGATTTCTTTCCGTATGATCCCAAAACGCCGGACGATCCAGATTATCCATTCTCTGAGCCTAGGGAATCATACGATCCTGTTCCTCTAAAGAAGCGACCCAAGAGGAAGTGACATAGTAGAATGGCCGCCAACGACTGGCAGGCAATCTGGTCGGAAACACCGGTGCAAAGACGTTCCGGGCCTGACAGATCTCAGCAGTCAGACCAGTTGCGTAGGGCAGGCTCCTGCCCCTACTGCGACTGGGCGCACCTCGGAACGCGACCGGCGAGGAACGTTGCGCCGTGAGCGCGGGACCCGTCGATCGAACCTTCGCGACTTCGCCGGATCGCCCCGGCCAGTGTGAGCCGGGACGATCGGACGACTGACGGAGAGCTCTACGTCGCTGTTACGTTCCCGAACTCTCACCCAACGCGACGAGAAGCTCTTCCATCTGATCGAACGTCTCGATCAGGGCCTCGGCGGCTCCGGTGCCCGCTGCGTCGAGCGCTTCCTTCGACGGATAGGTCTCGCGCAGGACGACCAGCGTCTTGCCGTCCTTTTCCTCGAAGGTCACCGTGGTGACTGACCCCCCGTCGCCTCCTTCCTCATTGGTCCACGCGAGGCGCGAAGGCGGCGTCACTTCGACATAGGTGCCGAAAAACGCGAGAGGCTCGGGGCTGTGGTCGAAGACCAAGCGATACTTGCCTCCGACACGCGCATCGACCTCGCACGACAGCAGGGTCATTCCCATCGACCGGGGAACCCACCAACGCCTGAGCAGCTCGGCCTTCGTAAATGCCTCGAACACGATGCGCGCCGGGCCGTTGATGGTCCGCGTCACCACCACCTCGCGGTCTGACGTCCGTTCCACCGTGGTGCGGTTCTTCGCAGGGCCGGGGTCACTTTCGTTTCTTGCGTTCATCGCTCTGTTCCTTTCGTGTCAGTTCCTCGACCACCTTCTCCAACTCGTCGAAGCGTTCGTCCCAGCGCCGGCGGTACCGCTCGAGCCACGCCGTCTCTTCCTCCAGCCGCCGCGGGCCCAGCTGGCACGTCCGCACGCGCCCGACCTTCTTCGTCGTGACGAGCCCCGCCTGCTCCAGAACGCCGACGTGCTTCTTCATGCCCGTGAGCGTCATGTCGAACTTCTCGGCCAGGTCCGAGATCGATGCGTCGGCACGTCCGAGCTGCTCCAGAACGCCACGCCGCGTGGCGTCCGAGAGGGCGGCGAACGAAGTGTCGAGTCGTGTCATCATATACTGAACCATGTGGTTCAGTATTTCTAACGCAAGCCGTCGCGGCCTGCAAGGGGTGGCTGAGAGGAACGAGGCGTTCTACGATCTCGGCAGAGCGAGCGCATCCGCGACCACACGAGACACCGCCATGAACAAAGTGACGCCGTTCCTCATGTTCAACGATCAGCTCGAAGCGGCGATCGAGTTCTACACGGCGACGTTTCCCGACTCCGAAGTCCGCAGCGTCGCCCGCACCGGCCAGGACGGTCCCATCAGCTCGGCCGAGTTCGTCGTGGGGGGTCAGCTCTTCCTGGGCTACAACGGCGGTTCGTACTTCCGCTTCTCGGAGGGGGTCTCGCTGTACGTGGACTGTGCGGATCAGAAGGAAGTGGATGACTACTGGGACAAGCTCGTGAAGGCGGGAGCGACGCCAACGGCGGGTGGGTGGATCAAGGACCCCTTCGGTCTCTCGTGGCAGATTGTCCCGAGACGCTTCACCGAGCTGATCCGCGACAGGAACCCCGGGAAGGTGAAGGCGGTGATGGACGCCATGATGACGATGGTGAAGCTCGACGTGGCGGAGCTGGAGAGAGCCTACAACGAGGCGTAGTCGTTGTAGTAGAGCTGCTGATAAACAGGATCCGACTCTTGGAGGTATTGCCGTGTTGCAATCGTACGGTATGAGGTTCGATGGACACTTACTAAATCGCGGGTTCTGGCTGTACGTTTGGGAGATAAAGGGGCCGCTTTCCCATCACGTCTACGTTGGCCGCACCGGCGACAGCTCGTCGGCGCACGCATCATCGCCGTTCAAGCGGATCGGCCAGCACCTCGACCCAGGGCCGAACGCCAAAGGTAACGCCCTCGGCAAGCAGTTGACGCGGGCCGGAGTCGCGTACGAGGCATGCTCGTTCGAGATGGTCGCGATTGGACCGATTTGGCCGGAGCAGGACGATTTCGACGCGCATAAGCCTATCCGGGACCAGATGGCGGCGTTGGAGCGCGCTGTTGCCGACGAACTGCGACAGCGCGGGTATGTCGTCCTCGGCACGCATCCTCGCGTAGGGACCACGGATCAGGACGTCTTACAGCAGATCCGAGCGCTGCTCCACCCCAAGTTCCCGGTGGTGGCCGAGCCGAACCAAACGCTGCAGGCTGACGGGAAATGACAGCTTTTCGACGTCCAAAAGCTTTCCAGCCCGCCGGTTGCTGAACTACGTAGTTAATCCTCACTGACCGAAAGAAGAAGCCAGGCAATGCACCGATTTCTGATCTCGTTTGATGACGGCTCGATGGACCACATTTCTGAGGCGGACCTGCCGGCGGTGGGGGAAGCGTCGCACGCGGTGGTGCGGGAGGCCAAGGCCGCAGGGGTCTGGATCTTCGGTGCGGGGGTGATGCGCCAACAGGCGCGGATTGTGGCGCCCGACGGGATGATCTCCGACGGCCCCGTCCCGGAGACCAAGGCGGTCGTCGGCGGGTTCTCGATCCTCGAGGTCTCGTCGCGCGAGGAGGCGCTGGTGTGGGCCGCCCGGTTCGCCCAGGCGTGTCGATGTGCGCAAGAGGTCCGCGAGATCGGTTTTGATCCGGAGTCCTGATCACGCACAGCGACGGTCGGATCGTGAGGACGGACCGTTCTTGGAGTCGATCGTCCGTTGACCAAACGATGCCGCCGACACATCACAGCGATGTGTCGCGAGGTCACAACGGCTCTTGCGGCCCAAAGCCACCCAGTACGCCACCTCGCCAACGCGGAGGATCGTGCTTTCCCGCTGAACGTCGACTACAATGCACAATTCGCTGGATCGCGACCGCAAAGCGGTGTGTGGACGAAAACCATCAGACGATCATTTGTGAGCATTCACTCGTAGCGTCAATCTTTGCGAACTGTCAGAAACTGGACTTCACGGGTCTTGGGCCTGCGTTCAGTACAGAGGAACTGTGCCATGTTAGAGAAGGTGTACGGCAAGTCAAAGAACCCCGCCATTACAGCTCAACTCGAAGAGCAGCTGTCCGCCTTGGATCTGACTGGCACGCTCTACATCGGCTATCCGATTCTTGCTTCTGCCGAAGAGTCGATTTTTGTTGAGGCACTTCTTGTTTCGCGTGAACACGGCCTGATCGTGTTTTCACTCGCGAAGTCAGCCCCAAAGCAATCCGAATCGTTCTGGGATGAAATTCAAGAGAGTCAAGACAAGCTCTACTTCGCGATGGAGAATAGCCTTGGTCGACACCAAAGCCTGAGGCGGCGACGGAAGCTCGGTGTGGAGATCACCATTGTTACGTTTTTCCCGGTGGATGTTAGCCCGCCTGACGATTCGGAAGCTCTAGTTGCCGGACCCGCAACACTTATTGATGTGGTGAAATCCGCACCGGAATTGGAAGATGCTCTCTTTCGGCCTCTAAACGCTGCGCTGCAGCGCGTCTCGACGATCAAGCCAGCCAAGAAACGGGTGACAGTATCGAAAGCTGATTCACGCGGCGCAGTTCTCAAGGAGATCGAACAGGAGATTGCCAACCTTGATCAGTGGCAGAAGCGTGCCGCAATCGAAACGCCCGATGGGCCGCAGAGAGTTCGCGGTCTCGCAGGGTCCGGAAAGACCGTGGTATTGGCCCTCAAGGCAGCTTATCTGCACACTCAGCATCCTGATTGGAACATCGCGGTTACGTTTCATTCGCGGGCCCTCTATCAGCAGCTAACAGAGCTTATTCGACGGTTCACGTATGAGCACTCTAATGATGAACCAAACTTCGATCGCCTTAGAGTGCTGCACTCTTGGGGAAGCCACTCGAAGCAAGGTTTGTACGGCGAGATCGCGAGCCATTTCAACATGCCGCGCCGTGATTCTTTGTATGGAAAATCTAGGTACGGGGCGGATCAAGCATTCTTCGGCGTTTGCAAGGAGTTATGGTCAGCCGTAAAGGAATTGCCGGACGAACCGCTGTACAGGGCCAGCGCACACTAACTCCTGCTCCCGACGAGGACTTGCATCAGGAAGTCGTCGCTCCACCCGCAAAGGCGTCGCTTCATCACCAGGCTCTGCTTCCCCCGATGCTGC